>JANQHG010000160.1 GCA_028277115.1 Azospirillaceae bacterium
TGGCCTGCAGGTGCCGTGGGAGGCGTCGTCGCTGACGGGTGAATTCGTGTCCAACCCCGCAACCGGTGTCGGTGAGCCCGGCCCCGCTGCCGCGGCACCGGCGGTCGCGGCGGCGCCCCCGGCCGCCGATGCCATGGCCGCGGCGGCGGCGGCGGTCGGGATCGCGGCCGCGCGACCGGTGCCCGATCGGGTCGGCGGTGCGGCGGCGCCGGTGGCCGCCGCGCCCGCGGCACCGGCCGGGTCGGCCGTCCCGGCGCCCCCGGCGTTCCCGAGCCTCGACCCTGATCGGGTGCTGCCGGCGCGCCTGCGCGAGCGGCTGCACAACGCCGATGTGACGCCGCGCCGGCTGGTGCAGGCGGCCCGGCGGGGCCACGCGGCGGCGCAGGCGCTGCTCGGGCGGGCGTTCGAGGTTGGCCGCGGCGTGCCGCGCGACCTCGGCAAGGCGGTCCGCTGGTACCGGGCCGCGGCGATCAGCGGCCATCCGCTGGGCCAGGTCGGGCTCGGCAACCTGCTGCGTACCGGCCGCGGGGTCGCGCGCGACCCCGCGGCGGCGGCGGCATGGTACCGGCGCGCCGCCGCCCAGGGCCATCCGCTCGGCCAACTCGCGCTTGCCTTTGCCCACCGCGACGGCACCGGGGTCCGCCGCGACCCGGCCGAAGCGGTGCGGTTGTTCCAGGCCGCCGCGCGCCGCGGCCTGGCGATCGCCGATGCGGCGCTCGGCTGGCATTACGAGCACGGCGTCGGCGTCGCGGTCGATCGCACGGCGGCCCGGCGGTCCTATCGGCGCGCCGCCGCCCAGGGCAACGCCTATGCCGCCGAGCGCCTGGGTCGGATGGGCCCGTGACCAAGCCCTGGCCGCCCGGCCCCCCGTGCGCCGCCCGGCCCGCGGCGCCGGACGGCGCCGGGTCGCGGCTGCGCCTTGACCCCGGCATGCCGATGCCGACGGTCGAACCGCCCGCGGACCCGAAGCTGGCGTTCCGTGCCGGCGACACGCCGGAAGCCCAGACGGCGTTGGCGCGGCTGACCGCGCGCTACGGCGACAGCCCGATCGCGCGCGCCGACGCGATCGTCGCGCTCGGCGGCGACGGCTTCATGCTCGAGACCCTGCATCGCAGCCTCGACCAGGCACCGCGGCCGGCGATCCCGGTGTTCGGCTTGAACCGCGGCACCATCGGATTCCTGCTCAACCCCTACCGCGAAGAGCGATTGGTCGAGCGGATCGCCGCGGCCCAACGGGTCGATCTGCACCCGTTGCGCATGGTCGCGGTGCGCACCAACGGCGAGCGGATCGAGGCACTGGCGATCAATGAGGTCTCGCTGCTGCGCGAAACCCGGCAGACCGCCAAGGTGCAGATTCTGGTCGATGACGTGGTGCGGATGCCGGAGTTGGTGTGCGACGGCTGCCTGGTCGCGACCCCGGCCGGCAGCACCGCGTACAATTTCTCTGCGTACGGGCCGATCATCCCGCTCGGCGCCAACATTCTCGCGCTGACCGCGATCAGCGCGTTCAGGCCGCGCCGCTGGCGCGGCGCCCTGCTGCCGCACACCGCGGTGATCCGTTTTCATGTGTTGGAGGCGCGCAAGCGTGCGGTCTCGGCGGTCGCCGACTCGGCCGAGGTCCGCGATGTCGCGATGGTCGAGGTCCGCGAGGATCCTTCGGTCACCCTGACCCTGCTGTTCGACCCCGAATCCAACCTGGAAGAGCGGATCTTGAAGGAACAGTTCCAACCGTGACCTGACCGGCGACCGGCTACCGCGTGAGCCGCCACCGCGCGACGCGGAGCAGATAGACGGGAATCGCGAGATAATCGCGCACGGTCTGGCGCGCCAGCGTCCAGGCCGGCGGCCGGCCATAGGCCGTGGGCACTGCCGACCCGGCGGCACGAAGCCCGATCAGCCGCGCGGTCAGCCGGCAGCGCGGCAGGTGGTAGCCGTCCGACACCAGGAGCACCCGACGCCAGCCGTTCTGCCGGGCCAGGGCCCGGCTTGCGAGCAGGGTTTCGAAGCTGTTGCGGCTTTGGTCGTCGCAGCGGATCGCGGCGTCGGGCACGCCGCGCTCGATCAACAGCCGCCGCATCACTGCGGCCTCGGCCGGCGGCTCCCGCCCGACACCGCCGGAAACCAGCACCAGCGGCGCCGCGCCCGCGGCGTACAAGGCCGCCGCATGGCACACCCGCCGTGCCAACGCCGGCGAGGCCCGGCCGCCCGGCCACACCGCAGCCCCGAACACCACGATCGCATCCGCCACGCTTGCCCACCCCGACACCGCTGCCGGCATGGAGTGTCGGCGGTTTTTTCGGTCTTTGGAACCCGTTGGAACCTCGGTGATCCGGACACGCGATGGCGGCGGTTTCAATTGAGCGTTCTTTCCGATTCGGTGTGGCATCGAGTGTGAGATTATGGTTAACTCAACCTGTTAGTGCGTCGCAGCTGAATGTTCGAACAGGTGATATGATGAGAATAACCTGGTTTATCGCGATTGTTTTAGGATTGGTCATGGCGCTTCTCGTTATCTTGTTTTGTCGAGATGCGCCGGGCGCTTTTCCTTCTCCGGACGATTTTCGGGCCATATTTCGATGGAGTGGCGAGCTAATTTTGAAATTTGCGCCCTGGCCAGCTGTCATAATTGCCTTATTTTTATTGTCGCCGTCTCGGGAGTTGTTGCGGGCGCTCGGGCGCCGGGTCGCCAAGCTGGCAGATGCGGCGCTTGAGCTCAGCCAATCTGCCTCAGAGGTCAATCTGGGCAACATTGTCCGGATCACGCGCCAAAAGGCGGAGGGTGACCCACAACAAGTTCTCAAGATTTTGAATAAACAGGTCGAAATCGTCGAACGATCCGGAGAAACTGATCGAAACCTGGGGTTTCACCAAAGAAACCGCGCTACAGGTCGGGCGGGGACGGCAGTCCTTCGTCGCGCTCCCGCTGCCGCGGATGCTCCACCGCTGTTTATTATATTCATCGATGCGAAGCCGGCCAATTATTTCTCAACGGAGCAATCCGCATCAGATCAGGTCGGTCATGAGGCGGTTTTTCAATCGCTTTTCGACGACCTGTATAGTGGGGTCGAACGGACCGGATTGGACCAAGCTTTGGAAGGGGTTTGGCGGATCGCTGAGTCCTATGGCACCTTGCTGGATGAGGGGCACGGGCCCCGATGATTTCGTCCACGTCGTCGATCGGCGCAGGTCACTCCGCGGCGACCATCTCGAGCACGATGTCGGGGACCGCCGCGATCGACCGCACCCGAAGGACGCCCGGGGGCAGGATTTGGTTCTCGCGTTCGACCGCATGCCAATTGGGGTGTTCGACGTAGACCGTGTTGAGGCCGAGCGCGTGCGCCGGGATCACATCGGACCGGATCGAGTCTCCGACCATCCAGGACTGCGGGATATCCACCTGGCGTTCCTGGCAATACGCGCGCAGTGTCTCTTCGTTTTTCCTTTCGACGATGGCGATGTTCTCTCGCGCGAACTGGTTGATCAGAGGGAACTCGTCGAGACGTTCGCGCTGCACCACCGGATCGCCGGCGGTGATGACCCCAAGCTCGAAACCGGCGCGCCGCAGGGTCGCGAGGGTGACGTCGACGCCCTGAAAGGGTCGGGGCGGGCGGACGAAGACGGACCGGCCAAGCCGCGCCGCCTGGTCCAAGAGCGCGCGATCGGACGTCCCGACGAAATGGCTCACGGTATCGTGGAACGAACGCGGAAAGCGTGTCCGGTCATAGCCGTATTGCCCGAACAAGGCGGCATCGCGGGTTCGTTGGAACCGCTCCGCCTCCTGCGGGTCGACGCCATGGTTGGCAAGACGGCTGCACAGAGCCCGCCGCGCCTCGTCATAGAGCGGCTCGACGGCCCACAAGGTGTTGTCAGCGTCGAAGATGACCCAGGGCATCCGTGTCCCGTCGCGCGTCGGTTTCCGGCCGGCCATGTTGACCGACCGGTCATCGTCGCAGCTTTTCGCGGTCGGCGATAGCCGTAAACCTCGGCCCGCCCGGTCCACGCGTCCACGCCCGCGCGGCCTGCCGCGGCGCCGCAGGATCGGCGGTGGACGGCCCTGCATGACGCCGGTGTTGCCAGCGGGCCTGGCCGGCCGGTATCGTTTTTGCCCTTTCGGTCCGCTTCGGCGCCGCGCGCCGGTCCGGCGCCCGCACGCCGCGCGCCGACCCGCGTGGCGCGTCGGCCCCCATCTGACACGAGCGTTTCAGCAATGACCACACCCGCGACCGAAGGGTATCGCCTGCCGGCAGAGTGGCAGGAGCACCGGCGCTGCTGGATCGCCTGGCCCTGCCGGGCCGAGACCTTCGGCGGCGCGCTCGAGCCGGCGCGGGTCGCCACCGCGGCGGTCGCCCGGGCGATTGCCGCGTTCGAGCCGGTGACCATGGTCTGCCGGCCGGACGACGCGGTCGAGGCCTCGGTCGCCTGCGGCGGCCAGGTCACCGTGGCGCCGTTGCCGATCAGCGACAGTTGGGTTCGCGACACCGGCCCGTCGTTCCTGGTCGGTGCCGACACCGGGTGCGCCGGCGTGCACTGGCGGTTCAACGCGTGGGGCGGCCTGTTCCCCGACCATGGCGACGACGCCGCGCTCGGCCGTCGGCTGCTCGAACACCAAGGCTTGCGGGTGTTCGAGGCGCCGATGGTCCTGGAAGGCGGGGCGATCCAAACCGACGGCGCGGGCACCCTGATCACCACCGAGGAGTGCCTGCTCAACCCGAACCGCAACCCCGGCCTCGAGCGGGCCGAGATCGAGGCGGTGCTCAAGGCCTACACCGGCGTCGAAACCGTGATCTGGCTTGGCCAGGGGTACGAGGACGACGAGACCTCTGGCCATATCGACGAGATCGCCTGCTTCGTCCGGCCCGGGGTGGTGATGCTGCTCGGCACCGACGATCCCCACGACGGCAATTCCGCGCGGATGCGCGACAATCTGGAGCGGCTGCGCGCCGCCCGCGACGCGGCCGGGCGCACGCTCGAGGTGGTGGTGGTGCCGCAGCCGGCGCGCCGCGACGGTCGGGCCGGCCGGCTGACCTTGTCCTACACCAATCTCTACATCGCCAACGGCGGCGTTGTGATGCCGAGCTTCGAGGATCCGGCCGATCGCGAGGCCTACCGGATCGTCCGCCGACTGTTTCCGGGGCGCAAAGTGGTCCAGGTGTCGGCCGGCGACATCGTTCCGGGCGGCGGCGGCATCCACTGCATCACGCTCGGCCAGCCGGCGTGAGACCGACCGGCATCAAGACCTCAACGAACCGTTAAGCCGGGGCCGATTTCACCTTGATTTTTTGAACCCGGATCGCCAATGTCCAGATTATGGACTTCAACGCCTCCATTGCGCCCCAGCAAGCGCGCCCGGTGCCCCCGCCGACCGTCCCGACGGCCGCGGCCAACGCTGGTGCTGCGGTGGCACAGAGCGCGGCGAGCCAGGCCAGGACCCAGACCGCTTATGCGGCGGGGGCGACCGCCAAGACCGATGCCGGTCGGACCAGCCAGGGCCGGACCGGCAGCGGGGAGGCGGTGAGCACGCTGGCCAACGCGATCGCGGCCCAGACCAACGGCGGCGGCCGGCGCGGCAGCTTGGTTGACGTGTTCGTCTGACCGCGGCAGATCGGCGTCTCGCCGACTTGGTGGTACGCGTCGTCCGGGGTGGATGGGCGCCGGGGTGGATGGGTGCGCGAGACACACGTCAAACCAGGGGGCACGTGTCAGCCGCGCCGATTTTGCTCGTAGATCGGCAGCACCTGCGGCATCAGATCGGCAAGTGCGGTGATCCGGGTCCGGTTCGACGGGTGGGTGGACAGCCACTCGGGCGGTGCGCCACCGCGGGCGCGCGCCGACATGATCTCCCAGAATCGCACCGCTTCGCGCGGGTCGTAACCGGCACGCGCCATCGCGAACGCGCCGAGCCGGTCGGCCTCGAGCTCCTGGTGGCGCGAATAGGGCAAGATCAGCCCGTACTGGACGCCGATGCCGAGGATCGCCGCGACGTGGTTGGCCTCGGCGATGTTGCCGGCCTCGAGCGCTGCCGCGCCCAGATTGATCGCAAGGCTGGTCGCCTGTTGGGCGTTGAGGCGCTGGGCGCCGTGGCGCGCGTTGACGTGGGTGATCTCGTGGCCCATCACTGCGGCGACCTGATCCTCGTTCTCCATCAGGCCGAGGATGCCCGTAAAGAAGCCGACCTTGCCGCCGGGCAGCGCGAACGCGTTCTGCTGCGGGTCGTCGAACACCACGAACTCCCACGACGACTCCGAACTGGGGTTGGCCCCGACCAGCCGGCGGCCGATGCCGGCGACCAGGCGGTTGAGACCGGCATCGTGCGAGGGCGGCGTCTCGGCCCGCAGCCGCTGCCACGTCTTGAGCCCGAGCGCGCGCACCTGCGGTTCCGGCACCAACGGGATCGACCCGAGTACCGCCAACTGCTCGCCGGTGCAGCCGAGGGTCAGGCTGGCGCCGCCGACCGCGATCAACTCGACCAGAAACCGGCGGCGGCCGAGCCCGGCCGGCGGCGGCGCGGTGCGGGCGGCGGCATGGCAGGTCGGGCAGGTCATCGGCGTCAACTCCCCCCGCAATGGTTCGTGTCGGCAGCAACGGTGCGCAGTTTCGAGCGCGCGCCCTTGGTACCACGAGGGGCGGCCGGTCGGCGCGCATTTTGTCGCAGCGCCGCCCGCCCGCTCAATCTCGCCAGAACGCCGGGGTCAGCAGCACCAGGACCGTGAACACCTCGAGTCGGCCGAGCAGCATCGCCAGACACAACACCCATTTCGCGGCGTCGGGCAGGCTCGCATAGGTGCCGGCCGGGCCGACCACCGGCCCGAGGCCCGGCCCGACATTGGTGATCGTCGCGGCCGCCGCGCTGACCGCGGTTACCACCTCGAGCCCCATCGCGGCCAGGATCAGGGTGACCAACGCCAGACAGACCAGGAACGCGACCACGAAGTTGATCACCGACTCGATGACATCGCGGTCGACGCGCTGGCCATGGTAGCGGATCACCATCACCCGGTGCGGTTGCTGCATCCGGATCAGTTGGATCAACATCGCGCGTAACAAGATCTGCCAACGAAAGATCTTGATCGAGCCGGTCGTGGAGCCGGTACAGCCGCCGACAAAGAAACAGAGAAACACCATGATCACGGCAAAGCCGCCCCAGGCGCTGTAGTTCGCCGAGGCGAACCCGGTGCCGGTGATCACCGCGGTGATGTTGACGGCGCTGGTGGTGAACGCCTCGAGCGGCGGGATCGCGAGTTCGAGGTGGGTCCACACGGCCATCGCGGTCCAGGCGACCAGCAACACCGCGATCAGCGTGATCACCTGGGTGTCGGCAAAGCGCCCGCGGGCAAAGCCGCTGCGCAACAGCCGAATGTAGAAGGTCAGCGGCAGCGCGGCCGACGCCATGCTGGCGACCGCGACCCAGCCGACCGCCGCTTGGTCGTAGTGGCCGAGCGAGGCGTCGTGGGTCGAAAAGCCGCCGGTCGCGATCGCCGACATCGCGTGGCAGACGGCGTCGAGCGCGGTCATCCCGGCGACCCCGAACGCGGCGGTGGACACCACGGTCAGCGCGAGATAGGTCGCGGCGATCGCCCAGGCGGTGTCGCGCACGGTGGCGAACGGCTTGTCGCCGCGGTCCGACGATTCGGTGCGGAACAGCTGCATGCCGCCGATCCTTAAGATCGGCAGCACCGCGATCGCCATCACGATGATCCCGACCCCGCCGTACCAGTGGAGCAGCGCGCGCCACAAGAGCACGCTCGCCGGCGCGTCGTCGAGCCGGGTCACCACGGTGGCGCCGGTGGTGGTGAGGCCCGAGACCGCCTCGAACATGGCGTCGGTCGGGCTGAGCGCCAGGCTCGACAGCGCCAGCGGCACCGCCCCGAACCCGGAGAGCACCAGCCAGGCGAGCGTGGTCAATAAAAAGGTCTGCTTGACCGTGAACCGCTCGATCGTGCCCTGGGTCGCCAGTACCAGGCTGCCGCTGACCGTCAGCGTGATCGCGCTGCCGCCGACGAACGCGCCCCAGCCCTGGTGGCCGGCCACGGCATCGACCAGCGCCGGCACCAGCATGGCGAGGCCCAGCACCGACAACAGGATCCCGACGATATGCAGGACGGGGCCGAGCACCAGATGGGAGGTCACGGACGACCCAAGGGCTTAAGGGACGACAAACCGCGACCATACCGGTTTCGGCGGATCGCCCCAAGCAGATCCCGCGCATGGCGCCGGTTGACCGGTCCCCCGGAAATCGGCATTAGTTCGCTCGCACCCCGATCCCGGCGATGGACATGGCATGACCGCGCAGCCTCCCCGCACCGCCTTGACTGGCGCCATCTTGCGCCGCGGCCTTTCGATCGTTGGCTTGGTGGTGATGCTGGCGGCAGCGCTCGCGCACGGGCTTGGGCCGGCCGCGGTGCGCGCGGCCGAGGGCGACGCCGCGGTCGCCGAGGCGGCGGAGGACTCGGGCGGGATCATCAACGGGGCCACGGTGTTCTTCGGCTGTGCGGTCGGCGCTGCGGTCGGCGCAATCGCGACCGCGTTCCCGCCGTTGGTCGGCTGGACGATGGTCGCCGGCGCCTTGCCCGCGATGGCCGCGGTGGCGGTGACCAGCGGCATCGGGTGTTCGGTCGGGTTGTTCGGGGGCGTTCTGGTTGCGACCATCGTTTGGGTGTTCGACGCGATCGGGCGGTTGTTTGGTTGGCTGTTTTGATGCCTCCCACCGGGCTGCGGCGCCGGATTTCGGCCTGACGGCCGGTGTCAGGGGCGCTGCCCCCCTGACCTTAGGAGGGCGATGCCGCCAAACCCTCGCAGCCGTCGTCGGCCTGGATTTTTTTTGCGAACAAGACGCAAACAAACAATGAACTTCTTACGGGCGGTCGCGACGGTCGGTGGCCTGACCATGGTAAGCCGGGTCGCGGGCTTTGTCCGCGACGTGCTGACCGCGGCGATCCTGGGCGCCGGACCGGCGGCCGACGCGTTCTTCGTCGCGCTCAAGCTGCCCAACCTGTTCCGCCGTCTGTTCGCCGAGGGGGCGTTCTCGGTCGCCTTCGTGCCCTTGTTCTCGGCGCGCCTGGCGAGCGACGGCCGGCGGGCGGCAATCGCCTTTGGCGGCGAGGCTTTGTCGGTGATGCTCGCGGTGTTGCTGCCGTTGACGGTCGCGATGATCACGGCGATGCCGTGGGCGATGGTGGTGCTGGCGCCCGGGTTCGCCGATGAGCCGGCGCGCTTTCAGCTGGCGGTCGATCTGGCGCGGCTGACCTTTCCCTATCTTGCGCTGGTGTCGGTGGTCGCGCTGTTGGGCGGGGTTCTGAACGCGCTCGACCGCTTCGGGCCGTTCGCGGCGGCGCCGATCGCGTTCAACCTGACCCTGATCGCCGGGCTGATCACGGCGCATCTGGGTGGCCTCGACCCGGCGAGCGCGCTGGCGGTCGCGGTCACCCTGTCGGGCGTGGTCCAGCTCGGCTATCTCGCCTGGGCGTGCCGGGGCTCGCATGCGCTGCCGCGGCTCGCCTGGCCGCGTCTGACCCCGGGGGTGCGCCGGCTGCTCCGTTTGATGGCCCCCGGCGCGTTCGGGGCCGGGGTGATGCAAATCAACCTGTTCGTCGATATCGTGCTCGCGTCCCTGCTCGGCACCGGTGCGATCTCGTACTTGTATTACGCGGACCGGCTCTACCAGCTGCCGCTCGGGGTGATCGGGATCGCGATCGGGACCGCGCTGTTGCCGGTGTTGTCGCGCCGGGTCGAAGCGGGCGACGAGGCGGGGGTGCGCGCTTATCTGTCGCGCGGTCTCGAATACAGTCTGGTGTTGGGCGTGCCGGCGGCGGTGGCGCTGGTCGCGGTCGGCACGCCGATCGTCGGGGTGCTGTTCGAGCGCGGCGCGTTCGGCGCGACCGAGACCGTGGCGACCGCGGCGGCGGCGGCGGCGTATGCGCTCGGCATCCCGGCCTATGTGATCGTCAAGGTGTTGAGCACGGCCTATTTCGCGCGCCAGGACACCGCCGGCCCGGTCAAGGTCGCGGCGGTGGTCACGGTTTTGAACGCCGCGCTCGGGCTTGCCCTGATCCAGGTGATCGGGCATGTCGGGATCGCGCTTGCGACCGGGGTCACCGCCTGGCTCAACGTCGCGCTGCTGGCGCGCGGGCTGGCCCGGCGCGGCCGGCTCGCGCTCGATCACCAATTGCGCCGTCGGGCGCCGCGGATCGCGGCGGCGGCGGCGGCGATGGGCGTGGTCCTGGTCGGGCTCGCGGCGGTGCTCGCGCCCGGCTTTGCTGGCGGGTCGGTGCTCAAGATCGCCGCGCTCGCCGTCCTGGTCGGCGGCGGTGTCGCGGTCTACTTCGGCTTGGCCCAACGGCTCGGTGCCGTCGACCTCGCCGATCTCCGCGGTCTGGCCCGCCGACCGGCCGCCGCCGCCGGCAGCAGCGGCGGTGAGGGACCTTGACCGCGGTCGGGCCGACGGCGTTAACTCCCGGGTCTCCAGAGGGCGGCGGGTCCGCCACCCTGGACCCAATCCTGCGCGCGTTTCAGGGGCGACCGACACGTGAACCGGATATTCTCGGGCATGCAGCCCACCCGCCAACTTCACCTGGGCAATTACCTCGGGGCGTTGCGCAACTGGGTCGCGCTTCAGAAGAGTTACGACTGCATTTTCTGCGTGGTCGATCTCCACGCGCTGACCCTGCCGCAGCCGCCCGAGGCGCTGCGCCGCAACACCCGCGAGGTCGCCGCCGCCTATATCGCCGCGGGGATCGACGCCGATGCCTGCATCCTGTTCGCCCAGAGCCACGTCACGGCGCATACCGAGCTGTCGTGGATCTTCTCGTGCATCACGCCGCTCGGCTGGCTCAACCGGATGACCCAGTTCAAAGAGAAGGCGGGCAAGCATCGCGAGAACGCCGGGCTCGGCCTGTACGGCTACCCGGTGCTGATGGCGGCCGACATTCTGTTGTATAAGGCGACCCATGTCCCGGTCGGCGAGGATCAAAAGCAGCATTTGGAATTGGCCCGCGACATCGCCGGCGCATTCAACCGCCAGTTCGAGGTCGAGTTGTTCCGGCAGCCCGAGCCGATGATCCTGGGCGAGGCGACCCGGGTGATGTCGCTGCGCGACGGCACCAAGAAGATGAGCAAGTCCGACACCTCGGACTATTCGCGGATCAATATGACCGACGACGCCGACACGATCGCGCAGAAGATCAAGAAGGCCAAGACCGACCCCGAACCGTTGCCCGAGGCGGCCGACGACCTCGACGCCCGGCCCGAGGCGGCCAATCTGGTCGCGATCTACGCAGCGCTCGCCGACCAGAGCCGCCAGGACACGGTGTCGGCGTTCGCCGGCCAGCAGTTTTCGGCGTTCAAGGGCGCGCTGGTCGATCTCGCGGTCGCCAAGCTGGCACCGATCACGGCGGAGATGAACCGGCTGATGGCCGACCCGGCCGAGATGGATCGCCGGCTCCGCCGCGGCGCCGACCGCGCCCGGGAGATCGCGACCCCGACGCTCGCCGAGGTCAAGCGGGTGATCGGGCTGTTGGCCCCGGACGCGGCCGGCATCTGACCGGGCGGGCTCGCCGGACGTCTCTGTGACGTTGCACTTGATCGCACCGCTCACCGAACGGCGCCAACGGATTGGCATGCCGCTGCCGGGTCGGTGTCCGGTCCGCCGATTGGATGCGCGCGCTCCAGCTGAGTAATGGTAAGGAACCACCATGCCGAGGGAACGAAAATACCGCTGGGGTCGGGTCGGCGGGTCGGACTCGGTTTACCACCGGCTGTTTTCGCACCCGCTGATGGTGGTCCACCTGGTCCAGGGCTTCCTGCCGGAGGCTCTGACGCTCGGTCTCGACTTCGACCGCATGGCGCCGTTGCCGGCCAAATACTACGGCCGCGGCGGGCCCCGGCGCGACGGCGACGTGATTTGGCGCATCCCGCTCGCCGGCGGCGCCGGCAGCCTCTACCTGCATCTGATGGTCGGATTTCAGTCCAAGGTCTATTGGTGGATGCCGGTGCGCACCGACGTCTGCACCGGTCTGCACCGCCAGGGCATCATCGCCTATGAGCGCCTGACCCGCGAGGACCGGCTGCCCGCGGTGGTGCCGGTGGTGCTCTACAACGGTGCCGCCGGCTGGACAGCCCCGACCGCGACCGAGGACTTGATCGCCTTACCGGCGGGATCGCCGTTGTGGCGTTGGCAGCCGCGCGGCGGATATTATCTCGTGGATATGGGGACGCTGACGGCGGCCGGCGCATTGCCGTCCGACAATCTCGCCTCGCTTTTGTTCCGGCTCGAGCACCCGAAGAACGCGGAAGAGCTCCAGGACGTCTTGGAGGCGATCGCGACATGGTTCCAGGGCAATTCGGCGCTCGAAGAGCTCCGGGCACTGTTCGCCGAGCTCGCAAAGGGGGCGATCGAGGCGTTCGACCTCACTTTGGCCGGACCGGAATACCTCATGGAGATGCGTCCGATGCTGGCGGAACGGGTGGAACAATGGAAAGAAGACCTTCGCGAGGAAGGTCGCAAAGAAGGTCGCAAAGAAGGTCGTGAGGAAGGCCGCGAGGAGCTCCTGCTGACGCTGTTGCAGGCTCGGTTCGGTACGCTGCCGGAGCCTGTGGTGCGACGGGTCGAGGACGCGACAGCCGAGCAGCTGAAGGCGTGGGCCGTTCGCCTGGTGAACGGCGACCGGCTGGACGATCTTCTGGCGGTCCAGTAAGGTTACATATTCCGCATGACCCCGACGCGCACGGCCACGTGATGCGAGCGGCGGCCCGCCGGATCTATGACGGTGGCTCGACCAAGGCCGATCAGTCCGCGCTCTCCGGGCTCGGGCCGGTCGTGCGACTGCTGCCTTGGCGGGGCACGATCAGCCGGCCCATCACATCGAAGAAGGGGCGGCTTCCTTGTCGTCGGCATCAAGCCCGCGGAAAATGTGGGTCATCGGCGACAACCGGCGGTCACGCCAGGGTCGGGGGACGCGCGATCGGGAAGACCGAGGCGGTACGGGGCCCCTCGGGACCGTGGATCGCTGTTCCGCCGTCCTCGGCGACCAGCCAGACCTCGCGCGCGCCCGCACCAAGGTAGAGCGCCACCTTTTCCGCCATCTCGGCGGTCCGGTTCGACGGCGAGACGATCTCGATGCACAGCTCCGGGCCTTGCGGAAACGGTGTCGCATCGCCGTGCCGGCGCACGAAATCCGGCGAAGCCCAAACCACATCAGCCACCTTGACCCCGGCCGGGGTGTCGATCGAGCACGCGTTGACGATGACCCCGTCCGGCATGGCCTGCCGAAGCCAATGGGCCAAGAGGCCTTGGATCCGTCCATGACGATTGGAGGCCGGGCTCATCACGATCCGTCCGTAATGGTCGAGTTCGATCTTGTAGGGCAGGTCCTTAAGGCAAGGATCCGCCAACACCTCGGCCCATTCCATCGCAGACCTCCCAAACCTATGTCAGATCATCCAGGCCGTCATAAATGTCCGCCATCGGCAAAGTGAGACCGAGCGACGGCAGCATGACATGGCCGTCTTCGATGATGATCGTCGTCGTCCAGCCGTGTTCCGTGCGGGAATGCTGTTCGACCCGCCGCGCGGACTGTTCGATCAGCAGGATGTCTTGCAAGGACGGCAGTTTTTTGTAGGTCTCCAGCTTTTCCGTACGGTCGCGGTACCGGGTCGATGGGGAAAGGACTTCGACGACGACACGGGCGTCGGTCGTCGTGTCCGCGGTGGCCGACGCACCGACCGGGCTGACGCTGCAATCCGGATAGAAATAGGCATGCGCAGCTTCGATATGGACGCGGATATCGCCGCTGTTGACCCGCCAGGGCGTCGATTTCAGGGCGGTTGCAAGCAGGATTTTTGTATTCATGGTGATGGTGTCATGAGCGAAGCTCGCACCGATCATTGGGACGATCCTGCCGTCGGCGTATTCGTGTTTGCCGTCCTCGCGCCGGAGGGTGTCCTCGAAGGCGAGGTAAGCTTCCGGTGACATCGGCGTGTCTGCAACGGCATCGCTCATACGGCCATCTCCATTGCGCCCGGACCACACCGGTTGACCCCAACTGCGTCCAAGATATGGGCCGCCGCCCCGGCCATCGCATCGATGAGGTGGCGGCGGCTCATCCGCGCGGCGCCGCCGCCCGCGCCAACGCCCGCCCGGCGCGGGCGAGCGCCGCCGGCAGCGCGCGGTCGGCGAACAGGCGCATCGCCGGGAACCAGGGCCGGACCCGGGTCCCGAGCGTGGTCCAGTCGCCCGCACGGTCGATCCGCCACACCGGCACGCCGAGGCACCCGGCCAACTCGCCGACCGCGGTCGGGGCAGATATGACCAGGTCGAGCGCCGAGATCAGCGCCGCCAGACCGTCCAGGTCGTCGGCGCGGTCGAGCGCGGCAAAGCGGGCGACCGCGACCCCGAGCCGACGTTCGGCAGCCGCCAGCTCGTCCTCGCACCGGCCGTACTGGAGGTTGACCCAAACCACCCCGGGCACCCGGAGAAGCGGCGCCCAGGTCTCGAGCCGCGCGTAAGACGCGCGCCGGTCCGGGCTGAGGTCGCCCGAGCGCCAGCACAGCCCGACCCGCAGCCCGGGGCCGAGGGCGGCCAGCGCCGCGCGCCACCCCGCCACCGCCGCCGAATCGGCGGCGAGCGGGGCGCCGCCGGTCGGCCAGGCTGCCAGCGAGGTCGCCAGCCGTCCCGGCACCGAGCCCGCGGCGATCTGGAGGTCCGAGGGCCCCGCCGTGGACGGCGCGGTCGCGCGCGCGGTCGGCGCAAGCGGCGCCACCGTCGCGCCCACGAACGACCTTCGGTAGAGTGCCACCAGGCGCGGGTCGCATTCGAGCGCGAGCCGGCCGTCGGCGGCCGCCGCGCCGAGCGCCGGGACCAGGGTCGCGAACATCAACTCGTCGCCCAGCCCCTGTTCCGGCCACACCAACAGCGTTCGGCCGGTCAACGGCTCGCCGCGCCAGGTCGCGGTTTCGATCGGGCGCCGCGCGACCCCGGCGTCGCGCGCTGCGAACCGGTGCTCGTAGCCGGGCCAGCCCTCAGCCAGCGCCCCCTGACCGAGCCGCAGCAGCGCCAGATTGACCTGGGCCGACGGCAGCGTCGGTGCCCGGGACAGCGCGCGGGTGAGGCACCCGTACGCCTCGGCGGTCGCGCCGCGCGCCGTCAGGACCCGGCTGAGGTCGCTGAGCAGGGGCGGGTCGTCCGGGGCGAGCGCGAGCGCGGCGCGATAGCAGCGTTCGGCTTCGGCCGGCCGGCCGAGGTCGCGCACAATTGTACCCAATGTCCCGAGCGCCGCCGCCGCCCGCGGGTCGAGCGCGAGCGCGCGCCGGACCGCCGCCTCGGCCGCCGCCAACTGCCGCCGCCGCCACAGCACTTGGCCGAGGTTGGCGTGCGCGGTCGCCGTCTCCGGCACGCAGACGATCGCCCGACGGTGGCACGACGCCGCCTCCTCGAGACGGTCGAGTGAGTCGAGCGCGTTGCCGAGGTTGGTCAGGGCATCCGCCGCCTCCGGTCGCTGCGCCAGAGCGCGGCGATAGGCCTCGACCGCATCGCCATGACGGCCGAGTGCCTGCAACACGGTGCCGAGATTGATCCAGGCGGCGACATAGGCGGGGGCGGCGTGGACCGCGCGCGCGATCAGCTTCATCGCCGCCTGGGGGGCGCCCTCGGCCTGGCGAACCAGACCGAGCAGGTGCAGCGCCACCGGGTGGGTGCGATCGACCGCCAACACCTCGCGATAGAGCGCCGCCGCGGTCGCCAGATCACCGGCCTGGTGGCGGGCCGCGGCGCTTGCGAGCCGTCGCTCGAGTGCCGGCCGGGTCGGCGTTGCGGCGGCGGTGGTGTCGGGCGCGGGCG
>JANQHG010000236.1 GCA_028277115.1 Azospirillaceae bacterium
ACCAAATCCTGCGATGCTGCCGCCGCGACCGTCAGGGGGCGGTGCCGGTGTTGGCGATCGTCGGCACCGCGGCCGACGGAGCCGTCGGCGGGCCGCGGGTTGCCGGGCTGATCGCCGCGGTCGGCCGCATGCTGGTGACGCCGCCGGTGTCGGCGTCGGCCGCCGAGGTGTTCGACCAAGACACCCTGGCAGCGCTCGGCGCCGACACCCGCGCCGAGTTGGTGCCCGGGTTCCTGCGCAGCTTTCGCGACGACTTGGTGGCCCGGGTCGGTCGGATCGCGTGCGCCGCCGCCCGGGGCGACCGGGCAACCATCGCCGACGAGGGCGATACTCTGGAGAGCAGCGCCGCCACCTTCGGCGCGGCACGGGTCCATCGGGCGGTCCGTCTGATCGTCGATGCCTGCGCGGCCGGATCGTTCGCAGACGTGCTCGCCGGCGTCGATGACCTGACTGCCGCGGCCGCGGATGTCGTCTCGACCCTGGACGATGGCGCGCCGGGGCACAACCGTCTGGTGTAGCGGCGCGCGCGGCCGGATCAGCCGACAGCGGCAACGGCCCGAACCGCAGCACCGGTTCGGGCCGTCTTTCAGATCATCCGCCGGATCATCTGCGCGCAGATCGTCCGGTGTCTCTGGATCACAGAGCGCCGCGCTCGATATACTGACCGGCCTCCCACTGGTACCAGACATAGGCCGGGGTGGTGATGTCGCCCTTGTCATCGAAGCCGAGCGGGCCGATCACGGTCTCGAACCCGTTCGACTGGATGTCGTCGATCAAGGCGCCGGTGTCGAACCCGCCGGTGCGGGTCGCCGCATCGACGAACACCTGGACCGCGGCGTAGGTGTACAGGGTGTAGCCCTCGGGCTCGAAGCCCTCGGCCCGGAACTTCTCGACCACGCCCGCGGCCGCCGGAATCTTGCGCGGGTCCGGGCCGAAGGTCATCAAGACGCCCTCGCCGGCGTCGCCGGTGATCGACCAGAACTCGTTGGTCACCAGCGCATCACCCGAGATCAGCTGGGTGGCCATGCCTTGTTCGCGCATCTGGCGCAGGATCAGGCCGGCCTCGGTGTGGTAACCGCCGACGTAGAGAACGTCGATGGCGTTCTCCTTCAGCTTGCTGACCAGCGCCGAATAGTCCTTTTCACCGGCGGTGTAGGCTTCGTACAGGGTCTCGGTGACGCCGGCGGCGTTCAGCGCGGCGCGGGTCTCGTCGGCCAGGCCTTTGCCGTAGGCGGTCTTGTCGTGGATGATCGCGATGTTGGCGTCGCCGAACGCCTTGGCCAGATAGGTGCCGGCGACCACGCCCTGCTGGTCGTCGCGGCCGCACACGCGGAACACGGTATCGAAGCCCTGCTCGGTCAGGCGCGGGTTGGTCGAGCCCGGCGAGATCTGCAGGATGTTCTCTTCGAAATAGACCGCGGACGCCGGGATCGACGAGCCCGAGCACCAGTGGCCGGCGACGAACACGGCGCCCTCATTGACCATCTGGTTGGCGACCGCGACCGCCTGCTTGGGATCGCAGGCGTCGTCGCCGACGATCAGCTCGAGCGGCCGGCCGAGCACGCCGCCGGCGGCATTGATGTCGGCGACCGCCATCTGGGCGCCGCGGCGCATCTGGTCACCGAACGAGGCATATTGCGCGGTCATCGGCCCGGCCACGCCGATCACGATCGGGTCGGCCGCCTGGACCGCGGTCGCGCCCAGCGCCGCGGCGGCAACCGCGGTCAGAAGAGTGAGCTTGCGCCCCATGGTGTTGACCTCCTGGTTTGATGTCGCCGGACGCGACGGGTCGCCCCGTTGGCCCGGCGGTTCGTTATCGACCTTGCGGTCGCTTTGGTCTCGGCGTGACCGTGGCCGGTTCGACCGGGCCACGCGCGTTCGCCGTCCGATCGGGATCGGACCGGGCGGCAAACCGGGTCGGCCCGGCGCGCAAGGGCGGGCCGGGCAGGGCAAAGGGGAAAAGGGGGGGATCAAGCCCCGCCCCTCGTCCTCGGGCGCCAGCCGAACAGGCCGGCCGGCTCGTACAACCAGGGATACTGGGTGACCATCTTGTAGGCCAGTGTCAGGCGATAGGCGGTGAGCCCGATCGCGATCAGGATGATCGTATGGGAGATCAAGCCGATCGGGGACAGCAGTTCGCCCTCGAACAAGGCATAGGTCAGGAACCGGTCGGCCAGTGCGAGCAACGCGCCGTAGACCACCACGCGCGAGGCCGGGCGCCAGCCGCGGGCCACGGCTTGGCCCATCAAAAAGGCGCAGCCGCCGAACAGCACCACCGTCAACCCGATCAACACCGCGGGCGATGGGCCGATGATCGCGTCGATCATGGGGGTTTGCTCCTCTTGGTCTCGCTCCGTCCTGAATGACACTCGCCTGCGGCACCCAGTGCGGCCTGTCGGCCGTTCGGGGGGCGCCGCCCCCTCGACCCCCGCAAGGGGTTACCCCCCTGCCCCCCTTAATGGGGTCCAGGGGGCACCCCTGGTCGGGGGGTGTCGGGGGGTGAAACCCCCTGACCTGGGGGCGCAGCCCCCAAACCTCGCAGCCGGGCGTCGGTGTCTTCAGCCGTGCCCGCCCTCGAGATAGGCGGCCCGGACCTCAGGATTGGCCAGAAGCTCGGTCCCGGTGCCCGACAGCGCGATCACCCCGTTGACCATGACGTAACCGCGGTGCGCCAGGCGCAACGCGTGGTGGGCGTTCTGCTCGACCATGAAGATGGTCACCCCCTGGTCGCGATTGATCTCGCCGATCGTGCGGAAAATCTGCTTGACGATCATTGGCGCAAGGCCAAGCGACGGCTCGTCGAGCAACAGCAGACGCGGCTCACTCATCAACGCGCGCGCGATCGACAGCATCTGCTGCTCGCCGCCCGACAGGGTGCCGCCGCGCTGGTCGGCGCGTTCCTTTAAAATCGGGAACAGGGTGAACACCCGCTCGAGATTGCGCGCCAGATGCACCTCGGGCGCCGTGGTCGCGCCCAGCTGCAGGTTTTCCATCACGGTCAGGCGCGGGAAGATGCGCCGGCCCTCGGGCGCCTGGGCGATGCCGCGGCGGATGATCTCGTAGGTCGGCCGGTCGGTGATGTCGGCGCCGTCGAACAGGATCCGCCCCTGGCGGGCCCGCGGGTTGCCGCAGATCGTCATCAACAGCGTGGTCTTGCCGGCGCCGTTGGCGCCGATCAGGGTGACGATCTCGCCCGTTTTGACCTCGACCGAGACGCCGCGCAACGCCTCGATCGCGCCGTAATAGGCGTAGACGTCGGTCAAGCCGAGCATCACGGGTCGCCCCCCGCGACGGCCAGCGCGTCGTCCGGCTCCTCCTCGCCGAGATAGGCGCGGATCACCGCCGGCGTGCGCTTGATCACCTCGGGCGGTCCCTCGGCGATTTTGCAGCCGTGGTCGAGCACCACGACATGGTCGGAAATGCCCATGACCACGCTCATGTCGTGCTCGATCAACAGCACGCCGATCTGGTGGCTGTCGCGGATGAAACACAAAAGCTCGCTCAACTCGGCCGACTCGCGCGGGTTGAGCCCGGCCGCCGGCTCGTCCAGGCACAGCAACACGGGGTCGCTGCACATCGCGCGCGCGATCTCAAGCCGGCGTTGGGCGCCATAGGGCAGGTTGCCGGCCTGCCAGTCCGCGGCCTCTGTCAGCTGCATGCGCTCAAGCCAATAGCGCGCAAGCTCGACGGCCGCACGCTCGGCGCGGCGATAGATCGGCAGGCCCAACAGGCCGAACACCGAAAAGCCCGACGCCTTCATTAGCTTGTTGTGCTGGGCGACGATCAGGTTTTCCAACACGCTCATGCCGGCGAACAGGCGGATGTTCTGGAAAGTCCGGGCGACCCGTGCGTGGCGCGCGATCTTGTAGGCTTCAAGGCGCTCCAACAAGAACACGTCGCGGCCGGTGTCGAGCGCGAGCCGGCCGGTGGTCGGCGCATAAAACCCGGTCATGCAGTTGAACACCGTGGTCTTGCCGGCGCCGTTCGGGCCGATGATCGCGGTGATCTCGCGGTCGCGCGCGGTGAACGAGACGTCGCTGACCGCGACCAGGCCGCCGAAGCGCATGGTCAGATGCTCGACCGTCAGCAGGGGCCGCGGCCGGCCGGCCGCGCTGCCGGCGTCCGGCCGGGCCCCGGCCAGCCCGCGCGGCTCACCCCCGTGCGGCTCCCAGTCGTCGGGTGCGGTCATGTCGCCTCTCCGCTGGTCGCCGCCGCGGCGCGGCCGAAGCGCCGGCGCGCCAGCGTGATCGTCGGTTCGCGATGCGAAAGCAGGCCGCGCGGCCGCCACAGCATGATCAACACCATCCCAGCGCCGAACGCCAGCATCCGGTACTGTTCGAGCTCGCGGAACCATTCCGGCAGCCCGATCACCACGAACGCCGCGACCACCACCCCGAGCTGGCTGCCCATGCCGCCCAGCACCACCACCGACAAGATGATCGCGGACTCGATGAAGGTAAAACTCTCCGGGCTGATGAAGCCCTGACGGGTCGCAAAGAACGCGCCGGCAAAGCCGCCCCACATCGCGCTGATCGAAAACGCCGCGAGCTTGATGTTGGTCCGGTTGATCCCGAGCGAGGCGCAGGCGATGTCATCCTCGCGCAACGCCTCCCAGGCGCGGCCGATCGGCAACCGGCGGATCCGCACGGTGAAGAAGTTGACGATCAAGGCGAGCGCCAGGATCAGATAATACAAAAAGATCATCCGGTGCAGCGAGCTGTAGTCAAGCCCGAACATCTGGTGAAACGCGACGTCGTCACCGCGCGGCCGCCGGATGAACTCGGCCAGCCCGAAGAAGCTCGGTCGCGGGATCCCGGCGATCCCGTCCGGCCCGCCGGTGAATTGATACCAGTTGAGCAGGATCACCCGGATGATCTCGCCGAAGCCGAGCGTCACGATCGCGAAATAGTCGCCACGCAGCCGCAGCACCGGAAACCCGAGCAACAGCCCGGCGAGCGCCGCGAACAGCCCGGCGAGCGGCAGGCAGGCCCAAAAGCTCAAATCGAAATGATAGGCCATCAACGCGTAGGAATACGCACCAACCGCATAGAACGCGACAAACCCAAGATCGAGCAGCCCCGCCAGACCGACGATTATATTGAGACCCCATCCGAGCATGATGTAGGTCAGGATCAAAATCGCGATGTCAAGGAACCGCCGGTCGGCGAACGGCAAGAAGGGCAAGAGGACGGCGAAGGTGATCGCGATCGGCGCGAGCCAGATCGTCCACACCTGCACCTTGGCGCCGATCGCATCCATCCGCTTCTGACGCTCGGCCCGGCTCAGCGTCGAGCGGCCGGTGTAGGCGGTCCAGCCGGCGATCATGGCGACGATCAGCCCGCCGGCGACCGCGATCAGCTGCAACGGCGCGGTCGGGAAGTCGATCGCCAGGCTCGCCCCGGCGACCGCCAACGCCGCCGCCAGCACCGGCACCGGATAGCCGGCCGCGGAGAGCGACAGCCCGAACCGGCCGAGGAACACCAGCGCCACCGCGACCGCAACCTCGACGAACCGCGTGTTGATGGCGAGGCCGCCGATTGCGATCTCGGTTCGCAGCCCGACCAGCGGCAGGGTGAACAGGAACGCGACTGCGGCGGCGATCACCCCGTCGGCCAGCGCCGTCGCGACCGCACCGCCCAAACCGCCGCCAGTTGTGCCGCCGCGCGGCGGGCGGCGGATCGACGCCGTCGAGGCGAGGCTCGAGGTGGTCATCGGCGCCTCAAACCTTCTCGATTTCCGGCCGACCGAACAGGCCGCTCGGCCGGAAGATCAACACCAACACCAGGATCGAGAAGGCGGCAACATCCTTGTATTCGATGGTGAAGTACGCCGACCAATACGCCTCGATCAGCCCGATCAACAGCCCGCCGAGCATCGCGCCCGGCAACGACCCGATGCCGCCGAGCACCGCCGCGGTGAACGCCTTGATGCCGGCCAAAAAGCCGATGTAGAAGTCAACCACGCCATAGTACATCGTGGTCATCACCCCGGCGACCCCAGCAAGCGCCGCGCCCAACACGAAAGTCAACGAGATCGTACGGTCGACATTGATCCCAAGCAATCCGGCCATCACCTTATCTTGTTCGCACGCCCGCTGCGCCCGGCCGAGCGCCGTCTGCATGATCAACTGCCAGAACGCGATCATCAAGACCAGCGTCAGCAGGATGATGATCATCTGAAGATAACTCAAACTAACGGTGAACCCGTCGGCGCGTTCCATCAATGAGACGCTGCCCTGGATGATCGGCTGCACCGGCTTGACCCGCGCGCCCTGGACCAGTTGGACGTAGTTCTGCAGAAAGATCGACATCCCGATCGCGGAGATCAGCGCGGCCAACCGGAACGACCCGCGCAAGGGCCGGTATGCCACCCGCTCGATGATCCAGCCGTAGACGCTGGTGAACACCATGGCCATGACCAGCGCGATCAACACCGCGAGCGGCACCCAGGTGATCCCGAACAGGCCGAGCACCGTGAAGCTGATCACGGCGATGAATGCCCCGATCATGTAGATCTCGCCGTGGGCGAAGTTGATCATGCCGATGATGCCGTAAACCATCGTATAGCCGATCGCGATCAAGCCGTAGATCGCGCCGAGCGTCAGGCCGTTGATCGATTGCTGGAGGAAATATTCCACGAAGAGGTCCTTGATCCCCGTGTTCACCGCACCGGGCAGTGCGGTGTGCCGACGGCATGGGCACGATGTTGCCTGGTTTCCGATCACCGCGGGCGAGCTTGAAAGCGGAGACCGGACGCCGGTGCGCCGCCGCACGCGGCCGCGTGCGGGCGCCCGCGGGTTGACCCGCGGGATGAATTGTGCAATGCACGGGCCAAACAAGCCGCTCGGCCATGCTCGTCGCGGACCCTAGCCCAGAGCGAAACGAGGGGGCAATGCGAAAACGGGACCTACACGGTTTGGCGGATCCGCGGGCGGCGTCGGCCGGCGCCCGATCTGTGTGATCGGCAACGCCGGCACGGTGGCCAACGGCATGAACCGGGCCGACTCGATGGCGCTCGACATGCAAAAATGGATGTACATGCCGTTCGACGTGGGATGCCTGCTCGCGCGTGATTGCGAAGCACTCGAATCGGCGTTCCGGACCACGGTTGGCTATCTCACGAAAACCTGGTGCTGTCTCTTATACCAAATCCGATTGTTTGGTTCCGATAATCCACGCCTGAGGAAGCTGCTCACCGAACATGTAGGTTGGGGCGATCGGCCGGCACGGTCTGCCTGTTTGCATCGCAAGGTGGGGGCCGATCGCCCCAACATTGGCGGTTCAGCTTTGCGGCCCTGTCGATGTCGGGGCGCGGGCCTGGGACAGGGCGCTCCCGATCGACCAGGGTGCAGCCCGCGCCCCGACCGACCGGCGGTGCTCCGACAAAACGGAACGGTTCAACCGGATTTCGTGTTAAAGCCTATGGGATGAGTGCTTTTGCATCTGCAATCGACGAGAACATACGACAGGCTCGTCACCTTGCCGACCTGATCAGCGAGAACCAGAATCTCGAGTTATTGTCGTCAAGCCCGCTTAATGTCGTGCGTTTCCGGTTCATATCACCGGATTTTAGCGATTACGAACCATCGGACCACGATAGAGGATTTCGACCACCTCGTCGATCAGGTCGTGGCGGAGGGAGTGCTGCTTGCCGAACGGGAGTCCGCCTGAAGGATCGCCCGAGTGTCCGGGGCCGGATCTGGGTGACCTGGCGGCCCGTGTCGTGGCCGCTCTGACCGCCGGCGCCTTGTGGGCCTTGGCGTTCCTCGGCCCACGGGCCGTCCAGCCGGTCGACGAACTTGCGTTGGTGATCGGCCGGTATGTCGTCTTTGCCGCTTGTGGGCTGGTTGTCCTGGCCAGAAAACGAGCCCGCCTGAAACTGGTCGGCCGGCGCCTGATCTTGCTCGCGCTTCACCTCGGCGTCGTCGGGTATATCGGGTTCTTTCTTTTCATTGCCTATGCCGTCACCCTGGCCGGCGGGGTGGTTGCCGCGGTGGTGACCGGCATCATCCCGTTGGCCGCAGCCGTGATCGGAAACCTGCGAGAAGCGATCGTCCCATGGCGCAGAGTGCTGGGGCCCGTCATGCTTGCCGTCAGCGGTCTCGTGGTCCTTAATCTCGGCCGGACACCTGCCGCAGGGTTCGATGGGGCGGGGGATCGCACGGCGATTGGTTTTTTCCTCGCGTTGGCGGCGTGCGGTGCGTGGACCTACTTCGTCTCGGTCAACGCCGCCATTCAGCAAGGGCCGTCCGCGCCGGCGGATACCGAGACCTGGACCGCGCTGATCGGGCTCGGGGCCGGCCTCGGCAGCCTGATGCTGGTGCCGGTCGCCGCGGTCACCAGCAATCTCCCCGCTCTGTTCGACTGGTCGATCGGCGCCCGCTTCGTCGGCTGGTCGATCCTGCTCGGTTTCGTCGGTTCCTGGTGCGCAACCGCGCTGTGGGTGTGGGGTGCACGGGGGCTGCCGGCAACCTTGATGGCGCAGCTGATCTCGGCGGAGTCCCTCTTTGGCGCGGCTTTCAGCCTGCTTTGGGAGCAGAGGCCGCCCACTTGGCCCGAGATCGGCGGCGCTGTGCTGGTCGTCGCCGGCGTGTCCCTTGGGATTTCCATCTTCGCGCCGCGACGGTCATCCGGTCGGACAATGCCGACTGCAGAACGTACCGCGACCGCCCACCGGTCCAACATCCCCACTTGCGATGCCGAGCAATGTAAGCAGAACGACAGCAAATGCGCTGATCAGTAGAAGTCTATCCCTTCGTTCAGGTTTTTACATGAATATTTCCCAGGCCCATTCCAAATCTAATTTTTTTGATGTCTCGAAAATTACACTCGACACCCCAGCGCTTCCCATGGGATTTTACAATCCTGGCCGAAGGTTCATCCTCGAGGCTAGTTGCAATGCACCAAGAGTCCTTCATGTCCTCAGCCTGTATGCAGACCAACGCCGGAACCTCGACGTCTTTGGCCGTCAAACGGGGGCGCTTTTGTTTTCTGGCTCCTCCGCCTTTCCCGACCCAATCGCCGGCTTTCCGAACCTCGCCACCTGACGATGCGAAATAAATATTCTTGCAAAGATGAATTACATAGCCGAATCCTATACTTGACAAGAATTGGAGAGGCTTGGTATCATCAAATCCTCTATCAGCAACGATGGTGGGCTTTGCTCAACGCTTTGCGAGACGTCGCCCCGGCCGGTTCGATGACGCTCTGCGCCGGCTCGCGTCGTTTTCACCACTAGCCGGTCGCCAAGCAAAGATCGACGAGTTGCGGGTCGTCGCGTTGGAAAAACTGGGGCGTCCTGCCGAGGCGCAAGCGGTGCGCTGGTCCGCGTTCGAGCGCTCGCTCAGCTATGATCGCTTCGATGACTATCTCACGCACGCGACCGATGATGAGAGGATTGTTGCTCGAGCCAAGGCGATTTCCCGTGCCGGAACCTACCCCTATGCTGCCCGGGACTTGGTCGCCGCAGATCAAGCGGCGGTCCGGGTCTCCGACTGGCAGGGACTGGCAGGGCCACGACGACCAGACGACCTACCGGACCAAGCTCAAGAACCGACATGGCCGCAAGTGGGCGTTCAGGCGGCGGGTGAGCGAGGCGGAGGCACGCGGGTGACACAACACCGCTTGTTGCGCACGGCCCGGTCTTGCCCATCACCATTTGTCCCAAGCGGGCTTGTGCGAAATCCCAATAAATAGCCCATTTATTGGGAAGTGGCGCTTGGCGTTCCCTGCACACGGGTCCCCCAGTTCCTCAAAGCACTCTACGGACCCTTCCATATATGGTGTTCCCGCTTGCGTTCGCTACAAGCGGTAGGATCGAGATCGTCTCGCCGGACAATCCGCCAGCGTGCCTCACTCTCCGGTCAATCTCACATGCTGTCCCCCCGAATGTCACCACGCGAGAGATTGACAGGCTAAATGCGAATGAGTATCACTCTCATTCAGCGCCGACACGACGCAGGCGGCGCTGGGTGATCGCTTCGCGGCTGTTCGGGAAGAGGTGGAGCATTGGATTCGACATTTACCTCCAAACTGTTCGGTAAGCCGACAGCGATTTCTGAAGCGATGCCGGGTGTTGTTTCCCGATTTGTGGACCTCGACACGGGGATGGCCGTGGGTGCCTACCACGGCGACGGCATACGTTCAACTCAGGCCGGCATGACGAACGACATCAATGGTGTGGTTTTCTCGTGCCTGTTGGCCGGGCGGGTGGAACGGAGCACCCGCCGGCGCTCGCTCGTTTCCGATGTCGGTGGTGGCCACATCACTTACACACCGAACGAGCATTTCCTTGTCAAGGCCAGTTCGACCTTCCGCCAGGTGGAACTCTTGGTTTCGCCCGAACGTTTGATCGAACTCGCGGGAGACGAAGCGGATTGGCTCTTAGAAAACGTCAAGCACGGTCTTTTCCTGCTTCGAGACTGCCCGCCGACGTCGCAGACGATGGCGGCGGCGCGATCCCTGACGGAGCGTGTCGAGCGTCAAGGAACCTCATCGCTGATGGTCAAGGCCGCAGCGCTCGAATTCCTGGCGTGGCATGTGAGCCATCCTCTTTCCAATCCAGATAAAATCGAAATACCGCCCCGCGAACGAAAGCAGTTGCTGATCGCCCGTGATCGGTTGTTGATGGATTTGAGCGCACCGCCGACCATAGCCGCGTTGGCGCGCGAAAGCGGGCTCAATCAACTCAAGCTAAAGCGTGGGTTCAAAATCCTGTTCGGCACCAGCATCTACGCGTTGTTTCTGTGCGAACGGATGAACAGGGCGCGCCAACTGCTGAGAGACCACAATGTCGGCGAGACCGCCCATCTCCTTGGCTACAGCAATGTCAGCCATTTCGGCAAGGCCTTTCACAGGCAGTTCGGCGTTTTGCCGGGACAGGCCCGCAAAGAGGTGGTATGAAGGCGACGCCCTGGTTGCCCAAATACTGCCCCGGATAAGTCGAAAGTGGACACGTCGAAAGCGATCCGGGGCGGTATTGGACCGGGACGCCATCGGCAAAGGCGGGGACCGACCGGCAGATCAGCGCCATCCCCACCAGGAGGCCAAGGCGGACGATGCTTGTTCGGGGTTGATTTTCTTAGCCTGCAACATCAAAAGGTCAAGTCGGCTCGGACGCCGAAGATCCTCGGCTCGCCCGACATCTCGGCATTGGCGAACATGTGCACGGCATAGTCCTCGTCGAGAATGTTGCGGCCATACAGATAGACCGACAGGTTTTCGGTCTCGTAGCCGAGTTTGGCGTTCAGCAAGGTGTAGGCATCTTGTTCGAACGCGTTGGCTTCGTCGAAGAACTTTGGTCCGTTGACCGTCACATCCGCCGAGGCGAACAGTCCCGTCGGGTGCCGGTAGATGGTGCCGGCGCTCACGGAAAATTGATTGGCTCTGGGCAGATTCATTCCGGACAAGTCACCACTGGTGCTGTTTGGAAAGCTGTCGAATTCATAATCGATCAGATAGCTGGCACTACCGAACACCTCCCAGCCCGACACCGGACGGGCGCGCAACTCCAACTCGATGCCGGTGCTGTGCGCCTCGGCCGCGTTCTGTTTGCGGTAGACGAGCGCCCCCGCCAGGCTGACCGGCGTCTCGACCTGCAGGTCCTGCCAGTCGATGTAGAAGGCTGCGGCGTTGATCTCCAACCGCCGGTCGGCTACCAGGCCCTTGTAACCGATCTCGTAGGTCGTGGCGTATTCGGGGTCGACCGCCGCGGTGACAACCGCCGGATCCAGCTGCACGTTGTTGTAGTCGCCCGCTTTGTAACCCCGGGAGACGGATGCGTAGACACGCTGGTCATCCGACAGAAGCCAAGCCACCGACGCGGACGGCAACACCGCGAACCAGCTTTCGTCGAATGACTTGTTGACGGCCGGATACATATCGGAGAAGCCCGTCCAATCGAGGCTTTTGCTCTCGTAGTCCAGCCGCAGGCGCCCGGTGAGTTCCAACCTGGACAGCGGCCGATAGGCGATCTGACCGAACAGCGCCGCCGACCGGGTCTCGATGGTGGACCGCTGGGCCATGAAAGCGTTGGCGGGTTGGCCCCAAAAACCGGCATCGGCGCCTAAGCGCATGGTGGTTTCGGTATCGAGATCCTCCGCCATCAGGAACGCGCCGGCCAGCCAGTCCAGATCAGGACCCGCTTGACCTTCCAGGCGGACTTCCTGGGTCAAGGTGTAGAAGTCCTCGTCGTATTCACCGGTGGAGATGTTCAGCGAAGTGAAGTCCCAGTCGTGCAAAAAGCCGTAGTTCGACCGGGAGTAGCTGGTGATCGACGTCAGCTTGGTGGCCTCGAACTGGTGTTCCCAGGTCAACGAGACCGCCGCCAGGTAGCCGTCGGTGTAGCCCGGTTCGTCGTTGACGGTCTCGGTCCCGCCACCGGCGACGTAGCTGTCGAAACCGCCGTCGAAGCGATCGCCCGTCAAGCTGAGGGTGAGCTTGTCCTCGTCGGTCGGCCGCGCAACCAGCTTGCCGCGCACCGAAAACTGTTCGTGATCGTTGCTGTCGTCCGTCCCGAGAAAGGTGTTCTCAAAAAAGCCGTCGCTCGAGCGGTACCCCACGGCCAGCCGAAAACCGAGGTCGTCGGTGATCGGGCCGCCGCCGGCAGCGCTGAGCTTCAGGGTGTTGTAGCTTTCGTAGGAGGCGCCACCGTCGAAGGTGAAATCGTCACCGGGGTCCCGGGTGACCAGATTCACGACGCCGGCGTGGGTGTTGCGGCCGTAAAGCGCGCCCTGGCTGCCGCGCAGCACCTCGATCCGCTCCACGTCCAGCAGGGTGTCGGTCGCCACATAGGGCAGCGTCACGCCGTCGGTGTTGATGTTCCAGACCTTGTTCATGTTGGTGGTGCCACCAATGCCCCGATAGATCAGGTAAATGGTGTGGCTGTCGGCGCGGTAGAAACTGACGTTCGGAGAGCGGCTGACCACGGATTCCAACGTGTCGACGCCGAGGTCTTCCAGAGTGTAGCCGTCATACACGCTGACGCTGGCCGGAACTTCCTGCTTATCCCTTTCAACCTTGCCCGCGGTTACGGTGACGGGTTCCAGAATCACCGCGCCATCGTCACCGTTTTCGTCAGGAACGCCGGTTGATGTTGCGTTGGTATTCTGCACGACCTCAATCACCTGGCCGTCCCGGATTCTCGCGGCGGCGACGGTATCCTGGTCCCCGGCGACGGCCGTCAGATCCTGTGCAAGTGCCGGAAAACTGGTATCGACAGCCATCATGACCCAAACGGGAACAGACAGCAGCAATTGATTCGCAATTTTTGAGCGCATCATACGTCCTTCAATCCAAAGTTTTCACTTGGATGGTGCTGGACAGGACGCTAGTCGCTGCTGCGGTCCGGGTGTTATTCGAATCGGGATTATTGTGCTCAAAGCGGTATTCTTTTGTAGACGCCGGTCGAAAGCGCCAGCCAGGTCGGTCGGGGCGCGCTTGTTCTTCGGTCGATCGGCAGGTTCCCGTTGCCCGCGCCCCGACCGACCGGCGGTGCTCCGACCAAACGGAAAGGTTCAACCGGATTTCGTATGAGACAGCGCCTGAGCGGGGCGACGCGCCGACCCACGGATGCGAACGGGCGGCGCCCCGTCCGGACTAACGAACGGTGAAGGTCAGGCTGGCGCCGTGGTAGACTTGGTCGGCCTTCCCGACGAGGTCCCCCAGCGGTCCGTCGGGCGTCACATCGTCCTTGTGGTTGACGGAAATCAGCCACTGGCCCCGGCTCTGCACCCGGAACTGCGCCCGCCCGTCCTTGAGATACGAGAACAGGGCGAAGCCGTCGCTCTGGCCGAACCCTGTCCCCTGGGCCGTGATGTACTCGATGCTCCGGGCCGTCGCGTTGAGGGGCTGGCCGTGGAACAGAACGTCGACCTCAACGAGGTCACCCACATGGAGGTCCGCAAGGTTGGTGCGCGGGACGATCTCCAGGTCATGCCCGAGGGGCGCCGGCTCCGTCCAGGTGCCGAATGTCACCGCGGACTTGGCGAAGGCCTGGTACTTGACCGACATCTGCACCGTCTCGATGCCGTCGATTTGGTCACGCGGTTTGAGGGCCAGACGGGTGCGCCCCGCGCTGTCGATGTACTGGGTATAGAAGTTGGCCTGGGAGACCGCCTCGATCTGGTAGACGCCCGGCGCGCTGTCTTTCGCGAACGCAAGCTTGCGAGCGCCGAGATCGGCCGCGAACAAGGTCACGTTCCCGGACCTCGCCATCGGCTCCGCCACCCGGGCGTTCGGGAGGGCCAACGCGGTCCGGCTGCCGTCGGGCTCGATCAGGGCGAAGCGGTCGATGACGACCCGGCCGTTCGGGCTGTTCAGCATGTCGTCGAGGGGCAGGGTGTGGCCCCAGCCCAACGAGATCATGGCATGAGGCGGTTGGTGGGTGTGGGACTCGTGGGCGTTGATCCAAAGTGAATGGGCCCGCGCGGACAGGGGCACGACCAGAACCAGCGCGACCAATACGCTCAAGCGCGGTGTCATACGGGAGACTCCTTTCGGACCGGGAACCGGACGCTCACCTTCAGGTCGGGTGGGCGCCCGCACAAATGGTGGAATAGCGTCGCGATAGTCAGTTTGTTGCAGTGCGGCCGTGGACGCCGCCGGTCACCCCGAAACTGGCCTCGTCGGTGAGCACGGCGGCGACCACCGTGGTTACTTCGCGCGCACCGCGGCGGCGAGGGTCACGGCCCAGCGCCGCAGCACCGCCGGGTACTCGATGACGCCGGAGTCCACGTAGGCCGGCAGAGCGAACACGGCGCCGTTCGCGATCGCCGGGATCTCGGCGAATGCCGGATCGCGCTGTCGGGCCGCTGCCAGCTTGCGCTGGACGACGTCGGCGTCGCCGGTCGCCACCAGAACGTCGGGCTGGATGGTCTTCAACGGCGCCAGCGAGACCACCATGGCGAAGCCGTGCCGCGCCATGGCGCCGGCCTCGACGAACGTGCCGCCGACGTTGGTCAGGCCGAGCGGTTCCAGCAGGAAGGCGTCGGCGTAGCCGCCGGGGAGTTCGACCCGCACGAAGCCCCGGCCGGTGTCGTGCTGGTGGACGCCGTTGAGGATCACGACCTCGGTGTCGGCGCCGGCCGCCGGCAGGCGGGCCCGAACGGTTTCCATCTGCGTCGCGTACGCACGGGCAAGAGCCTCGGCCTGCTCGGTCCGGCCCACAAGGGCGCCGACCCGGCGGATCGCCGGCTCAAGCCCGCTGCCGAACGCCACGACCTCGACCGTTACGTCCAGCTCGTCGAGCACGCCGGATTTTTCCAGCATCGGCACCGCGTTCATCGGGTCCCGGAACGGTTTCAGCCGATCGAACCCGGGCGTGTGTTCGATCAGAACCCGGCGGATCCCGGTCTCCCCCAAGGTTCGCGGCACGATCTCCGGGTCTTTGGCCACGATGTAGTGCGGGCAGCCGAGGATCATCGACGACGTCTCGGCCAAGGTCCGGCCGAACGCCCACACGTCGCCCCGGATCGACATGGCGCGCGGCACGACGCCCAAATGGTAGGCGACGTTCACCAGTCGGTCGCCGATCATCACCACGTCCTGGCGTTCGGGCGGCGGCATGCCGGGCCGCACCTTGGCGGCGACCCCGGTGGACGCGATCATCAGCACGGCCACGAGCACGATCAGGGTCGCGCAGACCCGGGTCCGCACGGAAGTCACTGCGATCATGTCGGTCACTCCTGTTAGAGATCTTGGAAGATGGCGGCCGCCGGCGGGGCCCGCGGTTCGTCGAACGCTTCTTCAAGGCGGAACCGACCCGCCGAGACCGCGCGCGTCACCATCTCGAAGGCGTCGATCGCCCCGGTCGAGGATGCGGATCACGTCGTGGGCCGTGCGGTGCGGCCCCCTTGCCGCAAGGGTGAACGACGGCGGCGCGATTTGGCGCAACTCGTGCAGCTTCTCCGGCGCTTGATCGAGAATGGTGCGGCAGAGCCGGCCCTGTCCGATCTCGACTGACCGCATCTCTTCCGCGGTCAGGGAGCCGGTGAGGTGGCGACGCGCCAGGTCCGAGAACGCGGGCGAAAACAGCGGCCGCGCGGGCCAGACGGCGCAGCCGCGCCCATCCAAGAACAGCTCGAAGCAGCAGCGCCCGATCGGGGCGGGCGGCGCCTCGGGCGGGCCGCAGGCGAGATCCACCCAGACCCGCCCCTCCTCGGTCCCGCGGCATGCCATTTCGAGGCAGTCGAGAACGCCGCGGCCGGGGAAGGCCGTTCTGACGAACAGCCGATCTCGGTCGGCCGGACGTCCCGGCGAGAGGACCGGCAAGGCGCGCGCCAAAACGCTGAACACCAGCGCCGCCGCAACCGGGTTGTGCGCGCCGGCATACAGCTGGAACACGCCGGGGCCGAAGCTGAGTGTCTCGCCGTGATCTTCAAGCTCGATCATGTCCAGCTTGGTTCCCATCTTCGAATTCAAGATGCGGGTGCGAACCCATGACGCTGGCAGATGCGCGTGATCGCACCCGCAGTGCGTCAATCCGCGGGCACCAGAGCGAGCCGGACCTCTTTAAAATTGTAGAAGAAGCCGGACGGGTGGATACGGTAGCCCCCCACCCGATCGCTGGATGCGGACACCGCGACCTTGTGCACGAGCGGGACGATCGGGGCGTCCTCGTGGATCAGGGTCAGGGCTTGATGGTATGTCTCCTGCCGCTCGGCGCCGAACGGCAGCCCGCGACCGGCGACCAGCAGGTCGTCGAGCGCCTCGTTGGCACAGCCGTTGTACATAAGGTTCTGGGCCGAATGGACATGCGGGGTCAGATTTTGCCCGCGCTGTCCTGACGTAGTCGGCGCCGAACTCTACGGAGAACAGCAAGATCGCGAGCAGGCCGTACCAGAAGCTGGGCAAGGCCGGACCGACGACCGCCAGCGCCATCGCCGCCCGGTCGACCAGTGAGCCTGGGCGGGCCGCCGCCGCAACGCCCAGGCCGGTGCCAAGAACAACCGCGATCGCCAAACCGGCCGCGGCAAGATGGGCGGTGGCGGCAAGCCGCAGTCCCAGCTCCTCGGCCACCGGATCGTCGGTGCGGAACGACACGCCCAAGTCCCCGACCACCGCCCGTTCGAGCCAATCCAGGTACTGGTGCCAGAGGGCTCGATCGAAGCCGTTGTCCGCCTTGAACCGCTCAAGGGTCGCACGGTCCGGGAGGTCGCCGTCCATCTGCCCGATCAGGAGCAGCTCCGCGACGTCGCCCGGCAGGAGGTGGAGAAGGCTGAAGCTGAACACCGACAGCGCCAACAGCAGGAGTGCAGCGTGCAACAGACGGCGCGACAGGGTGGTGACCACGGGACCTCTCGTGGCGCTCCGGTGCCGGGAACGCTACTCTCGCCAAATTGCGAGTGCGTGTCATTCGCATATAAGGCGCCGCACAAGAGGGCCGATGGGGTCGGATGTCGCAGGCGCGCACCATCAACCTGTTCCGGCCATTGGCCGCGACCTGGAGAGCTTCGCCATCACGCCAAGATGAAGAGTGCGCCGCGGCGGGCCACTGACAGCTGAACGTTACGTCCGCCGTGGTGGACCAGGGTCCCACCGGCAGCGCCGTTGACCCCATCCGGCCGCCGGCGCGGCAACCTGCCCCCGCTTGGCCGGAGGCAGGACTGTGGCCGGTCGCGATACGACGTGGGCCGCACCGTCTCTCCACCGCCGATCACGCACCCGCGAAAAGCTCGTCCGCCAAGATCCCGGTGAACGCGATCGCGGTCGGCCCGGTCATCAGCACGTGATCGTCGGCGGCGCGCCAGTCGATGGTGGGCGCGCCGCCGTCGAGGACGACTTCGAGCGGCCGGCGCGCGCAACGCGCGCTTGCGATCGCGGCGACCGCGGCGGCGCTGGCGCCGGTGCCGCAGGCGCGGGTCAGGCCGGCGCCACGTTCCCACACCCGCAGGCGCAGCCGGTCGGGGCCGAGCAGCGCCGCGACCCCGATGTTGGCCCGCTCGGGAAACAAGGGATCGACCTCGAGCCTCGGGCCGAGGCGGTCGAGCGCGGTCGCCTCGACCGCCGCGGCATCGGCGACAAAGAACACCGCGTGCGGGTTGCCGAGGTTGACCGCGACCGGCGCGCGCAACCCGTCGAGCGCAAGCTCGAGCGCGCGCGTGTCCATCGGCCGCGCGAGCGGGATCTCCGCCCAGCCGAACCGCGGCACCCCCAGATCGACCGCGACCCGGGTGCCGTCGCGCGCGACCTCGGCGCCAAGGCGACCGGCCGCGGTCTCGATCACCGGCGCGGTGCCGGCGCCTTCGGCCGCCAGCAGGCGGGCGACGCAGCGGGTCGCGTTGCCGCACGCCGCGACCTCGCCGCCGTCGCGGTTGAAGATGCGCATCCCGACCGTCGCGTCCGGGCTCGGCGCCGGCACCAGCACGATCACCTGGTCGCAGCCGACCCCGAGCATCCGGTCGGCGATCCGGCGGATCTGCGCCGCCGACGGCGCCGCCGCGGTCGGCGGCAGTGCGCGGTGGTCGAGCACCACGAAGTCGTTGCCGAGCCCGTGCATCTTGGTGAACCTGCGCGTCATGCCGAGCCTTTTGCTAGACCGGACCGGGGGTGACAGCAGATTAGACAAAAAAGACGACGCTCGCTCCGAGGTTTTTGGGGGGCAACCCGTCCGGGGGCCGCGCCCCCGCCACGGCCGACAGGCCGCATTCGGCGCCGTAAGGCGCAACAACCGCAGACCGGGAATGCCGCGCGATGAAGGTAGCGCTGATCCAGACCAACGCCGACCGCGACAAAGAGGCCAACGTGGCGCGCGCGCTCACTGCGCTCGAGCAGGCGGTTGCCGCCGAGCGCCCGCAGTTCGCGGTCCTGCCCGAGGCGTTCCCGATGCTCGGCGGCACGGTCGAACAGCGGCGCGCCGGCGCCGAGCCGATCCCGGACGGGCCGCTCTACCGGCGCTTGGCCGACACCGCGCGGCGGCTCGGCATCGTGCTCCACGCCGGCAGCCTGTTCGAGACCGCCGGCGACCATGTCTACAACACCAGCGTGGTGTTCGACGCCGACGGCCGCGAGCTCGCGCGCTATCGCAAGATCCATCTGTTCGACGTCACCCTGGCCGACGGCACGGTCTACCGCGAGTCGGAGCTGGTGCTGCCCGGCACCGAGATCGTGACCTATCGGGCGCTCGACCGTACGATCGGCTGTTCGATCTGCTATGACCTGCGGTTTCCCGAGTTGTTCCACCGCCTGCGCACCAAGGGCGCCGAGGTGATCGTGCTGCCGAGCGCGTTCACACTGATGACCGGCAAGGACCATTGGGAGGTCCTGGTCCGGGCCCGCGCAATCGAGACCCAGTGTTACGTGCTGGCGTGCAACCAGGTCGGGCGGTTCGACGGCGGGCGCAAGGCCAACTGGGGCCACAGCATGGTGGTGGACCCATGGGGCCATGTGCTGGCCCAGGCGCGGGACGAGCCGTGCGGGGTGGTCGCAACGCTGGACTTCGACTGGCAGACGGCGGTGCGCGGCCGCCTGCCGGTGCACCGCCACCACCGCTTGATCGATTTCGATCATACGAAATCCGGCTGAACCGTTCCGTTTGGTCGGAGCACCGCCGGTCGGTCGGGGCCGCAGAGATGAACCGCCAATGTTGGGGCGATGAACAGCTTCCTCAGGCGTGGATAATCGGAACCAAACAATCGGATTTGGTATGAGACCAGACGCGTGGCCCCGGGGCATTCGGCCGCAGATCACCCTGGTATGAAAATAATGATAGTTTAACCAATACCTGACATATCTGGTGGCACGCCCGCCCAGCGGCGATTGAGGGTGGTTGGTGGTCTTGTCTTTGGGGGAGTCAAAGCCTGTCGATGTCGGGGATGGACGTCGCCCCCTTCAAGCTTCTGGATTTGCCGCCGCAGGCGGTGCTTGACGTCTTGCCGGCCAATGTCGCGGTGCTCGATGCGGCCGGCGTGGTGGTTGCGGTGAACCGCAGCTGGCGCCGGTTTGCTGAGGCGAACGGCTATGCCGCCGCGACCCACGGGCTCGGCGAGGATTACCTCGCGGTGTGCCACGCCGTGATCGGCGACGATGCCGAGACCGGCGGCGAGACCGCGACGGCGCTCGCCGCGGTGCTCGCCGGCGAGCGGGACGAGTGGATATCCGAGTACCCGTGCCACGAGCCGTCGGGCGTCGAGCGGTGGTTTCGGATGTATGTCCGCCCGCTCGACACCGGAACCTTTCGCGGCGCGGTCGTGATGCACATCGACATCACCGCGCGGGTCAAGGCCGAGCAACGGGCCCAGGCGACCGCCGACGCCTTTCGGGCGGCACTGGCCGAGGCGCCGGTGCCGGTGCTGGTCCACGACCGCACCGGCCGCGTCCACTTGGCCAATCGTGAGTGGGTCGGCGAAACCGGCCACGACGCGACACACGCACCGACGGTTGCGGCGTGGCAGCAGTTGATCGCGGCGTCGGCGGTCGGCGACCGCGCGACCGGCAGCGCGGCAGCCGTTGCAGCCGGCCCCTGGACCGGCATTCGGGCGGTGACCACCGCGACCGGCGAACGGCGGCTGTGGGATTTTCGCACGGTCGATGTCGCCGCGGGCGCGACCGACGGTCTGTTGCGCCTGACCGTCGCGGCCGATGTCACCGACCGCGCGCGGCTTGCCGGCGCGCTCAGATTGACCCAGCAGGTGATCGATCACTCGCCCTACACGATCGCGGTGGTCGACCGCGCCTTTCGCCTCCGGCAGGCCAACCGACGGTGTACACAGGCGTTGCGCCTGCCACCGGCGCGGATCATCGGCCGTCGGGTGGCCGACCTGGTCGGGCCTGAGACCTTCCGCACCGTCGTGCGACCGCTGCTCACGCGTTGCTTTGCCGGCGCCGAGGTCGGGCATGAGGGGTGGTTCGACGAGCCGGCCGGGCGCCGGTACCGCTTGGTCACCATCACGCCGTTGGCCGCGCCGGACGGCACTGTCGAGTCGGCGATGGTGGTGACCCGGGACTTGACCGAACGAAAGCGCGCCGAGGACGCGTTGCGCCACCGCTATGAGGTCGAGCATCTGGTGCGCGAGGTCGCCGCCGCACTCGCCGCGATGACGCTGGAACGGGTCGGGTCCACGTTCGACGACATTCTTGAACGGCTGGTCCGGTTCACCGGGGTCGAGCGCGCGCTGTTCGTGACCACCGGCGCGACCGGCCCGGATACCGCGACACCCGCGGATCGGCTGCCGTGGCTGGTCGCGCGCCTCGGTCAGCAGGTGCCGGTCGCGTTGCCCGATCGCGCGGATCTGCCGCCGGCCGCCGCGACAGACCGCGCGACCCTGGCCGCCGCCGGGTTGGGCGCGGTCTTGTTGGTGCCGCTTGCCGGCGGGCCCGAGTTGCGCGGCGCACTCGGCCTCGGTGTTGCCGCAGGCGGGCGGCGGTGGACCCGTGCCGAGCTCGACCTGTTGCAGGTGATCGCGAGCGTCGTCGCGTCGGCGCTGGAACGCTGCCGGGTTCAGGCGGCGCTGCGCGCCGAGCGGCTGTGGCTCGAGAGCCTGATCGACGCCACGCCCGACATCGTCTGCCTGAAGGACGGGGACGGACGGTGGCTGATCGCCAACCGGTTCACCCTCACGCTCAACCGGTTGGACCGGGTCGATTATGTCGGGCAGACCGACCGCGCGCTCGCAGAGCGGTCGCCGGTGATCCGCGCGACCTTGAGCCACCGCGAGGCGAGCGACCGTCGGACCTGGGCGCTCGGCCGGTCGCTGCGCTACGAGGACACGATCCCCCTGGCCGACGGGACCGAGCGGGTGTTCGATCTGATCAAGGTGCCGCTGTACGAACCGGACGGCCGGCGCAAGGGGCTGGTGGTGGTCGGCCGCGACATCACCGACCACAAACGGGTCGAGACCGCGCTCGTGCGCGCCCACGAGCGGGTCGAGGCTGTGTTCGAAGGCCTGGACAGCGCGATCTTCGTTGCGACCGAGACCGGCGACGAGATTCTGTTCCAAAACCAGGCGGCGCGGCGGTTGTGTGGCGACGGGCGCCGGTTTTCCTTCCCCTGCGACGCCGGCGGCATGGGAGCGGGCGGTGGCGACGGCGCGGTCGACCCGTGCGCCGCGCTGACCGGCGGTGCCGGAGCCGGGATCGGCCAGGACGATACCTGGACCTGCCGCGACCCCGCGACCGGGGCCTGGTATCAGTGTCACACCCGGCCGATCCGCTGGGCCGACGGCCGTGCCGTCCGCTTGGTGATGGCGACCGAGGTCTCCCAGCGCATCCGCGCCGAACAGGCGCTGGCGGCGGCCAAGGCCGAGGCCGAAGCGGCGAGCCAGGCCAAATCGTGCTTCCTTGCCGCGATGAGCCACGAACTGCGCACGCCGCTCAACACGATCCTCGGCTTTGCCGAGATCATCCGCACCGAACTCTCAGGTCCGGTCGGCACACCGGTCTACCGCGACTATGCCGACCATATCGGCACAAGCGGTCGCCATCTGCTGGCGCTGATCTCCGACATTCTCGACATTTCCAAAATCGAGGCCGGCAAGCTCGAGATCGCGCCGGAGGCGATCGCGGTCGACCGTCTGCTCGCCGGGATGCGTCGGCTCCAGCGCGACCGCGCGGTCGAGCGCGGGCTTGCGCTCGAGCTCGACTTCCCGGAGGCGCTGCCGCAGTTGTGGGCCGACGAGCGGGCGGTCAAGCAGATGCTGTTCAATCTTCTGTCGAATGCGATCAAGTTCACCCCCGCTGGCGGTCGGATCACGCTCGGCGCCGCCGCAGCGCCCGACGGCGGGATCGTGGTGTCGGTCACCGACACCGGGATCGGCATCCCGCCCGACCAGCGGGCCCGGATCTTAAAGCCGTTCGAGCAGGCCGACAACCGCTACGGCCGCTCCGCGACCGGCACCGGGCTCGGGCTGGCGCTGGTGGTCGGGTTGCTCGAGCTCCACCACGGCCGGTTCACCCTCGACAGCACGGTCGGTGTCGGCACCCGGGTCGAGCTGTGGTTTCCGCCGGCCGACCCGGCGCCGCCGGCGCCGCCGGCCCTGGCGTGATTGGGGGCGGCGACGCTATGATCGCCTGCCCACCCGCCCGCAACCGATGACCGCCGACCGATGACCACCGACCGATGACCACCGGGCAAGACCTGGCGATCGCCGCCAAGGCCTGGCCGTTCGAAGAGGCGCGCAAGCTGTTGGCGCGCGTCGAGGCCGCGCCGCCGGCCAAAGGCCACGTCCTGTTCGAGACCGGCTACGGCCCGTCCGGCCTGCCGCACATCGGCACCTTCGGTGAGGTCTTGCGCACCACCATGGTGCGCCAGGCGTTCCGGCGCCTGTCCGACCTGCCGACCCGTCTCGTCGCCTTTTCCGACGACATGGACGGCCTGCGCAAGGTGCCGGACAATGTGCCCAACCGCGAGATGCTGGCCGACCATTTGGGCCGGCCCCTGACCGCGGTGCCCGATCCGTTCGGCAGCCACGACAGTTTCGGCGCCCACAACAATGGCCGGCTCCAGGGGTTCCTCGACGCGTTCGGCTTCGAGTACGAGTTCCTGTCCTCGACCGACTGCTATCGCTCCGGCCGGTTCGACCGGACGCTGCGCGCGGTGCTCGAGCGCCACGAGGAGATTTTGGCGGTGATGCTGCCGACGCTCGGGGCCGAGCGCGCCGGCACCTATTCGCCGTTCCTGCCGATCTCGCCGTCCACCGGCCGGGTTTTGCAGGTGCCGATACGCGAGTACCGGGTCCAGGACGGTACGGTGGTGTTCGACGATGAGGACGGCCGCACGGTCGAGCTGCCGGTGACCGGCGGCCATTGCAAGCTGCAGTGGAAACCGGACTGGGGCATGCGCTGGGCGGCGCTCGGGGTCGATTACGAGATGGCGGGCAAGGATTTGATCCCGTCGGTCGAGCTTGCCTCGAAGATCTGCCGCCTGCTCGGCCACCGGCCGCCCGAGGGCTTTTGCTACGAGCTGTTCCTCGACGAGGACGGGCGGAAAATCTCGAAATCGCTCGGCAACGGCATCAGTCTCGAGGACTGGCTGCGCTACGCCCCGGCCGACAGCCTGGCGCTTTATATGTTCCAAAAGCCGCGCACCGCGAAAAGGCTGTCGTTCGGGGTGATCCCGCGCGCGGTCGACGAGTATCTGACCCATGTGCGCAAGTTCGCCGACGAGCCGCCCGAGCGCCGGCTCGAGAACCCGGCCTGGCACATCCATGACGGTGCGGTGCCCGATCGCCGCACCGATCTCGGGTTCAGCCTGCTGCTCAACCTCGCCGGCGCCGCCAATGCCGAGACGTCCGAGGTTCTGTGGGGCTTCATCACCCGCTACGCGCCCGAGGCAGCGCCGGAGACCACGCCTTATCTCGACCATCTGGTCGGCCATGCGGTGCGCTATTACCAAGACCAGGTCAAACCGACCAAACGCTATCGCGGCCCGACCCCGATCGAGCGCGCCGCGCTCGCCGATCTCGCGGCCCGTCTCGCCGTGCTGCCGGACGGGGTCGATGCCGAGCGCATCCAGACCGAGGTCTACGAGGTCGGCAAGCAGCACGATTTTCCGGACCTCAAGAGTTGGTTCTCGGCGCTCTACGAGACCCTGCTCGGCCAGACCACGGGGCCGCGGATGGGCTCGTTCATCGCGCTCTACGGCGTCGCCGAGACCCGCGCCCTGATCGCGCGGGTGCTCGGCTGAGCCGCGGCGTCCGGCGGAGTTACCGACGCGCTTCGCGCGTGTTTGGGGGCTTCGCCCCCAATGTCAGGGGGTTTCACCCCCCGACCAGAGGGGTGTGCCCCCCCGGCGGGGGTGTCGGGGGCAGCGCCCCTGACTACGGCCGTCAGGCCGCATACGGCGTTTCAGCCGGACGACGCATCCGAAGACCGGTGTCAACCTCACGCAAACGGCACCGACCCGTGCTTGACGGCCCGATCGCCCGAGCGGTACTTGACCACCGAACTGCGACATCGGGTTGCAGGGGTCGGCGCCCCCCAAGGGTCGGCCGCCGGATGTGCGCTTCGGAGGACCGTCATGCCGTCTCGTCGCGAGGTTCTTGCTCTGTCGGCCGCTCTGTCGCTGGTACCGCTCGCGCGCCTGGGCGCCGCCACCCAGGTGGTCGGCGTCTATCGCCGCGGTGTCGGGGAGATCACCGTCACCGCGCTGCTCGACGGGGTCTTGGGCCTTCACCCCGACCAGCTGTTGAGTGGGTCCGACCCCGAGACCAATGCGCGGCTCCTGCGCGCCGCGTTCGTCGCCGGGCCGGCGATCGACACCTCGATCAACCCCTATGTGATCGAGACCGCGGGCCGGACCCTGGTGGTCGACGGCGGTGCGGCGGGCGCGTTCGGCCCGACCGCGGGCAATCTGCCGGCGGCGCTGGCGGCGGCCGGGGTGGCGCCCGAGGCGGTCGACACCCTGGTGTGCAGCCATCTCCACCCGGACCATGTCGGCGCCTTCACCACCGCCGACGGCGCGGCGGCGTTCCCGAACGCGGAGCTGCGGCTCCACCCGGCGGAACACGGCTTTTGGACCGATCCGGCCAACTTCGCCGGCGCCGACGACCAGACCCTGGCGTTCGCCCAAATGGCGCGCGCCGCGGTCGCACCCTATGCCGACCGGCTGCACCTGACCGAGGACGGCGGCGAACTGGCGCCCGGGGTGAGCCTGGTCCATCTCCCCGGCCACACCCCCGGCCACAGCGGCGTCATGGTGTCGTCGGCGGGCCAAGAGCTGTTGCTGTGGGCCGACATCGTCCACATCGGCCCGATCCAGTTCGCCCGGCCCGCGGTCACGATCGCGTTCGACGTCGACCAGCCGCTGGCGGCGGCGACCCGGGCCCGCGTGCTCGACCGGGTCGCGACCGACCGGGTCGAGATCGCGGGCGCCCACATCGACTTCCCGAGCTTCGGCCATGTCGAGGCCGTCGGCACCGGCTACCGCTTCGTGCCGAGCCGCTGGGACCATCAGCTCTGAGCGACCGTGCGAGGGCGGGCGGAACCGGCGGCGCACCTTGTCGGCCGAAAGGGGGACGACGACGCACGTGGTCGAGCCGACGACCTGCGGGGGCAAAGGTACCGGGCACACCCGGTACCTTTGCCATCCGGGTGCCGATTGTGTTGCCGCGTTCGGTAGCCGAACGATATGATGGTCTGTCCGGTCGCGGAAACTGGCGACAATCGCGTGGCAAGCCATTCGCGAAGGGCTTATCGTCAGGGGCGCGGTCCCTGGAAAAAGCAAATGGCATAAGGGTGTTGGCCGCGGATGCTAGGATACGAGTTCAAGACGGCGTCGCGGGGCCTCGGGGGAGGTGGAGGACAACATGACATGGGCGATCAAGGCGTCTGCCCATTGGGTCAAGCGGATCGGATTGCGGCGGCGATTGATCGGTGCCTTCGGCACGCTGTTCGACATGGCGCCGGCAGAGCCGATCCGCTATCCGAAGCGGACCGCCGCCGAGGCGTTGCGGAGCGATTGGCTTCGGATCGGCGCTGATTTGCGAATCGTCGTTCGGCGCTATGACGCGACCACCGAGACCGAGCCGAAATAAACCGACCCCGCCGGCGGAACGCACCGAAAAGTCGGCACCGATGCCCAAGATGATCAGGCGGCGCCGGCCGGGCGCGGGGTGGTCTTCCACCACGCCGCGGCCAGCGCCAGGCCGGCCGCGAAGCCGGCGAGATGGGCGCCGGGCACCGCGGGCCAGGCCGCGGTGTCGATCACCGCGCCGCCGATCGCGAGCTCGGCGGCGATCTTGACCCCGGTGCTGATCAGCGCGACCAGGAACAAAGGCCGGCCGGTGGCGCGCCACAGATCGATCAGCCCGACCGCGGCCACGGTGTTGAGCAGGCCGGACAGGCCGGCGTAGCGCTCGATCGCCGGCTCGCACGCAACCAGCCACAGCCCGACCGCGAGCGCCCCGACCAAGACGGTGACCGCAAGGCGCCCGACCCGCCCGCGGCCCGGAGCGGTTTCGTAGAGCGCGCCGAACACCAGCCACACCCCGAGGTCGGGGATCAGGTGACCGAGGTCGGTGTGGACCAGGTGACCGGTCAAAAGCCGCCACAGTTCGCCGGCCAGGATCGCCTCGCGCTCGGTCAACAGCGGCACCCCGACCGCAGGCCCAAGCGCATAGAGACCAAGCACCAGGACCGCCAGGGTCCCGGTCAGCCACGGCACCACCGGTGGCCGGCCGGGCGGTCCGGCGGGGCGGAGCGACCCCGCCGGACAGGTTTCGACCAGGCTCACGACCGGCGGGCCCGCATGCCGGCCCAGCCGAGCGCGGCCGAGGCCAACAGACCGAGCAGCCCGACGTTGCCGCCGCCGGCCCCGGCGCCACCGCCATAGCTCGGTTGGGCCGAGGCGAACGCCGGCGCCGCCTGATCGACCCGATGCGCGACCACCGGGCCGGCCGCCCGCGCTGCCCGCGCGGCCTGTTCGTCCGCGACCCGCTCGGCGGTGGTGCGGGCAAGGCCGCGTTCGGCGAACACGTCCTCTTCGACCACCAGCATCGAGGTGTAGGGCGTGACCAGGCCGTGGGCGACCGCGAGCGCCTCGACCGCCGCGCGCCGGTCGGGGGTTTCGCCGAAGGTGTGGATTTCGGTCATCGCGGCCTCGACCCGGGCGAACGCCCACAGCCGCTCGAGCTCGGGATTGCGCGTGGCGGTCGCCGGAACGGCGAAGCGGGTGCGGTATTCGACCGGGCGGCCGGAGACCCGGCCGCGCACCGTGAGGTCCGCCATGCCGGCACCGCGGTAACGCCCGAACACCACCAGCTGCTCGCCGCGATAGATGCTGCCGATCGGGTCGGGGACCACGTCGAAGGTCTCGATGCCGTCGAGCGCGAGCGCGACGTCGTGGAACGCCTGGTGGCCGACCTTGCCGAGCGCGCCCAACAACACCCCGACGATGTCGTCAGCGGTCGACACGCCGACCGCATGGCCGTTGGTCGCCTCGGTCAGCGCGGCGAGCAGCGGCCGGTTGGCGCCGTTGCCCATGATGAAGGTGAACAGGCGGATGTCGCGTTGCCGGACCAGGTCGAGGAAGGCGCGCTGCTCGGTCTCGCCGACATTGGCGACGCCGTCGGTGACCAACAAGATCGCCGAGGTCCGGTCGGCGTCGGTGCCCTCTTGGGCAAGACGCAGCCCGTCGTAGAGGTTGGTGCCGCCGTCGGCGCCGATCTGCCCGACCAGCGCGTCGAGTTGGCGCACCACCGCCGGGGTCGCCGGGACCAGGCCGCCCGACAGGTCTTGCGCGGCGTTGTTGAACGCGATCAGGCGTACCCGGTCGCGGGCGCCAAGGCGGGCCAGCGCCTGGCGCACGCCGTCGCGCAGATGGGCGATCTTGCCGTCGCGCATCGAGCCCGAGCGGTCGAGCACGAAGGTCCAGTCGGTGCCGCGGTCGATCGGCGCCAGATCGTCGCCCGGCGTCACCACCAGCATGAAGGTGCCCTCGCCCTCGGCGTCGGGCTTGTGGGTGACCAGCTCGACCTGGCCCGGCTGACCCTCGGCAAGCCGCCAGTAGACCACGATGTCGGTGTCGAGCCGGCGCGGCGACCCGGAGATCGGGGCGGGCGAGCGCGTCGCGGCGGGCAGCGCCGCCGGCACCAGCGCGGCGTCGGCGTGATCACGCGGCCGGTCGTCGTTTGGTGTCGGCGGATCGCCCAGGGTCACGGTGAACCAGCCGTCGCCGCGGCGCCGGATCTCCGCGTCCGGGTGCGCCGGCAGGCGGACCGCCGAGACCGGGGCCGCGAGCCGCAAGGTCAGCGCGAACCGGAACCGGCCGGTGACCTGGTCGTTCATGTGCCAAAACGCATTGGCCGCTTCGTCCACATTGCCTTCGGCGAGCGGATAGACATAGCGCCCGACCCCGGTGTCGAGGCGGGCCGGCTGGATGTAGCCGAGCCGTATCCGAACCTCGTCGCCGGCGCGCACCGGCGTGACCCGGATTTCGAAGTCGCGGTGACCGTCTTGCTCGGTCAGCGCGGTGGCACGGCCGGCCGCCTTTTCCTCCTCGTAGACGGTGCGCGCTTGCTGCTTGGGCAGGACCTCGCCGGTCACCGGCCGGCCGTCGATCCAATAGGTGAACTCCGACACCGCGGCGGCCTCCGGCACCGGAAAGGCGTAGAGCGCCTCGAGATCGCGCGGGTGCGGGTTGTGGAACCGTTGCTCGACGATGGTGACGGCGTAGCCGTCTTCGACCACCACCTCGACCAGATGATCTTTGAGTTCGAGCGGCGGCACCCCGCCGCCGACCGGTGTCAACAGCCCGGCCGCGGCGACCGGCCCGGCCCAGGCGCCGAGCGCCAGCGCGCCCGCCGCGATCATCGTCATCGTTCGCATCCGCATGGTCGGTCTCCCTCGGTGAACGGCGGCGCGACCGATCGCCCGCCCGAATGAACGATGTTCATTTGGGCGGTGAGTGAACGATGTTCAATTCTTTTTTCGCGCCGGCGCTGGCGCACGTCGACACGCTGGCGTCCCTGCCCCGCCGCTGCCCGGTCGCCCGCCACTCGCACCGACCTCTTGGCTGACGGGCGCGGACATCGGTTCTGTCAGGTCAGCAGCGTGACGACGTCACTCAGGCGCACGACGTGCCCATAGATCATGTTCAGGACGGACAGCTCATGATCGTGCAGCGCTTGCGTGGCGGCGGCACAGCAGTCCTCGACGATGAGGACCTCGAAACTCTCGTCGGCCAGGCTCCGCACGGTCGAAGAGACACACTGGTCGGTGAAGATGCCGGCAACGATGACCGAGCGGATGCCCAGATTATGGAGGATCAACCGCAGATTGGTGCCGGTCAGCGCAGAATCTGTGGTCTTGAGCACCGTGATCTCGTCGCCCTTCGGGGTGAGCTCCGGCACGAACTGGCTGGCGTGACCGCTCTTTGGGAGCAGCAGATTGTTGAAGCCGGGCTTCTTCTGGCTCAGCGAACGGTCGCGGCCGTCCTCAGTCTGGCACGCGATCCGGGCGAACACGACCTCGACGCCGCGCTGCCGGGCCCGGTCGATCAGGGTCACGGTGTTGGGGATGACGGTCTCGCGCATGCGCTCGAGGAATGGGTGCCAGCGCGCGGCTTCGGCTGGATTATCGGGTTTGGCGACATACGTATTTTGTATATCAATGACCAGAACCGCGGTGGCCGCCGGGTCCAGCGCGATGTCCGTGGGCTCGGGCGCGGTGGCATAATAAAAGGATCGGTAGGCCGTCTTCCAGTTCCAGGTCATGCTGGGTCCTCCCGTCAATCAGTCTCGCGATGTCGCGGGCAAGAAGGTGTCGAAAGGCGTCGTCCGGCTGGCGCGGGTGCGGCCGGGGGCGTAGCGTGCGGTCTCATGGCCACCGGGAAGAAAGCAACGCGCCAGCGGCGCATCGTCGAGGTTTTGGGCACGCAGCCGACCCTGCGGGTGAGCGATCTGGCCGCACAACTCGACGTGTCGACCGAAACGGTCCGGCGTGACCTCGATGAACTGACCGACGCCGGTCTGATCAGCCGGACCTATGGCGGTGCCGTGCGGCGGCTGTCGCTGGAGCCGGGGTTGAACGAGCGCCACACCCTGTGGGTGCCACAGCGCCAGTGCATCGCGCGCCTGGCGGTGCCGCTGCTGGCCGGCGCCAAGCACATCATGATCGGCTCCGGCTCCACCACGGTGCATGTGTCGAACCGCCTGGCCTTCGAGATGAACAACCTCACCGTCGTCGCGCACTCCTTCGGCGTGGCCACGGCACTGGCGATGAACCCGACCATCACCGTGCTGATCGCGCCGGGCCATTATCATGCCCAGGAGGGGGCCCTGCACGGTGCCCAGACGCTGCGTTTCCTCGAGGGCTACCGGGCGGACTGGGCGATCCTCGGCGCCAGCGGGCTGAAGGAGGACGGCGCCAGCGACGCCCTGATCGAGGCCGCCGAGGTCTACGCCGCCATGGTCCGGCGCGCCGCGCGGGTCATGGTGGTGGCGGACAGCTCGAAATTCGACGAACCGTTTCCAGCGCATTACGCGGCCTGGGACGACATCGACGTCCTGGTGACCGAGACGCCGCCCAAGGGGGCCTTGGCCAGGGCGATCGCCGCCGGCGGCGCACGGGTCGTTGCGCACGCCAGCGGCCCCGCTGCGGGTGAGCCGCAAGCGTTTGCGGCCGGGACGACGCCGACTGCCTGAACGGCCGGCCGGGCGGCGCCGACGGTCAAGGCGACCGGGTCGCTCTGGGCGACCGTGGTGCTTTCGGCGACCGGGGTGCTTTGGGCGACCGAGGCGCTTTGGGCGACCGGGGTGCTTTCGGCGACCGGGTCGCTCTGGGGGACGGGGTCGCTGCCAGGGTTTCGGCGAGCGCGTCCAAGAAGAAGTCCGCCTCGTCACGATTCAGGCACAGCGGCGGCCGGATCTTGAGGGTGTGGCCATAACGGCCGGCGGCACCGATCAGCACCCGCCGGTCACGCAGACCGTTGATCACGCTGCTGGTCAGCTCCGGATCGGGTCGGGTCGGATCACCGTCGCGACACAGGTCGACGCCGATGAACAGCCCGGCACCCCGAACCGCGGCCACGCGCGGGTCCGTGCGCGCAAGGGCGTCCAGCCGGTCCATCAGGTGGCGACCGATCGCCTGGGCATTGGCCTGCAAACCCTCGTCCTCGATCACCTCCAACACCGCCAGACCGGCGGCGGCGGCGACCGGGTTACCGCCGAAGGTGTTGAAGTACCCGACGCCCTCGCAGAACCGGGCCAGCAACTCCGGCCGCGTCGCCACCCCGGACATCGGATAGCCGTTGGCCATCGGCTTGCCCATGGTGACGATGTCAGGCACCACGCCGTGACGACCGAATCCCCAGAAGGCATCCCCGGTTCGGGCGAACCCGGGCTGCACCTCGTCGGCGATGAACAGGCCGCCGGCGGCTTGCATGGCGTCCACCGCCGGCGCCAGGAAGCCCGGCGGATCGGCGAACACGCCATCGCTCGAGAAGAGGGAGTCGCAGATCAGCGCGGCCGGTGCGTGGCCGCGCTGACCCAGCGTCATGATGGCTCGTTCCACGGCGGCCCGGAATCCGCCGGCGATGTCGTCGCCGTAATTCAGCGGGCCGGGGGCCGGGACCATGCAGACGTGGGACGGCGGTGTCCCGAATTTCGTGGCGGAGGGTGAGATGTCCGTCACCGCCGAGGTGTTGCCGTGGTAGGCGGTTTCGGTGACCACGAACCCGGTGTGGCCGGTCGCCGTCATGGCGATGCGCAGGGCCAGGTCGTTGGCCTCGCTGCCGGTGCAGCCGAGCACCACGTTGGACAGGGCGTCCGGCAAGGTCGTTTTCAGGCGGTCGAGATAGTCCTCGGTCGGATGGTTGAGATAGCGGGTGTGGATGTTCAACGTCGCCACCTGCCGCGAGATCGCGGCGACCACGCGCGGGTGGCAATGCCCGACCGAGGGGACGTTGTTGTAAAAGTCCAAAAAGCGGGTGCCGTCGGTGGCTTCGATCCAGCAGCCGCTGGCCCGGGTGACCTCCAGGGGGCGACGGTAGAACAGGACCGAGGCGGCGCCGGCGTTGCGCTGCCGGCGGTGCAGGAGGGCGCTGTCTGCCCCCGGGTCCTGGGCCGCGTCGAAGGCGTTCATGTCCAGGATCGGGCGGGTGGTCGGGGACATCGAATGATCGCTCCGCAAGGCGGGGGACCCGGCGTCTCGGGCCGGGCCAGGGGATGATCAGGCCGCCGAGGTCAGGAAGCGTTCGGCCAGCATCAGCGTGCCCTGGGTGTAGGGAGCGCCCAGCTCCTGGGCGGTCGGGGTCTCGGCGTGGCTGGCGATCCAGGCGGTCAGAAGCAGGCGCCGCAGCATCACGAAGGTCGCCAGCATGGCCTGGTCGGCCGGCGCCAGAGAGGCAACGCTGCGGTAGCCCTCGACCCAGGCGTCCTGGAGCGCCGGGATATAGGGCTCGTGCTCCAGGAAGCTGACCGCGGCGGCGAAGTCGTAGCCGAACCAGCCGAACCCGCAGTCGTCGAAATCGATCACGCCAAGACGAGCCCCCTCGACCAAAAGGTTGGCCAGGCGCAAATCGGCATGGATCAGGCCGAACCGCTCCGGCGCGGTGCCATAGGCGTCCAGGCGGCGTTCGAGCTCCCCGCACAGCCGTTCGAGGAGCGCGGCACCGTCCGCCTCCAGCCCCATGGCGTCACGCCAGTCGCCCCAGTGCGGGGTCGGGCCGACGGTCGTCTCCCACGTCCAGATCTTGCGCACGAACCCGTCCGGCCGCGTCCAGCGGCGGGCGTGGTCGTGCAGGCGGGCACTGATCGCGCCCAGCGCCCGGAAACCGTCGGTCAGGTCCTCGGACGCCGAGGGTTCGGCGCCGGACATGAAGCTGAACGCGACCACCTCGCGGTGGGCGCCGTCGAGATCGAAGGTGGCGATGTGGCCCCCGTCGGCGACCGTCAAGGGCTCCGGTGTCTCCACGACCTGATGGGTGCGCAGGTCGGTGATCCATGCCAGCTCCGATTCGATCTCCTGGCGCGTGTGATATCCGGGGCGATGAACCCGCAAGATCACGCGCCGGCCCTGGTCGGGATCTTCGGCGAGAAAGGTCGCGTTTTCGGAGATGTTCAAGAGCGACACCCGGGTCCGGGGCGACAGACCCCATGCGCTGGTCAGGCTTTCTGCGCCGCGGCGCAGAGTATCGATGAATTCTTCGTTGTATAGACCGGCCATGCCGCACCTCGCCTTGCGCACCGCAAACGGAATTCGGGGGAACGGTAGCGCCGGAATGTGGAACTTACAACATTTTCCTGTTGCGTTCCCCATAGTTTTGGGTGATTCATGTCAAAAGCCTGAGCGGGGTCGCGATGCCCCACGGCCACGTCCGAGACCTTCTGCGGCGCCCGTCCCCCCCGCCTGTTGCACAATAAGGACACAAGGAGAGGCAACGCTCATGACCCTGACCCTGACCCGACGCTCCTTCACACTGGGCTCCGCCGCCGTCGTTGGGCTGGCCGCGACGGCCCCCCTCAGCCGTGCCCAGGCCATGCGCACCGACCGCCTGAACATCCTGTGCTGGGAAGGCTACAACACCGATGACGTGCTGGGTCCATTCCGCGACCGTCACCCCGGCGCCACCTTGCGCGCGGAGAGCGGCACCTCGGACCCCGACATGATCAACAAACTGCGCGCCGGCGAAGTGAATGTCTGGGATCTGATCAACGTCAACCAGCCGTGGGCGCGTGGACAGCTCTATCCGGAAGGCCTGATCAAGCCGCTCGACCAGGACCGGTTCCTGCCGTACTTCGAGCGCATGTTGCCCGAATTCACCGCGCCCTATCCGCTGGCGTTCGCCGACGACGGCAATTTGATCGGGATGCCGCAACGGTACGGCCCGTTCTCCTTCGTGGTCAATACCGACAAGATCAGCCGCGCCACCGCCGAGGAGCAAGGCTGGAAGCTGTTCCTCGATCCGGCCATGACGTCTCGGTTCGGCATTCTGACCTACGACAACTGGAATATTATTCACATGTGCTTGACCGGGGACCTGAACCCGTTCAAGCCGATCGACGAGGCCGGCTTCGAGACTTTCCAAAAGACCGCCGAAACCATCTTCGGCGGCGCCAAGCTGCGGACCGACGACCTGGTCGCCATGAACACCGCGCTGATCAACGGCGAGATCGACGCCTACTTCACCGGCGGCACCTACACCGCCAGCCCGGCGCGCCTCGACGGCCTGACCAACATCCGCGGCATCACCCCGTCCGCCGGCCCGATCGACGGCAAGGGTGGCGTGGTCTGGATCGAGTTGACCTCGCTCGTCAACAATCCCGATCCGTCTTCACTGGCGGCCGATTTCCTCGAATTCGTCCAGGAGCCGGAGATCAGCAAGGCGGTCGGCTTCGCCGAGGGCACTTACAACCCGGTGTCCCAGATGGGCGATCCGGCGGTGTTCGACCTGTGGGACGCGGAGGAACTCGACGCCATCCAGTGGGACACCCTGGCGGACGAGATGAGCCGGTCGGTCGAGTACGACGTCGTCGCCTCTTACGACGAGCTGTCAAAAATGTACAACGCCGCCAAGCGGGGCTGATCCCCATGCCCTTGGCGCGATGCTTGCGTCCGGCACCCCGGTTTGATGTGCCGGCGGTGCCGGGCGAGGTATCACCCGTGCATAATCCGTGCTCAAGCCCCTCCGCGCGACCCGTCCACCCTCTGCCGTTTCGGGATCATGCCTGGATGACCGAAAAGACCATCCTCGAGATCGCGGGCCTTTACAAACGCTTCGGGGCCTTTACCGCGCTTCACAGCATCGACTTGGAGGTGTATGAGGGCGAGTTCCTGACCATCGTCGGTCCGTCCGGCAGCGGCAAGACCACACTGATCCGGCTGTTCGTCGGCATGGACGAGCCGACCGACGGCACCATCTGGCTGCGCGGCCGGCGCATCGACACCGTACCGGCCAACCAGCGGCCGACCTGTATGGTGTTCCAGTCGCTGGCCCTGTTCCCGCACATGACGGTGGGCCGAAACATCGAATTCCCGCTGAAGATCAGCGGCGTCGATGCGGCGACGCGGCGGCAGCGGGCGCTTGACCTGCTCGACCTGCTGCACCTGCCTCGGGAATATTACGACAAGCGCATCCACCAGTGTTCCGGCGGCGAACGCCAGCGGGTCGCGCTGGCCCGCGCGCTCGCCTTCGACCCCGAGATCCTGTTTTTCGACGAGCCCTTGTCGGCGCTCGACTACCGTCTGCGCAAGACCTTGGAAAAGGAGCTGAAGGACCTCCACGCCCGCACCGGCAAGACCTTCGTCTACATCACCCACAGCCTGGAGGAGGCGATGGTGATGTCGGACCGCATCGCGATCATGCGCGCCGGTCGGTTCGAGCAGATCGGGCCCGCGGACGAAATCTACAGCCGCCCGGCCAGCCGCTTCGTCGCCGAATTCATGGGCGAAGTGAACCTGTTCCCGGTGCAGGCCGACGACGACGGCGCGGTTCGGGCGGACGGGCTCGCGCTCGATCCCGGGGTGGCCGAACGGCTGGGCCTGAAGGCCGGCGCGGCCGGCATGCTGATGGTGCGGCCGGAGAACGTCACCATGGTCAATGGCTCCGGTGCTGCCGAACCCGGTCCGGCCCCGGAAATCACGGTCGGCGGCCATCTGAGAGCCGAATACAATCTCGGGTCCCGCCTTCAGTACGAGGTCGAGGGGCCGTCCGGCCAGCGATTGACTGTCGAAACCCTGCGCGAGGGTCGCTTTGGCGGCTCGCCGGGGGATGCGGTCACGCTGGGCTGGACCCTCGACCGGTGTCACCTGATCCACGGCGAATGAACGGGAGGGCCAACGATGGAACGTCTCGACCGTCGCCTCGGCGCCCTGACCGCCACGCCCATGCTGGTGCTGCTCGCCGTCACGTTCCTGGCGCCGCTGATTGTTGTCGCCGCGTTCTCGGTGATGCCGTCCAAGGTCTTCAGCCTGTGGCACCAGCCTGACTTCTCGGCTTATGCGGAGTTGTTGCGCCAGGGCTACTGGAAATCGCTGGCGTGGTCGCTGGGCATGGCGTTGGCGTCCACCGCCATCCTGCTCGTGCTGTGCTGGCCGCTCGCGTTCGCCATGGCCAAGGTCTATCGCCGCTTCACGCTGATCTTGACCGTCGGCGTGGTGATGAGCCTGTTCGTGTCGGAGAACATCCGCCTGTTCGGCTGGGTCCTGACGCTGATGAAAGGCGGCCTGATCGAGGGCTACGTGCGGCACCTGACCGGCGTGGGCTTCGACAGTCTGCTCTACAATGTGCCCATCATCGTCTTCGGGCTGGTCTACGTCTATTTGCCGTTCATGCTGTTCCCGCTCGCCCAGGGCATTTCCATGGTCCCGGACGACGCCCGCCAGGCGGCCGCCGACCTGGGCGCGAGCCGCGCCCGCATCCTGTGGGAGGTCGAGGTGCCGCTGGCTGCGCCGGGCATCGTCGTCGGCTGCCTTTTGACCTTCGTGCTGGCGACCGGCGCCGTCGCCGAGTCCAAGCTTCTGGGCGGGCAGGTGGTGGTGGTGATCGCCGACGAGGTGGAAACCGCCTTCACCTACGGCCAGGACTGGCCGCTCGGCTCGGCTTTGGCGATGGTGCTGATCGCGATCGTCGGGACGATCGCGGTCATCGGCGTCAACCGGGTCGACCTGGACGCGATCATGGGGAGGCGGCGCTGATGAAACCGTCCGGCCTGTCCCGCGCCGGCCTGTTGCTGTACGGCATCCTGACGCTGGCCTTTTTGTACCTGCCGTTGGTGGCGGTGGCGTTCGCCTCGATCTCCAAGGCGCGCTATTTGAGTTTTCCGATCCGGCGCTACGACACCGGCTGGTACGCCCAGGCAATGGCCAGCGATACCGTCCGCGACCTGCTGTTGGTCTCGCTGAAGGTCGCCGGCATCGTCACCGTGATCAGCATGGTGGTCGGGTTCTTCGGCGCGCTGGCGTTTGCGCGGTATCATTGGCGCTTCCGCGGCCTGTTCCAGAAGACGATCTTGCTGCCGATCTTCTTTCCCCAGACCGTGTTGGGATTGGCGCTGTTGATGTGGTTCAACGCGCTCGGCGTGGTGCCGTCGTGGCACACCGCGGTGGTCGCCCACCTCGTGTGGATCTCGCCGATCGCCACCCTGATCATCGCGATCCGCGCCTACAGCTTCGATGCGACGCTGGAAGAAGCGGCCCGGGACATGGGCTGTTCGACGCTCCAGATTTTCCGCGAGATCACGGTCCCGCTGCTGATGCCGGGCGTCATCTCGGCCGGCTTGTTCGCTTTCCTGCTGAGCTGGGGGAACTTCCCGCTGTCCCTGTTCACCACCGGCGCGGACTCGACCCTGCCCGAGTGGCTCTACGCCAAGATGGTCGCCGGGTATTCGCCGCTGGTGCCGACGGTGGGCGTGCTGAGCGTCTTTGCCTCGGCCGCGCTGCTGGGGGTTGCCTTGCTGGCGCCGTCGCTGGTGCGGCTTTGGCGCCAAAGGGCGGCGGGCTAGACCCGAGCCCCCGAGACCCATCCAAACCCAAAAACCGGAGCGACCAAGGAGAGAGGATCGACATGCTGACCAGTATCGACGGCAGGAGCTGCATCGTCACCGGTGCCTCGAAGGGCATCGGCAAGGGCATCGCCCGGGTGTTTGCCAAGCACGGGGCCAAATTGATGGTGGTCGCCCGCGGAGAGGACAGCGCCCGCGCCACCGTCCAGGAGATCCGTGCCGCCGGCGGCACGGCGGAGATGCACCTGTGCGACGTCTCCGCCTGGGATCAGGTCCAGGCCATGGTGTCTCACACGGCCGAGACGTTCGGCGGCGTCGATATTCTGTGTTCGAACGCAGGCGTCTTCCCCCTGGCGAAGATGGTCGATCTTGATCCCGACGAGTGGGACCGGGTGATGGCCACCAACCTGAAGAGTGCGTTCCTGTGCGTGAAGGCGTGCATTCCCTGGTTTGAGAAGGCCGGGCGCGGCCGGGTCGTGGTGACCTCTTCGATCACCGGGCCGGTGACCGGCTTCCCGGGCTGGACCCATTACGGTGCCTCCAAGGCGGGGCAGTTGGGCTTCCTGAAGACGGCCGCCATGGAACTGGCCCGCTACAACACCACCATCAACGCCGTAAAGCCCGGCAATGTGTTCACCGAAGGTTTGGCCGACCTCGGCGAGGACTATCTGGCGACCATGGCCGCCTCCATTCCGTTGAAACGCCTGGGATCGGTCGAGGACATCGCTCACGCTGCGCTGTTCTTCGCCTCCGACGAGGCCAGCTACATCACCGGCCAGGCGATCGTGGTCGACGGCGGCCAAATCCTGCCGGAGTCGCTGGAAGCCCTTCAGGAAATATAGGTGTTGTCTGAAAAGTACTGTTTTTTTCGGTCATCCTCGCTCGCACGTCGGGGGTGTCCGGTGGAGCGGCGCCCGATACGGCTCGCGGGTTACAGGTTCCAAGCCCGGAAAGCCGGCGTCGAAAATGAATACAAAGTTTAGGAGGAAACCATGAACCTGATTCAGGCCCACCGTCAGACGAGATACAACTTCGCCGCCCGCTACGACAACATCATCGGCGGCAAGCCCACTCCACCGAGATCAGATCGTTATTTCGAGAACACCTCGCCGATTACCGGAGAGGTGCTGTGCGAGATCGCGCGCTCGGATGCGTCGGACATTGAGGCCGCCTTGGATGCAGCCCACGCAGCCAAGGAGGCCTGGGGCAAGACCGCGCCGGCTGAGCGGTCCCTGATCCTCAACCGCATCGCCGATCGCATCGAAGAGAACCTGTCCACCCTGGCGACGGTCGAGACCTGGGACAACGGCAAGCCGATCCGCGAGACCACCGCGGCCGACCTGCCGCTGGCGGTGGACCATTTCCGCTATTTCGCGGGCGCCATCCGGGCCCAGGAAGGCTCGATCTCCGAAATCGACGCCGACACGGTGGCTTATCACTTCCACGAGCCGCTGGGCGTGGTCGGGCAGATCATTCCGTGGAACTTCCCACTGCTGATGGCGACCTGGAAGCTCGCCCCGGCGCTGGCTGCCGGCAATTGCGTGGTGTTGAAACCGGCCGAGCAGACGCCGGCCTCGATCATGGTGATGATGGAGCTGATCCAGGATCTGCTGCCGCCGGGGGTCGTGAATGTGGTCAACGGCTTCGGCCTGGAGGCCGGCAAGCCGCTGGCCAGCTCGGGGCGGATCGCCAAGATCGCCTTCACCGGCGAAACCACGACCGGTCGCCTGATCATGCAATACGCCAGCGAGAACCTGATCCCGGTGACACTGGAACTGGGCGGCAAATCGCCGAACATCTTTTTCGCCGATGTCTGCGCCGAAGACGACGACTTCTTCGACAAGGCGGTCGAGGGCTTCGTCATGTTCGCCCTCAACCAGGGCGAGGTTTGCACCAGTCCCTCCCGCGCACTGATCCACCAGTCTATCTACGACCGCTTCATGGTGCGCGCGCTCGAGCGGGTTAAGGCGGTCGTGCAGGGCGATCCGCTTGACCCAGCGACCATGATCGGCGCCCAGGCCTCGTCGGAGCAGATGGAAAAGATCCTCAGCTATTTCGACATCGCCCACCAGGAAGGCGCCGAGGTCCTGTTGGGGGGAAGCCGCAACACCTCGCTACCGGGCGATCTAGCGAACGGCTTTTACGTCCATCCGACCGTGCTCAAGGGGCACAACAAGATGCGCGTGTTCCAGGAGGAGATCTTCGGGCCGGTGGTTTCGGTCACCACCTTCAAGGACGACGACGAGGCACTCGAGATCGCCAACGACACGCTCTACGGCCTGGGTGCGGGCGTCTGGTCTCGCGACATCAACCGTTGCTATCGCTTCGGTCGCGCCATCCAGGCGGGGCGGGTGTGGACCAACTGCTATCACGCCTATCCGGCCCACGCGGCGTTCGGCGGGTATAAACAGTCGGGAATTGGCCGGGAAACCCACCTGAAGATGCTCGACCACTACCAACAGACCAAGAACATTCTGGTCAGCTATTCGCCGCAGAAGCTCGGGTTCTTCTAAGACCGTCGATGTCCCGGCCGGCACCGTCCGGCCGGAGCGCATCACCGGACCTCAGGTCTTCGGCCTGATGGGGGGGACGATGGACCGGACGACCCGGACAGAGAGCAAGGTCTCCGCCACGCCCGAGGCTCTGGCGTTTCTTGAAGAGATCGTGGCCGATCACGGCCCCGTGCTGTTCCACCAGTCGGGCGGCTGCTGCGACGGCTCGTCGCCGATGTGCTTCCCGCAGAGCGAGTTCAAGGTGGGGGCGTCCGACGTCCGGCTGGGAGAGATCGGCGGCATGCCGTTCTACATCTCCGGCCGCCAGTACGAGGCCTGGAAGCACACCGATCTGATCATCGACGTGGTGCCCGGCCGGGGTGGTCAGTTCAGTCTCGACAACGGCCGCGAGAAACGCTTCCTGACCCGCTCGACGATGCGGGGAACCGGCGGTTACATGAAATCCGGTTGAACCGTTCCGTTTGGTCGGAGCAACGCCGGTGGCTGGTCGGGGCGCGGGCCGGGGTGCTTTGCACGATCCGGCGAGCAAGCCGGTCGCCGTGGCGATCGATGCCGATGTCCTGGCGTGGTTCAAAAGCCGTGGCGAAGGGTTCGGGCCCGCATGAACGCGGTGTTGCGGGAGCATATGGAGAGGCACAAAGGGCAAAGGTAACCTCCCACCCGCCCTTTCGCCTCCGCCCCCGCTCAAGGAGACCCGCCAACAAGGGGGCACCGCTTTTTCCAAGTCACCAAACAAAAGGTCAGTGGTGGCATACGGTCTGAGCAAGAACGCCAGAGCCGGGACACCTTCCTCAGCCTCTTCCAGACAGCGAAGACGCCCGGTCTGAAATTCTGGGATTATCTCGGCGCACGGCCCAAATGCAAAGACGCACCCGACGTCCCCGACCTCGCCGAACTGATCATGCGCAAGGCAGCCGAAAACGCCTGCCCGCCACACATTTTGCCCCTCTTACGGCGTCGCCTGCCAAGTCCTTGAAAAAGATGGTGGGCGCGACTGGGATTGAACCAGTGACCCCTACGATGTCAACGTAGTGCTCTCCCGCTGAGCTACGCGCCCATCCCGACCGTGGGTCCGCGATGGCGCGCGGACCTCGTCGAACAGGGACCGGTTTTTAGCACCCTGACGTGCCGTGGGCAAGGGGTGAAACGAGCCAGGATCCCCGATCACCCCACTGGGGGTCCGGTGGGATAGGGGTGCGCTCGGCCGTTTTGGGGTCGCGTGGGCGGTTTATGACGAACGCAGATGAG
>JANQHG010000014.1 GCA_028277115.1 Azospirillaceae bacterium
TCGCGCCCGCGCCCGCGCCGGCGGTCGAACAGGTCGCCGCCAGCGCCGCCGCGAGCGCGCGGTCGCTGCCGGTCGGGTCGAGCAGCGCCGCCTGGTCCCGGGCCTGGCGGCAGTCGAGCGTGGTCAGCCGGTCGGCGAGCCACGTCTCGAGGTCGGACACGGTGGTGCGGAACCGGCGTCCCGCCGCGACCGGGGCGACCGCGAGCTCGAAGAACTTCTGCTCGATCTGGGCGATCACATAGTCCTCGACCACCGAAAGGTCGAAGTCGAACCTGAATGCGGCCAGCGTGCTCAACAGCTCGACCGTCGAGTAGCGGATGATGTCGAAGTAGCGGGTCGAGCTTTCGCGCCAGTCGAACATCCAGGCGACATAGGTGTCGAGCTCGTGCGCGATCTCGTCGAACACCCGGTCGGTGCTGTCGGTGATCGCGCGGTCGAGCTCGGTGCCGAGGCCACGGCAGGCCTCGGCGCGCTCGGCCGCTTGGACCTGGAGCAGGGCCTGGTACGGCACCGGCAACGGGGCCGGGGCGCGGATGGCGATCGGCGCAGGCGTGACCACGGCGGTCGCCGCCGGCGGGGGCGCCGCCCAGCCGGGCCCCGGCAGCCCGCCGAGGCCCAACGCCAGGGAGACGACAAGGAGCACCCGGCAGAGCGTCATCGGCGCCGGTGCAGCTGGCGGGCGGCGGCGGTCAAAGTGCCATCAAGATCAATGGGCCATCAGGACCGGCACCGTCATGCGGGTCAACACGGTGCGGGTCGCGCCGCCCAGCACCAGCTCGCGCCAGCGCGAGTGGCCGTAAGCGCCCATGACCAACAGGTCGGCCCCGACCGCTTGGGTTACCTTCAAGATCACCTCGCCGTCAGACACGTCCGGGGAGCGCACGATGTGCGGGCGCGCGACCACGCCGTGGCGTTGAAGATAGCTCAAGATCGACGGGGTGTGGGCCGCGCCGTCGGCCGGCGCGGGGTCGGCCGGGGCGGTCTCTTCGGTCTCGGGGTCGATCATCAAGATGGTGACCTCGGACGCCAGCTTCAACAAAGGCACCGCCTCGCGCACCGCGCGCCCGGCCTCGCGGCACGGCGCCCAGGCGACCAGGGCATGGCCGCCGACCGGCCGCGTGCTGCTGCCGGCCCACGGCACCACCAGGGTCGGGCACGGCGCGGTCAGAGGCAACAGATCGGGCAGGTGGGACGGCACCCGGTCTTCGAGATGGCGCGGGTGCGCCTGGGTCACCACCGCGAGATCGGCATAGACCGCGCGCGCCGACAACAGCGCCGAATGATCACCGTGGCCGACCGACCAGCAATAGCGCCGGCCGGTACAGCGGCTTGCCACCTCGGCCTGGATGTTCGCCTCGACCCGCTCGGCGTGGGCGGTCGCCTCGGCAATGTACGCCATCGACGCGCCGCGCCCGGTCATCGCCTCGGGCATCGACACCGGGCTCGTGACATAGAGCAGGTCAAGCGTGGAATCGAAGCGATCGGCGACCGCCAGCGCGAGGTCGAGACGCGCCGCATGGCGGTCGTCATCCGACATATGGACGAGGATGGTCTTGAACGGCATCGCAAGGGGTTCCCGGCATCCAAAGGAGCCGGCACGGCACCCGGTCGCCCGACCCCTGCGGCCGACCGACCGACCCGTCGCCGGCGGTGGCGGTCCGCCGGGCCGCGCGGCCCGGCGGACCGGATCAACGACTGCCACCTCGACGACTATATTTGCCGGAGAACCGCGACCACAACACACGCCGCGGGCGGGGCGCCGATGCCGCCGGGTCCCCTTGATCACCGCGCCCGCCGATCCCAGGACACCGCGGCGGACGTAACGTCATGCTGTCAGTGGCCCGCCGCGGTGCACTCTTCATCTTGGCGTACAGCTTTCCGGCTCAACTCCTGACCAGGTCAGGATTTGAGCCGGGCTGTACCAGAGGCTCGACGGGGCGGTCAGGCACCGATCTCGGGGGTGCGGTCAGACGCTGATGTCGACGACCTGGCCGAGGCCATTCGGACTGCTGCCCCGACCGCCCCCTGCCGATTGGGTCGGCGGCTCCGGCTCCGGCGGCGGCCGACGGTTTTCGATGTTGCCGTCGGGCGGCGGCACCGGTTCCTGTGGCCGAATCGACTGAGCGTAGGTCGCGGCGGACGCGCCGGAAATCTCCATGACATGCCTCCTGCGGCCACCACGGCCAGTGTCTCGTTATTCCTTTAGGAGCAATCAAACTTTACAGACGTGACCGTTAAGCGAGGGTTTACGATCGCGCCGGGCGCAGGGCTGCGGCGCGCTCGACCCGATGCCGGGCCCGTGCCTATACTGCCGCCGTCACCACTTCCGACAAACACCATGGACGCCGACCGTGGGTTCACCCCGTGTCCAGCCCTTGATGATCGACGGCCGGTCCACGCCGCTCGAGGTCCGCGAGAGCGTGCGGGCCCGGCGCATGACGCTTCGGGTCGACCCCGCGGACGGCTTGGTCCGGGTGGTGGTGCCGGCCGGGCTGGCCGAGGCCGAGGTGCGCGGCTTCATCGCCCGCCACACCGGCTGGATCGCCGGCCGGCTGGCGGCACTGCCGCCGCGGCTGCCGTTTTGCGCCGGCGCCGAAGTGCCGATCCTGGGCGTGCCCCATGTCATCCGCACCGACCCGGCGCGGGCCGGCCGGGCCGAGATCGCGGACGGCGCGATCACGGTCGGCGGCGCGCCCGAGCACACCGCGCGCCGGGTACGCAACCTGTTGATCCGAGAGGCGCGGCGCCAGGTGGTCGCACGCGCCGCGGACAAGGCGGCGCGGCTCGGTGTCGCGGTCCGCCGGGTCACCGTGCGCGACACCCGCAGCCGCTGGGGCAGCTGCGGCGCCAACGGGCGGCTTTCGTTTTCGTGGCGGCTGTTGCTGACGCCCGAGCCGGTGTTCGACTATGTGGTGGCGCACGAAGTGGCCCACCTTCGGGAGATGAACCATTCCGCCAGATTCTGGGCGCTCGTCGCCACCCTCACCGACGACGTCGACGGTGCCCGAAACTGGCTGCGTCGCAACGGCGCCCGCTTGTTCCGATACGGCGGCCCCGACCCCGGGCGCACCGTCCCCGACTGACCGGACCCGACAACGTCGAGACCGCGGCCGTGCCGTCCTCTTGACCGCGTTGGTCGCGGTCGGGCCGATGTCGACCGATCTTTACCTGCCGGCGCTGCCGTCGCTGGTCCGGGCGTTCGACACCGACGTCGCCGCGGTCCAGCTGACCTTGAGCGCGTTCATGTTCGGCTTCGCGGCCGCTCAGCTGGTCTGCGGCCCCCTGTCCGACCGGTTCGGCCGCCGGCCGGTGCTGGTCGCGAGCCTGGCGCTCTATGTCCTCGCCACGGTCGGATGCTTGTTCGCCTGGTCGATCGAGGCGTTGATCGCGGCGCGCTTCCTCCAGGCGCTCGGCGCCTGCGCCGGGCCGGTGGTCGGCCGCGCGATCGTGCGTGATCTCTACACGCCCGAGCGGGCGGCCCAGATGTTCGCCTATATCGCGATGGCGATGGCGGTCGCCCCGGCGCTCGGGCCGATCCTCGGCGGCGCCGTGGTCGATACCGTCGGGTGGCCCGCGACCTTTTGGGTGCTGATCCTCTATGGCGTGATCCTTTGGGTCGCGACCGTGTGGACGCTGGCCGAAACCAACACCCGGCCCGACCCGCGGGCGCTCGAGCGCGCGCGCCTGTTTGGCAACTATGGCCGCCTGGTCCGCGACCGCCGCTATTGCGGCTATGTCTTGTGCGTGTCGTTCGTGTTCAGCGGCATTTTTTCGTTCATCTCCGGGTCGTCCTTCGTGATGATCGGGCATTTCGGCCTGTCGCCGCCCGCGTACGGCCTGTGCTTTGCCACCTTCGTGGTCGGCTACATGACCGGCTCATTCACCGCCGGGCGATTGACGCCGCGGCTCGGGATCGAGCGCATGATCGTTGCCGGTACCTGGGTTGCGGCCGGGTTCGGGGCGCTCGGCTGGGCGCTCGCGTTCGCGGGCGTCGATACCGTGGTCGCGGTGGTCGGACCGGCCAGCCTGTTCATGATCGGGGTCGGCATGGTGCTGCCGACCGCGCAGGCCGGCGCGATCGGTCCTTACCCGCGGATGGCCGGGGTCGCGTCGGCGCTGCTCGGCTTCGTTCAGATGGGCCTGGGCGCCACGGTCGGCATCCTGGTCGGCCATTCGTACGCCGGCGACCAGATGCCGATGATGACCGCGATCTTCGTGGTCGGCGCGCTCGGCTTGGTGTCGTTTCAGCTTCTGGTCCGCCGTGGCGGCCGGCGAGGCCGTCCTGGCCGAGAGGATGAGGCCTGATGGCTGTCGCGGGGGCGCTGCTCTTCGACCCCGCAAGGGGGTAGCCCCCCTGACCCACACGAAATGGGGTCCAGGGGGCAACCCCTGGTCGGGGGGTGTCGGGGGGTGAAACCTCCTGACCTTGGGGGCGCAGCCCCCAAATTCCGGTAGAGTTTCAGTCCGCGGCCGGCCTGATGTTCGGGCTAACCGCGTCGCCGCCCGCGGCCGCCGTCGGGGTCATAGGGGTTGGCGCCCTTGCGCACCAAAAGCCGGATCGGCACCCCGGCGAGGTCGAACGCCGCGCGCAGGCCCTGGGTCAGGTAGCGGCGATAGTCCTCGGGAAGGCCGGCCGTCTGGCTCGACCACACCGCGAAGGTCGGCGGCCGCGCCTTGACCTGGGTCATGTAGCGCAGCTTCACGCGCCGGCCGTCGACCAGCGGCGGCGGGTGGCGATCGGTCATCTCGGCAAGCCAGCGGTTGAGCTGGCCGGTCGACACCCGCAGGTTCCAGCGTCGGTCGGTATCGACCACCGCCGCCATCAGCGCGTCGAGCCGGCGCCCGGTCAGCGCCGACACCGTGACCAAGGCGACCCCGCGCGCCTGGGGTAACGAGGTCTGGAGCCGGTCCTTGACGCCGCCGAGCGCGTCGGCCGGCACCGCGACCACATCCCACTTGTTGAGCGCGATCACCAAGGCCCGGCCCTCGTCAAGCACCAAGCGCGCGATCGCCAGGTCTTGGCGATCGAGCCCGATTGTCGCGTCCAAGACCAGGATCACCGTGGTCGCAAGCCGGATCGCCCCAAGCGCGTCGCCGACCGCAAGCTTTTCCAGACGGTCATCGACCCGGGCCCGTCGGCGCAGGCCCGCGGTGTCGACCAAGCGAACCGGGCGGTCTTGCCACACCCAGTCGGTGCGGATCGCGTCGCGGGTCATGCCGGCCTCCGGACCGGTCAGCATTCGGTCCTCGCCGAGCAGGGCGTTGACCAAGGTCGATTTGCCGACGTTGGGGCGGCCGACGATCGCAAGGTCGATCGGGCGGGCGGACAGGTCGTCGTTTTGGAGGCTTGCGCCCCCAAGGTCAGGGGGCGTTGCCCCCCGACACCCCCCACCAGGGGTTGCCCCCTGGACCCCATTAGTGGGGGTCAAGGGGGGTGACCCCCCTTGCGGGGGTCGAGGGGGCGGCGCCCCCCGCACGGCCGACAGGCCGCATTCGGCGTCGCCGCCCTCGTCGGTGGGGGCGAAGGGCAACAACGCCTCAACCAGGTCGGCCATGCCCTCGCCATGCTCGGCCGAGATCGCGATCGGGTCACCGAGCCCGAGTTCGAACGCCTCATACGCACCGGCAGTGCCGAGCCGTCCCTCGGCCTTGTTGGCGACCAAGAGGATCGGCGTCGTGCCGGCGCGCAACAGCGCGGCGAAATGATGGTCGGCCGGCGTCACCCCGGCGCGCGCGTCGATCAGAAACAAGGCGACGTCGGCACGCGCCAACGCCGCGGTGGTGCCCCGGGTCATCCGGTCGGCAAGGCTGTCGGCCGCCGCTTCCTCGAGCCCGGCGGTGTCGATCACGGTGAACGCGAGCCCGCCGATCTCGGCCGCCCCGCGACGCCAGTCGCGGGTCATGCCCGGCGTGTCGTCGACCAGCGCGGTGCGCCGACCGACCAGCCGGTTGAACAGCGTCGATTTGCCGACGTTCGGCCGCCCGACGATCGCGACGGTCAGGCCCACCCTGGTTGTGTCTCCTTGGCGCCGCCCCGGGCGTCAGCGATAGGCGGCAAGCGTCGCAGAGTCGGTCACGACAAAGAGGGTGCCGTCCGCGACCACCGGCGGCAACAGCGTCCGCCCGGGCAGATCGGTCTCGCCGACGATCGTCCCGTCCTGCGGTGCGACCGCGAGCAGCACCGCGTTCGACCCGGTCAGCCACAGCCGGCCGCCGGCCAACACCGGGCCGCTCCAAAGAATCGGGTCTTCTTCGTCCTCAGGGTCGTCAAACCTGGGCAGCGCGGTCACCCAGCGGACCAAGCCGAAGCGGCGGGTCAGCGCCACCAGTTCGTTGTCGTTGCTAAGCACGAACAATAAATCACCCGCGACCCATGGGGTATCGACGCCGCCCAAATCCTGCTCCCACACTCGGGCGCCGGTGCGCTGGTCGATCGCGACGGTGCGGCCGCTGTGGCCGACCGCAAACACCAGGCCGTTGTCGATCACCGGCAAGCCGCGAATGTCGGCCAAGCCCGACAACGACCCGAGCCGGCGTAGCGCCGCCAGGCTGTCGCCCCACACCGGCCGGCCGCTCTCGGCGCGCAGACCGACCAACTCGCCCGAGGAATAGGGCACCACGACGGTGGTGCGGTCGACCGCCGGGCTGACCGAGCCGAGCAGGCCGGCGGTCTCGAGGATGCCGGCGTGCTCCCAGATCGGCGTGCCGTCCTCGGCCGCGAGCGCGCGGGTTTGGTTGTCGAGCGTCAACACGATCACCCGGCCGTCGGCGACCGTCGGGGCGCCGCGCACCGGCCCGCCGACCCAGCGACGCCACAGGATGTTGCCGGTATCGGGGTCGATCGCGACGACTTCGCCATAGCCGGTCGCCGCGAACAGCCGGCCTTCGCCGAGCGCGACGCCGCCGCCGACCGCATCGCCGCGTTCGTCCTCCGGCTGCAGATCGACCCGCCACAGCGCCGCACCGCTGTCGGCCGAAACCGCGGCGACATGGGCGTCGGCGTCCATCGCAAACACCCGTCCGCCGGCCACCACCGGCTGGGCGAGCAGGCGCAAGGTGCTGTCCGAGCCGGAGCCGATGTCGGCGGTCCACACTCGCCGGGACGCCTCGGCCAGCGCGAGATGCCCGAGCGCGTGGCTGGGGGTTCCGCCGGCTTGGGACCACGCGTCGTTGCGCACCGGCGGCGGCAGGGTGACCGACAGGGTCGCGGCTTCGGGGTCGGGCTCGATCGAACGCTCGAGCATCAGCACCGACAACCGTTCGCCGGGCAACGGCGGCTCTTCGGGGTCGCCGAACCACTCGTCGGTCCAGCCGCACCCGGCGACCAGCATGGCCGCGGCCGCGAGGGGCGCAACGGCGCGGGGCAGTGCAATCGTCTGGGTCATGATCCGGCCTCGCCATCATAGAGGGCGACCAGTTCGCCCGCGCGCTGGCGGGTCGCCTGCGGCGCGGCCGGGTCGCCGAGGATCGCGCGCAACAACTCGACCGCGTCGGCGCGGTCGCCGGCGTCCGCCGCCAGCACCGCCGCCAACTCGCGCGCGGTGTGACGCCACGGGCTGGCCGGGTCGGTCAGGGGGGTCAGGCGCGCGCGCAACGCCGCCCGGTCGGGGCCGCCGGCGCCGCCGCGATCGAGCCGGTCCATTTCGTGCAACGTGCGCAGGATCAGCGCCAGGTCGCGGAACATCGCCGGCGCCGGCGCGATCCCGGGTGCCGCCGGCGCCGGATCGCCCGCCAGGCCGGCCAGCAGGTCGCCCGGCGTGGCGGCGTCGGGCGCGCCGCCGATGCTGCGTGCGCGCAGGCCCACCTCGATCAGCCGGGCGATCGCGCCGCGCCCGCCGCCGTCTTCGTCCGCAGCGACCGCGGCAAGCGCGTCGGCCGCGGTGCCGGGGTCGTCGGCGCGCGCCGCCGTGGACAAGGCCGCGGTCCGACCTTCGAGGTGGCTGGTCTGCCAGTTGCGCCAAAACACATAGCCGGCGGTGGCGACCACCACCACCAGGACCAACCCGAGGATCAGCGGGCCCCACCGTCGCGCCAGCGCCTCGAGTCGGTCGCGTTGGAGATCCTCCTCGACCTCGCGAAAAATATCCGCCATCGCTCGACCCGGCCCCGGATTGTCCCGTCCAATCGACCGGCCCGATAGCAAACCGCTCAGGCCGCGGTCAAGCGCAACGCCCGCAGGGTCCGCTTAACAGGACCGAGTTTTGGGGGCTGACGCCCCCAAGGTCAGGGGGGTGCCCCCTGGACCCCATTATAGTGCCCATTAGTGTAGTTGGGGCTCAAGGGGGGCAACCCCTTCTCGGGAGTGTCGGGGCAGCGCCCCTGACCACGGCCGCCAGGCCGCGCTCGGCGCCGGGGCTTCAGGCGGCCGCCCGCCACTTGATCGAGCAGCCCATGCTCGGCGCCTGGTCGGTCGGGCCGATCCCGGTCTTGGCGATCGCGATCATCGCCTCTTTCAACTCCGGTCGCGGGTCCTCGACCACGCGAACCCCGGAGGCATCGAGTCGACCGCGATACTGCAGCTCGAGCGCCGCATTGAACCCATAAAAGTCCGGCGTGCACACCGCATCATAGGCGCGCGCGACCTCTTGGGTTTCGTCGATCAGATAGGGGAACGGGAACCGGTGGCGTTCGGCGAACAGCTTCATGTTGTCGAACGAATCGTCCGGATACGCGGCGGTATCGTTCGGCATGATCGCGACCGCACCGACGCCGTGGTCGCGCATCAGTTCGCCGACGTCGCGGACCACCCGATCGATCACCGCCTTGACGTACGGGCAGTGGTTGCACAGGAACATCACCACGACGCCGTTCGGCCCGCGGACGTCGGCCAGGCGATAGCTCCGCCCGTCGGTCCCGGGGAGGTGGAAGTCCACCGCCGTCCAACCGAAATCGCAATTCGGGGTTGTCAGTGCTGGCATGGCCGTTGTCTCGAGGTCTGTTACCAACAGCGGTCGCCGGGGACGGCGGCGCGGCGGCATCCGGTCGGGGCCGGGGCGGTGCTCATCCCCAAAAGCGGTACGCCCTAGAGCTTTGAAGCCTCGACCTCGAACGTCAAGTGCGGCAACGCACTATAGATCAGGTCTTGCGGCGCCGAGGCGATCTTGTCATGACCGCACCGATTGGGGTATGACCGATCGATGACACACACACACCCGATGCGACCCCGGCCCCGGTGCCGCCGATCGTGCGCACCTGTGGCACGGTGCCGCAGGGATGCGTCGGCGATCCGCCGTTCCCGATGACCCGCCTGATCCACCTCGCCGACTATCGCCGACGCCCGGCACCCCGCGTCTATTTCAATCGGGGGGAGTTGTCGCAGCTCTTGTCGGTCTACGCCGCGCGGGTCGCGCGGGGCGACTGGCGCGACTACGCAATCGACCACGCCGCCGACGCGGCGTTTTTTAGTGTCTTCCGCCGGACCCACGAGCAACCCCTGTTGTGCGTCGCAAAGCTGGCGCCGCGCGGCGGCCGGCCGACCGAGTATCTGTTGACGGTCGGCCGGGTGCCGATGCGCCGGGCCCGGCAGCTTGGCGAGGTGCTGCGGGTGATCGACGGGATCGGCCGCGAGCTCCGGTCGTGATCCTGCGGGCCGACCCTTAGAGCTCATAACATAAGGACCCGCATGGCGTTGACTTGTACAGCGTCGCAGGGTAGCTCATTGTCCGACAGTTGCTCGGTGCCCGCCCGTCCCGGGCTTTGCATGTCGAACGTGGATGGGCCGAGGTGCGGCGCGCGCGGACCCGTAACACCGGCCGCGGCCGAGCAGGTTCGCCCCGACAAGGACGCCCTTCATGACCTCAGTCGCCCCCTCCGCCAGACCGCGGCCGATGTCGCCGCATCTTTCGGTCTACCGCATGCAATTCACCATGGTGATGTCGGGGTTCCACCGGATCACCGGGGTCGGTTTGGTGATCGGGACCTTGATGTTCGCCTGGTGGATCATCGCGGCCGGTGCCGGCCCCGAGTATTTCGATGTGGCCCAGGGTTTCATCGGGTCGTGGTTCGGGATTTTGTTGTTGCTGGGGTGGAGCTTTGCTTTGTTCTACCACCTGTGCAACGGTGTCCGGCACATGTTGTGGGACATCGGGATCGGGCTCGAAATCGACGGGATCAAGACCGGCGGCGTGATCATGCTCGCGACCGCATCGGCGCTGACGCTGGTGTCCTGGATCATCGCGATCGCGTCCTGGTAACGCCGGCCAAAAAGCCCTGCCGGTCCGTCCGATCCCGCCCCGGGCGACCCGAAGATCTCCGCCCGCCGCCGTCTTCAGCCAAGGACTTAGACCCCCTCATGGCAACGTCGTCGTCCCGTTTGCTCACGCCGCTCGCCCGTGCCCGCGGCCTCGGCTCCTCGAAACACGGCACCGACCACTGGTGGATGCAGCGCATGACCTCGATCGCGCTGGTGCCGCTCGGCCTGTGGTTCGTGTTCTCGCTGGCGGCGCTGGTCGGCGCGGACCACGCCACGGTGTCGGTCTGGCTCGGCTCGCCGTGGACCGCGACCTTGATGATCTTGTTCATCGTCGCCGGCCTGCACCATGCCTCGGCCGGGGTCGAGGTGATCATGGAAGACTATATCCAGACCAAGTCGGCCAAGGTCACCGCGATCATCGTCCAGAAGTTCTTTTTCACGGTGCTGGCGGTGATCAGCATCGTGTCGGTCCTCAAGATCGCCGTGGGAGGCTGACCGGCCATGGGCACTGCCTATCAAGTGATCGATCACGTCTATGACGTCGTCGTCGTCGGGGCCGGCGGCGCGGGCCTGCGCGCGACCCTGGGCCTGGCCGAACAGGGTCTGAAGACCGCGTGCGTGACCAAGGTGTTTCCGACCCGCAGCCACACGGTCGCGGCCCAGGGCGGGGTGTCGGCCGCGCTCGGCAACATGGGCGAGGACGACTGGCGCTGGCACATGTACGACACCGTCAAGGGCTCCGACTGGCTCGGCGACCAGGACGCGATCGAATACATGTGCCGCGAGGCGATCCCGGCGATCATCGAGCTCGAACACTACGGCGTGCCGTTCAGCCGCACCGCCGACGGCAAAATCTATCAGCGCGCGTTCGGCGGCATGACCACCCGCTACGGCGAGGGCATCGCCTACCGGACCTGCGCCGCGGCCGACCGCACCGGCCACGCCATGCTGCACACGCTCTATCAGCAGTCGCTGCGCTATGAGGCCGAGTTCTTCGTCGAGTATTTCGCGCTCGACCTTCTGATGGACGACGAGGGGGTGTGCCGCGGCGTGCTCGCCTGGAACCTTGACGACGGCACGATCCATCGGTTTCGCGCGCATGCGGTGATTTTGGCGACCGGCGGCTATGGCCGGACCTATTTCTCGTGTACGTCGGCGCACACCTGTACCGGCGACGGCAACGCCATGGTGCTCCGGGTCGGGTTGCCGCTCCAGGACATGGAGTTCATTCAGTTCCACCCGACCGGGATCTACGGCGCCGGCTGCCTGATCACCGAGGGCGTGCGCGGCGAGGGCGGGTACCTCACCAACAGCGAGGGCGAGCGCTTCATGGAGCGTTACGCGCCGTCGGCCAAGGACCTGGCGAGCCGCGACGTGGTCAGCCGGGCGATGACCATCGAGATCCGCGAGGGCCGCGGCGTCGGTCCGACCCGCGACCACATCCACCTGCATCTGGAGCATCTGGAACCGGCGGTGATCCACGAGCGGCTGCCCGGGATCGCCGAGACCGCCAAGGTGTTCTCGGGCGTCGACGTGACCAAGCAGCCGATCCCGGTGCTGCCGACCGTGCACTACAACATGGGCGGCGTCCCGACCAACCATCTGTGCGAGGTGCTGCGCCCGACCGCCGACAACCCGGATGCGGTGGTGCCGGGCCTGCTTGCGGTCGGCGAGGCGGCCTGCGTGTCGGTCCACGGCGCCAACCGGCTCGGCTCGAACTCGCTGCTCGACCTCGTGGTGTTCGGCCGCGCGGCGGCGTTGCGCTGCGGCGAGGTGATCGAAAAAGGCGCGCGCCACAAGGACCTGCCGGCGTCGCTCGACGATCTGTCGCTTGATCGGTTCGACCGGCTGCGCCACGCCAAGGGCGGCATCCGCTCGGCCGATCTCAGGCTCGAGATGCAAAAGACCATGCAGACCTATTGCGCGGTCTTCCGCACCGGCGACAGCCTGGCCGAGGGCGTGACCAAGATCGGCGAGGCCTGGGCCAAGCGGCCCGAGATCGCGATCTCCGACCGCAGCCTGATCTGGAACTCGGACCTGGTCGAGGCGATCGAGCTCGACAACCTGCTCTACCAGGCGGTCGTGACCATGCACGCGGCGGCGCATCGGACCGAGAGCCGCGGCGCCCATGCGCGCGAGGACTTCCCCGAGCGCGACGACACCAACTGGCTGAAGCACAGCACGGTGTGGGTCACCGACGCCGGCGAGGTCACCATGGGCGACCGGCCGGTCCACCTCACCACGCTCACCAACGACGTCGAGCCGATCCCGCCGAAGAAGCGGGTCTATTGAGGCAACCGAGATCAGCCCTGTCATGACCTCGATGATCCACGCATCGCCAGCCATCGGGCACAACCGGCCGCCGCGCCAGGGAGGCTCCATGTACGCGATCACCTTCGATCTCGACACCAATGTGTTGGAACAGACTTATGGTGGCGCGAGCTGGCGGAATGGATACAACGAGATCAGAACCGAGCTGAGGACGTTTGGTTTCGACTGGCAACAAGGCAGCGTCTGTTTCGGGAATGACTCCGTAACGCCGGTTACTTGTGTGCTCGCGGTGATGTCACTGACGCGAAAACTAAAATGGTTTTCTGCGTCGGTGCGCGACATCCGGATGTTGCGGATTGAGGAGAACAACGACCTTAAGCCCGCGATCGACGACGCGGCTGCCAATGCCTGAACCGCCTTTTCCGAAAGTGGTGTCCCATGGTCGAATTCACGCTCCCCGCCCATTCGAAGATCAAGCCCGGCAGACAGGTCACCGCCGCGCGCGACGCCAAGCGCAAGAAGGTGTTCAAGATCTATCGCTGGGACCCCGACAGCGGCGACAACCCGCGGCTCGACGCGTTCGAGGTCGATCTTGACGCGTTCGGCCCGATGGTGTTGGACGCGCTTATCCACATCAAGAACGACATCGACAGCACGCTGACCTTCCGGCGCTCGTGCCGCGAGGGCATCTGCGGCTCGTGCGCGATGAACATCGACGGCTTGAACACGCTCGCCTGCACCAAGCCGATCGACGAGGTCGAGGGCGATGTCAAGGTCTATCCCCTGCCGCACATGGACGTGGTCAAGGACCTGGTGCCGGACCTGACGCTGATCATCGCCCAGCTGGCGTCGATCAAGCCGTGGCTGCAGACCCAGTCGCCGGCCCCGGATCGCGAGCGCCTGCAGTCGCCCGAAGACCGCGCCAAGCTGGACGGTCTTTACGAGTGCATCTTGTGCTTTTGCTGTTCGACCAGCTGCCCGAGCTACTGGTGGAACCCGGAGCGCTACTTGGGGCCGGCGATCTTGTTGCAGGCGCAACGCTGGCTCGCCGACAGCCGGGACGAGATGACCGGCGAGCGGCTGGACGATCTGGAAGATACCTTCCGGCTCTATCGCTGCCACCAGATCATGAACTGCACCCGGACCTGCCCCAAGAGCCTCAACCCGGCCAAGGCGATCGTCGATATCAAAAAGCAGATCGTCGCCCGGCGCGGGTGAGCCGCCGTCCCGGACGCCGCCCTCGGCGCACGGTCGCGCCCGAGGGCGACGCTGGCGCGATCGGTCGGTCCGGACCGGCCTTACTGCGCGGCAGTGGTCACCGTCGGTACCGGGGGTGGGAGCTGGATCACGATCGGTTGGGTCAGGGCGGCCGACCGCAGCGGCGCGAGGAAGGTCGTGCCCGCCAGGATCAGGCCGAACACCGCGACCGACAGGATCAAACCGGAGATCAGATAGCCCCGCATCTCCGCTTCAGTCGGCAGCGCGGCAATGTCGGACTTGATCTCGGCACAAAATGTCTCGAGGTCGGCCTTGGTCTCGGCGCGTCCCAGGGCCATCTCGGCGCGCAGCAACCGGTTGTCCGCGTGGAGTTCGCCGATCGCGTCGAGAATCCGCGCAAGCGTCGCCTCGATCCGATCGATCCGTTTCTCGGTGAGGCCGGCTTGGGCCTCAAGCGGCGCCGCGCATGTTCCAATGATCACAATGGTCTGCCAAGCCGGTGGGGATGGCAATCATCCCGCCGCTCACTGCGCAGTCGGCGACGGCGCCGGGGCCGCGACGGGCTGAGGGGCCGAGGGCACGCGGTGGCTCGCAAGGAAGGACGCGCCGGCCAGGGTCAGGCCGAACACGGCGACCGCCAGGATCAAACCGGAGATCAGATAGCCCCGCATGTCGGACTTGGTCGGTAACTCGGCGCGCAACGATGCAATGTCACCCTTCACCTCGGCGCGAAGGGCATCGTTATCGTTCCTCACCTCGGCGCGAAGGGCATCGTTATCGCTCCTCACCTCGGCGCGAAGGGCACCGTTATCGCTCCTCACCTCGGTGCGAAGAGTATCGATATCACCCTTCACCTCGGTGCGATGGTTTTGAAAGTTGGTATTGATCTGAGCGAAGCCGCCGTTTATCTCCGACCGGAGCAGTCGCATATCCGCGCGCAATTCGCCGACCGTCTCGACCAGACGTTCGAGTGTCGCCTCGATCCGGTCGATCCGCTTTTCGGTTTGACCGGCCTGGGCTTCAAGAAGGGCAACGCGCGTTTCCATGATCACGATGGTATGCCATGCCGGCGCCGCCGGCAAGACCCCCGACGTTCACTGCGAGGTCGGCGACGGTGCCGGGATGGGCGCCTGGACCGCGACCGGCTGCGGGGGCGGGGGCGTGCGGTGGCTTGCAGGGAAAGACGCGCCGGCCAGGGTCAGGCCGAACACGGCGACCGCCAGGATCAAACCAGAGATCAGATAGTCCCGCATGTCGGACTTCGATGGCAAGGATGCGATGTCGCCCTTGACCTCGGTACGGAGGGACAGGGAGGCCGATTTGACCTGTGCGAAGCCGCCGTTCATCTCCGTCCGGAGCAGCCGCAGATCCGCGCACAATTCACCGACCGTCTCGACCAGACGTTCAAGTGTCGCTTCGATCCGGTCGACCCGTTTTTCGGTTTGACCGGCCTGGGCTTCAAGTTGGGCGATCCGCGTTTTCATGAGCACCTATAGTATGACCGAACAGAATGACCGAGCGCCGCCCCATTCAAGCAAGCGCCGCGCCCGGCGTCACGGCATCCGCGGCAGCGCGCCGTACCGGCCGGCGAGATAGCCCTTCATCAGCGCCTCGCCGTCGCGGATGTCGTAATCCGACAGCGCGACCAGTTCGCTGGCGCCGCCGCTGCGGTCGATCAGCCAGACCTGGTCGGGGTGGAGCTGGCGGTCGGCGAGCAGGGTTGCGTCGTGGCAGGTGAAGATCAGCTGGGCCGGTCGCGGGTTGGTCGCCGGGTCGTGGAACAGCCCGACCAGCCGGCGGGCGACCAACGGATGAAGGTTGCGGTCGAGATCGTCGACCACCAGGGTCGCGCCCTGGTCGAGCGCGTCGGTCAACGGCCCGGCGAGGGCAAACAGGGCCCGGGTGCCCTCGGATCCCGCCGCAAGATCAAGCCAGGCGGTGCTGCCGTCGGCACCAGCGTGGCCGAGCGCGACCCGGGGTTCAAGACCCGGCACCACCGGGGCGCCGCCGTCGGCCGGCGGGCCGGTCAGCGCCAGATCGACCAGCTCGAGCCCTGCGACGTTGAGCACCGCGAGCACCCGCCGGCGTCGGCGCTCGCTGCGGCACGCCCGCAGGCTCGGCGCGTCCGTGCGGTCTGCCGTCAGCACCCACAGGCCGCGATGGAACCAGGTGAACGGCTCGTCGAACGCCTCCGCACCGGCGGCGACCGCGGCCGACAGGAACGGTGCATGGTCGGGCGTCGCCTTTTTCCAGCTCTCCTTCGCCCCTTTGAGCGCGGGGTTGATGTACCAGCGGCTGATCGTGGCGCCGTCGGGGTCGTCTTCGACCCGACGCTCGAACCAGCGCTGAGGCCGGCCATCGGCCGGTACCGCGAACAGCCATTCGCCGACCACCCGGTCGCGGTCGGCCGCGAGGCCATAGCGGTAGCGGTTGCCGGCGACCACAAATCGGACCTCGATCTCGGTCGGCAAATCGCGGGCGTCCGGGTCGAACAGGTTGGGCGCGACCGGGATCGCGGTCGGCGCCGCGAGCGGCGGCACCGAGCCCAAGATCAGACCCTGCAGGGTCGCCAGCGCTTCGGTCAGGGCCGTCTTGCCGGCGCCGTTGGGGCCGAACACCGCCGTGGTCCGCAACAAGTGGGGCACCGCCTTGACACCGGTGGCAAAGCCGACCCGTTCGCGCGCCTCGCGCGAGCGGCCGGGCACCATCGACAGCGTCTGCGCCGAGCGGATCGACCGGAAGTTGGTCACCGTGACATCGATCAGCATGACGGCTCCCCGCGAAAGCCCCCGACGTCGGCCGAAACGGGCCTTGAAAGCCCCGCCGAGGCTGACGATGCCGGCTTGTTGGTCTCCGGGCCCCGAGTCTTAGGGGCTCGGGCGGCCGAACGCCAGCGATGCCGCCCGGCAAAGGCGCCAACCTGCCCCATGCGCGACATTTTTTCTTGCTGATGTCCGATCCCGCCAACACATAGAGCGGGCGGAGCACCAAGTTGTCAGCATCCTGTCAACCGGACGGTGAGGCGTCGGCATGCCGATTGGAACGGTAGGATTCTCGCTTCTCGTGTTCGCAGGCTTCGTTGCGTTCACAATGATGATCGACGGCCTGTTCGGCAGCGACGGTGCGACCGCCACCACCACCACCGCGGCCTTGCCCGAGGCGGTGGCGCCCTGTCCGTCGGAACAGGTCGAAAAGTTCGTTTATGGCGGCTTTTCGGTGCCCGAGATCATAAACTACTGTCCGGAGAAATCCGGTGATCCAAAGGTGCTGCGCGCCGCGGCGACCTCGGGCAATTGGGGCGCGGCGGCCAAGCTCGGCCAGTTGTACCGCGACGGTCGGGAGGTTGCGGCCGATCCGGTCGAGGCCTATGCCTGGCTCAGCTATGCCACCAAGCTCGAGGATCGGGCCGAGCTGCGCGACGCCGTCGCCGCGCTGGCCCGCACCATGGACCCGAGCGAGACCGCGCGCGCCGAGCGGCGGCTCGCCAGCCTGACCCGGGCCGCCGCTGCCGAAGGCGGCACCGCCACCGCACGCGCGCCCAGCACGGGGCTGCCGAGCGTGGTCGTGCTGCCGCCGGTGATCGGCCCGTCCTATCCCTGGGCCGGTCGCTATCCGCCGCGCCGCGTCTATGGCTATCCGTCGCGCGCGTACCCGCGTACCGGCCCGTGGCGGCGGTCGCCCGGCGGTGTCACCTTCCGGTTCGGCCAAGGCCGGCGGTAACAAGGACCTGCGCTTCAACTCAAGACTGACCAGCCCCCGACGCCTGTTGCGAGATTTTGGGGGCTTCGCGCCCCCACGGTCAGAAGGGGGGGACCCTGACCAGGGGTTGCCCCCTGGACCCGATTAAATGGGGTCAAGGGGGCAACCCCTTGCGGGGGTCGAGGGGGCGGCGCCCCCCGAACGGCCGACAGGCCGCATACGGTGTTTCGGCCGGGGCCGGTGGAAAACTATCGAGGAGCGGATCATGCCTTTAGGGAGTTTTGGACGCGCCCGCGGGCGCGCGGTACCCCGCCGCCTTTGCGCCGTTGCCATTGCCTTGACCCTCGGCGGCCCCGCTGCGGCCGCATCGCTCGGCGAGATCACCTGCGGCGGCCCGGACGATGTCTGCCGTGACAACGCAACCATGCTGCCGCTGATGGCGCTGCCGCGGCCGTTCTCGAACATTTATTCGACCGAAGAGGCGAGCCGCGACGCCATCCTGGCGGCCAACGTCCGGGCGTTCTACCCGCTCTACGTGTTCGACCGCAAAGAGCTCGACCTCTCCGACCCGGCCAACCCGACCGGCTGGTACCGGGTCGGCACCACGGTGCGCCGCCCCTTCGGCTGGATGCAGGCGGGCGACCTGCTCGAGTGGCACCAGGCCCTGGTGGTCGCTTACACCCACCCGGGCTCGGGCGACCAGGCGCGGCAACCGGTGTTGATGTTCGGTGAGCTGCCGCCGCTCTCCCAGGTGGTCGAAGCGGACGCCCGCGCCGACCAGGCGCAGGCACTCTACGACACGCTGGACGCCGGCGGCGTGCCGGCCGGCGTGGTCAGCGCCGAAACCAGCCGCTACCGCGACATCGACAAGGACTTCTACATCTTCCCGGTGATCGACTTCGACCAGGTCCATCTGTTCGACGACCCGGCGCGCTATCTCCAGGTCGCCGCGGCGATCCCGCGCGAACGCTCGGTCGGCGCCGACCAGACCACGCTCGACAACACCGCCTATCGCGACGAGGTCGCAGCCGACATCCTGCTCGAGCGCACGGTCGCGGAAGCGCTCGCGGTCGATATCGTGTTCGTGATGGACATGACCTCGAGCATGGGTCCCTACATCGACCGCACCAAGACCGCGATCGCCCGGATCGCCGAGCTGGTGCTGAACGACGCCGCCGACCGCGAGAAGGTCCGGTTCGGCCTGATCGGCTATCGCGACAATGCGACGATCATGCCGGGTCTTCAGTTCACCACCCGGCTGTTCACCCCGAGCCTGGTCGACAGCGACGGCTTGGCCCGGCTTCTGACCGACGAGGCCGGCCCGGCCGGGGTCGGCAGCGAGGACTACCCGGAAGAGGTGTTCGCCGGCGTCGATCTCGGCCTCAAAGCGCCGTGGACCGGCGACCGCAGCCTCAAATTCGTGATCCTGGTCGGCGACGCCAGCGGCCATGAGCCGGGCCACCGCCAGGCGACCCTCGACATCGGCCCGGCCGAGCTGCGCCAACTCGCCGATCAGCTGAAGGTGCGGATCGCGGCAATCCACCTGCTCGACCCGGCGGCGCGTAGCGACCACGAGATCGCACGCGACCAGTTCCGCATCCTGTCGCGCAACCCGGGTGCCGAGTCCGCGCTCTATTACGATATCCCGACCCAGGCGCTCGATCGGTTCGAGACCGTGGTCGGCCAGCTCGCCGGCTCCCTGTCGGCGGTGATCGGGGCCGCGCGCACGACCGGCGGCGCCAGTGCGCGCCAGGTCGCCCAGGCCGCGGTGCGTACCGGCGGCGGCGACCCCGGCATCGGCGCCGACCCGGCGATCGGCGGGGCGGATCCGGGCACCCAGGACGCGCTCGCCCAGACCATCGAGTCCGCGCTGGTCGAGTATCTCGGCGACCAGGCGTCCGCCCCGCGCGACATCGTCGCCTGGACCTTCGACCGCGACCTGATCGACCCGGTGGTGCCGGCGCTCTCGGTCCGGGTCCTGTTGACCCGCGAGCAGGTCAACAATCTGATCATCGCGCTCGAAGCCGTGGTCACCGCGATGAAAGAGGCGGAGCTGACCAAGGCGCAGTTCTTCAGCGCGCTCCAGGCGGTGGTGACCCAGACGATCAAGACCGCGGACGACATCAACTTCGACCAGGCGCGGCGCTTGAGCGAGACCCGCCTGATGCCGCGCTGGATCGAGAGCCTGCCGTATCGCAGCGAAGTCCTGGCGATGAGCGACGCGATCTACGAGGCGTTGACCGCCGACGAACGGGTCGCGCTCGAGCGCAAACTCGAGGCCAAGCTCGCGCTCTATCGCGAGATCAACGAGAACACCGATCTTTGGCACGCGCTTGCCGACGACACCGCCGAGAGCCAGAAGGTGACACCGCTCGCGATCGACATGCTGCCATGACCCGGCCGGTGCTCGAGCTCGCCGAGGTCGAAAAACGGCGAGAGCGCGCCGGTGTCGCGTTCGAGTTGACGGTCCCGGCGCTCTCCCTCAGCGCCGGGACCTTCGCTGCGGTGGTCGGGGAGAGCGGGTGCGGCAAGAGCACGCTCTTGGACCTGCTCGCCCTGGTGCTGCGCCCGACCACGTGCGGCGCGTTCCACCTGTACCCGCCGGTGGACGCGGGCGCGAGCGGCCCGGTCGACATCGCGGCCTTGTGGCAGGCCGGCGACGAGGCGGCGCTCGCCGCCTACCGGCGCGAGCAGCTCGGCTATGTCCTCCAGACCGGCGGTCTGTTTCCGTTCTTGACCGTGCGCGGCAACATCCTGTTGTCGGCGCGGCTCAAGGGCGAGCGGATCGGCCCGGACCGCTTGGCCGAACAGGCGGCGCGGATCGGCATTGCCGAGCATCTGGCAAAGAAGCCGCGCTATCTGTCGGGCGGTCAGCGCCAGCGGGTCGCGATTTTGCGCGCGATCCTGCACCGGCCGCGCCTGGTGCTCGCCGACGAGCCGACCGCCGCGGTCGACAAGGCACGGGCCCGCGCGATCGTCGAAGATTTGCACGGGCTCGCCCGCGACCAGGGCACCACGATCGTGATGGTCACCCATGACCAGGGATTGGTGATGGACCTGGCCGACGAGGTTTACGGATTTACCGTCGAGGCGGTCGATGACGTCACCACCCGCTCCCGCTGCACCCGGCTCCGCTGACCCGCCCGGGCGGCTGCGCCGGCGCCGCGGCACCCATGGCACGGTCGCGGTGCTGGCGCTCGCCGATCTGCGCCACGAGTGGCTGCTCAACCTGTGCATCGTGCTGGCGCTGGCGGCGATTCTGGCGCCGCTGTTGCTGCTGTTCGGCCTGAAAAACGGGGTGATCACGATCCTGCGCGCGCGCTTGGTCGAGGACCCGGTTTACCGCGAGGTGAAACCGGCCGAGACGCTGAACCTGAGCCAGGCGTGGTTCGACGCGCTGGCGGCGCGCCCCGAGGTCGCCTTTGTGGTGCCGACGATCCTGCGCGGCTCCTCGGTGGTGCGGGTGGCGGCGCCGGGCGAGGACGCGGCGTCGCGCGCGCTCGACCTGATCCCGACCGCGCCCGGCGACCCGCTGTTCACCGACAACGACGCCCAAATTCCCGGCCCCGGCGCGGTCGCGCTGTCCGCCGTGGCGGCCGAGGAGCTGGGCGTTGCGGCGGGCGATCAAGTCGAGCTGGTGGTGACCCGCTCGCGCGGCGGCCGGCCGGAGCGCGAGACCCTGACGGTGCCGGTCGCCGACGTGCTGCCGGCCAAGGCCGACGGGCTCGAACGGGTCTACGCGCCGCTCGCCCTGGTGCGCGATGTCGAGGCCTATCGCGAGGGCAGGGCGGTGCCCGACCGCGGCTGGCCGGGCGGCCTTGCCACCGCAACCCCCGTGGTCGACGGCGCCTTCGTGCTGGTCGCGCGGCCGCTCGATCCGGTGACCCGGCACACGCTGGCGATCGGCACCGGCTTCACCGATGTCGAACCGGTGTCGGCGGACGCGATGCGAGCGGTGCTCGGCACGGCACCGCGCGACGATGTCACGATCTACCGGGTGTCGGTGTTCAAGGATCCGGTCGGCCCGAGCAGCGTCGCCGCGTTGCGCCGCCAGCTGCGCGGCCGCGGCGCGGCGGTGCTGCCGTACGTCGCCGACGCGAGCCTGCGGCTGGACGGCCGGGCGGTGTCGGTCAACGGCTACTCGGTCGCCCCGGAGACCGCGCAGCGGTTCGGCCTGCCGGCCGCACCCTGGGGCGGCGACGGCGGGTTCGGCCGCGACGCCGACCGGACGGCCGCCACCGCGGACGGCATCCCGGCGCTGGTGCCCGGCGCCGGCGCGGCGGCGACCGTGCGGGCCCGTATACCGTCGATGCAGGGCGAGCCGGTGGTGCCGCTCGCGGTCGCGGGCGCGGCGCCGGGCGACGCCGTGCTGGTCCCGGCGGCGGTCGCCGGGACGATCCGGGCCGGTGCGGCGCGCCGGATCGCGTACGCGCCCGAGGCCGGGCGGTTCTTGCTCAGCCGCTCGCCGTACCGCGGCTTTCGGCTGTACGCCCGCAGCATCGACGATGTCGCCGGGCTGTTCGCCGAGCTGCGCGGCCAGGGCTTCGAGGTGATCACCCAGGTCGCGGCGATCGAGCGCATCCGGGTGCTCGACCGCGGTCTGACCAACGTGTTCTGGCTGATCGCGGTGGTCGGGATCGTCGGCGGTATCGCCGCCTTGATTGCGAGCCTCTATGCCGCGGTCGAGCGCAAGACCCGCGAGCTCAGCATGATGCGTCTGATGGGGGTGCCGCGCGCCAGCGTGTTCTGGTTCCCGCTGGTCCAGAGTGCCGCGATCGCGGTTCTGTGCGGCGCGGTCGCCGCGTCGGCCTATGCGGCGCTGGCCTCGGTGATCAACGGGGTGTTCGCCACCGACATCGGTCTGTATCAGGGCTCGGGCGGGCGCATCTGCGACCTGCCGCCCGACACGCTCGCGGCCGCGCTGGCCGCGACGGTCGCCGCCGCCCTGTTGGCGGCGCTGGCGGCGGCTTGGAAAACCACCAGGATCGAACCGGGGGAGGCGATCCGTGTCGAATAGCCGCTTGGCGCGTCTCGGCGCCGTGCTGGTCGGGGCGGCGCTGGCGCTCGGCACCGCCGCTGCGCCGGGGCGCGCCGACGACGGCGACGTCCGCTACGACCCGCAGCCGGCGCCCGGCGATCTCGCGATCCCGATGCCCGGTGGGCTCAATATGGTGGTGCGCCCGGTCCGGGTCGCGGGACCCGCGTTCTGGGGCGACCCGCGGCGCATGGTGACGCTCGGCAACGCCGGGACCCGGATGGAAGACGTCGATGTCTTCGAAACCCCGCGCGAGGTCATGGTCAGCGGCTCGTTCCCGGCGCCGGACGGCCAGGATTGGGTCTACTATCTCGGCAAGTACGAGGTCTCGAAGGCACAAGCCGCGGCGATCCTCGGCGCCGGCGACCTGGACCGCGGCGTCGAACACCTGGTCGAGCTCAGCGGCAACCCACGCGACGAGCGCCTGCCCCGGGTCCGCGGCGCCGGGCGCGACCGGCTGCTCGCCGACCCGGTCGCCTGGCTCAGCCACCAGGACGTGCTGGCGCTCGTGGACGCCTACAATCTCTGGTGTTTCGAGACACCCGCCTGCCTTGCCGCGCTGCCGACGCTCGACGGCGTGCCCGGCCATTTCCGTCTGCCGACCGAGGTCGAATGGGCCTATGCCGCACGCGGCGGCTACGAGACCGCGGTGGTGCGCGAGGACGAAGCCCTGTTCGCCCGGCCGCTGCCGTTCCCCGATGACGCGTGGCGCAGCTACGCCTGGGTGGCGCCGGCGGCCAAGAGCGCGCCGCGCCGGATCGGCAGCCTGGACGCGGTCTACGGCTTCCACGACATGATCGGCAACGTCCAGGAGCTGACGGCCGAGCTGTTCCGCCCCGAGCTCGACCAGGGCAAACCGGGCGCCCTGGTGGCGCGCGGCGGCAGCTTCCTGACCAGTGCGCGCGAGATTCGAACCTCCTACCGCTCCGAGGTCGAGATCTACCGCTGGACCGGCGACCGCATGGTGGTCCAGCGCTCGCCGACCACCGGTTTCCGTTTGGCAATCGGCAGCCCGGTGATTGCGTCGGACCAGACCCGCACCGAGCTCGCCCGGTCGTATCAGGACTATCGCTCAGGCCTGCAACGCGCGACCCCGGCGGGCGCGCGCTCGAGCAGCCCGTTCCTGCAGGCCGCCGGACCGATCCGCACCGCGATCGGCGCGGTCGAGGCGCTGATGCAGCGCTACGGCCTCGACCGCGACACCTCGCAACGCCTGAACCGCATGCGCACCAGCCTGTTCGAGGCCAACGAGTTGATCGCCAAGGGCCTGCTCGGCACCTGCATGGGCGAGGTCCGCCAGGCGATCGCGACCGCGCGCGGGCTTGGCTACGTCGCCTATGGCGCGGGCGAGATCCGCGGCTATGTCCGGGTGTGGTCCGGTTTGGTGGTCGATGCCGCCAACGCCGACGTCCGCCCGCTGCTCGAGCGCGAACAGGCCCGGCTCAACGACGTGGTCGCGGAGTCGAACCGGTTGCTCGCCGAATACGCGGCGCTGATCCACAAGATCGACGGTTGCGGCCCGGCAATCGCCGACCAGGCGATCGCGCGGGTTGGCGAGGAGATCCTCGACGACATCGAACAGGCGGCGCTCGCCCTGATCACCACCCATCTCGCCGACAGCCGCCGCGGCCGCACCGACCTCGCGGCCTGGCAATCCGGGCTCGAAACCGAACTCGCCCGCGAGGAATACTGGGACGCGCGGTGACGCCGTCGGCCGAGCCTACCAGGTTTGGACGTTGAACCAGGTCGCCCACACTGTATATTGCGGACGGAGCGGAGGTGGCCTCCGCGTCATGCGGTTGGACGGTTGTTTGGATGACGAGAGTTGATGTCGTCGAGGACGACGAGCTTGGCGACCACGGTCGCGAGCGGCCACCGGTGACGGGGCAACGGTCATTGTCGCCGATCTTCCTTGATGAGCCCGAGACAGTGGCGCCACGGGTGCCGGCGCATCGGCGCCGGTGGCGCGGCAAACGGATCGTGTTCGGCTGGTACGGCGGCAAGTTCAACCATCTGGACTGGCTGCTGCCGCTGCTGCCGGACAGCCATCACTATTGTGAGCCATTCGCAGGCTCTGCCGCCGTCTTGATCAACCGGCGCCCGTCGCCAGTCGAGACCTACAATGATATCGACGGCGAGGTCGTCAATTTCTTCAAGGTTCTGCGCAACGACCCGGAGAGGATCGCGCACGCGATCAAGTTGACACCGTTCTCGCGCGAGGAGTTCTGCCTCGCGATCGAGGGCGCGACGGAGGGGCTGTCGGCGCTGGAGCGGGCGCGCCGCTTCTACGTCCGGGCCCGGCAGTCGCGCACCGGGCTGGCCCAGACCGCAACGCTCGGTCGCTGGGCCAACTGCAAGGCGACCTCGCGCTCGGGAATGTCGGGCGCGGTCTCGCGCTGGCTCGGCGGCGTCGAGGGCTTGACCGAGATCGGCGAACGCCTTCTGCGGGTCCAGATCGAAAACCGGCCCGCGACCGACGTGATCACCCTCTATGACAGCCCGTCGACCCTGTTTTATTGTGATCCACCCTATCTACACGAGACCCGCGGCGATGCCAAAGCCTACGGCTACGAGATGGTCGGGCGGGACCATGAATCGTTGGCAGCTGCGCTCAGCAAGATCGACGGCAAGGCCGCGGTGTCGGGATATCGGTGCGATCTGATGGATACCCTTTACGACGGCTGGGAACGATTTGACGCACCGGTCAAGTCTGCACACTCGATCAAGCAGAACCGGGCTGAGAGCTTATGGATGAACTATTGACGCGGCCACAACCAGCATGGCATGTTCACATGTTACCACGGTGTTTCGTCCGCATTGGCGACGGGCGCGGCCCAAACCCTTTGTGGCAGGTTCTCGGCCTCCGACACGCTCGTCGGGCCGCCCCTGGTCGATCGGGAGCGCCCTGTACCGGGCCCCGTGCCCCGACCAGGGGAGAGCGGCCGACGGCGCCGACCAAGTCGGTGACCGGGCAACCGGATCGGCGTCGGACCGCACGATGTGATCGGTCGGAGCGGATCAGGACATCGAACGGTCGGGTGTCCCGATCGGCGCCCAAGACCGACTCGAACCGCCCCTGGCCTGGTCAAAGCATTAATGAACCAGAGCGGTGCCCCGATCGGCGGATATCATCTTTCTGTAATGGTCCAGGTCATTCTTCTGTTCGACGCAAATGATGTCCAGCGGCAAATTCCTAAGCGCGAGCGCATAGGACCAATTGCGCGCCGGTCCAAACGCCAGGTCGATCGCGGTCCGCGGCAACCAGCGCTTGAGAAGACGCGCGGCGCACTGGGGTCGGGCGAGATGGAAGAACGCCAGGCAATTGACCAGCAAGGCTTCGGTCTCCAAAACCCGGCTTGCGTTCGAGCATCGGCAGGTCGGGTTGCCGAACCACAGCGTTCTCTTGGTACCAGTCGATAGGACATTCAAGAAACGACCGACATCCAACGCCGCCTCCGGTGCGCCGAGCTCACGATAGACCTCGCCCACGCTTGGGACGACGGTGCCAGGGTGCTGGCGTTCGTAGACCCACGACCGCGCGGTCCAGACCACCAGACGCTGCCCCGCCGACAGCGTCTCGATCGACGCAACGAATGCGTCCTTGCCTTGGTCTTCCATGTGACACTCCATCGTTGTCGCAATACGGTTCTTTTGTTTCATTTTTTCACCCGCTCCAAGATCATGATCCGTTCAAGCCACCCTGGTTGCGGTGGTTGCGGTCGGTCCCCCTGCACGACGCCGCTAAAAGGTCACGCAGCTTCTGCGAATGAGAATGACTCGCAATTCTCGGCCGCGCAAGCGCCAAAACCCGAGATCAGGTGGCGGGGCGCGAGGTCCGATGCTGGCCGCGGTCACCGTCGCGCAGCCGTTCCAAAACAAGGACATCGTCCAGTGCGACGATGTGTCACCGCCGACATGCGCCGGGATCCGCCCGCTTCCGCTTGACGACGCCGGCTGAACAGTGCCAAGCATTGAGAATAATTCGCAATCTCAACGATTTTGCCGACGCGCCTTTCTTGATCGGGGCGCGCTTGGGTTGAGCGAACGGCAGGAGATTGGTGTCGATGGATGACGAGCACGTGCCGCCCCACCGATCGGCCGGCGGGATCGGCGACGTCGGCGAGACCGGCGTCACGGACGCCGGCGGGGTCACCGACACCACTGGTGTCCCGATCGACGGCATCGCCGATGTCCCGCTTGACGTCGATCCGGCGACGGAGATCGCGGCCTGGGCCCTGGTCGATCCGGCGGTGCTCGAGGCGGCCGCCGCGCGCGCCGTCGAGTTGCTCCGGGCCGGCGGACCGGTCGTCGCCATTTTGGTGCTGCTGTCCGTGGTCGGGCTCACGGTCGTCTTGGTGAAACTCTGGCAGTTCCGCGCGGTGCGGATCGGCCGGCGACGCGACGCGGTCATGGCGCTCGGGCTGCACCGGCGCGGCCGCACCGCCGAGGCGCTGGCGACCGTCGCGACGGCGCGCAATCCGGCCGCGCAGGCGTTGGCCCGGGCGATCCGCGGGGTTGTGCGCGGTCTTCCGGAAGCGGCCGTGCGCGAAGAGGTCCGCCGATACGGCGCCGAGGTCTTGGCCTCATTGCGCGTCGGCTTGCGCACGCTCGAGATCATCTCGTCCTTGGCGCCGTTGCTGGGCCTGTTCGGCACCGTGCTCGGCATGATCGCGGCGTTCCAGCAACTCGAAGCGGCCGGCAGTCAGGTCGATCCTGCCATCCTGTCCGGCGGCATCTGGACCGCGCTCCTCACCACCGCGGTCGGTCTGGCGGTCGCGATGCCGGTGGTGGCGGTCCTGTCCTGGCTCGAGGGCCGGGTCGATCGCTTGGCCCACGAGATGGACGACGTCGTGACCGGGGTGTTCACCCATGACCTGTCGGACACGGTCGGCGCGGAGGACGATCATGCTGCCCCCACACGACTCCGCCCGGTCATGGCCGCGGCCGGCGAGTGATCCCAAACCCGGATGTTCACTTCCGGATACGGTATCAGGCCGCGACCGCGGCCCGCGCCTGGTGGCGCGCACGCCCAGCGGCGATTGACAAGATCCGACGCGCGGCGCCGCTTCCAAAGATCCCTGACAACATAAGACGGGCGCGTCTCGACTTGGTCGTCCCCATCCAGTTCACCCTGCGCTGATCCCGCCCGGCGGTGCGACCCGGCGAGGCCCCACGGTGGCATCGAGATCACGCGACCGAACATCCGATCGGCTCGGGCCAGGTGCGACCACGATGGATATTGAGAATGAGATTCATTCGCATTAATCGCTGAAGGTGCCAGGGCGACGCCCCTCCCCCCCCCACACACCGATGGTGCCGGGTCCCTTTGGTCGGCGAATTCGGGCGAAAACAAGCTATCTTGAGGCAAGATAATGCAATACAGTAGTCATTATAGTGCCGATGATCGCGGCCGCGAACCGGTGGCGGCACGACGATCCGCATTTGGGTTCCGTTCCCCGGGAGTCCGGGTGACCGCGGGTTTGGTCGCGGCGTTGCCCAGCCTCGGGATCGCCGTGCCGGCGTTCGGCCAGTCGGCAACGCCCGGCAGCACGGTCGCTCTCGACCCGATCACGGTCGAGGGGCAGTCGATCGCGCCTGCGGACAGCGCGGCCGCGCGGTTGGCCGCGACCCCCGGCGGCACCGACCTCGTGGTGACCGAGGATCTGGCGGGCACCGTCAATCTCACCCTCTCCGACGCCCTGACCACCGCGCCAGGGGTGGTGATCCAGGACTTCTTCGGCGCCAACGACCAGCCGCGGCTCCAGATGCGCGGCTCCGGCCTGCAGCAGAACCCGGCGGAGCGCGGCGTCCTGTTCCTCCGGGACGGACTGCCGCTCAACCGCGCCGACGGCTCCTATGTCGTCGGTCTGGCCGACCCGCGTCAGGCCGAGTTCATCGAGGTCAACCGTGGTTACACCGCAAATCGCCTGGGTGCCTCGGTCCTGGGCGGCGCGCTCAACCTGGTGTCGCCGACCGGGTCCACGGCCGGCGGCGTGGGCGGCAGCGTCGAAGGCGGCAGTTTCGGGCACATCAACGTCTCGGCGCGCGTCGGGGGCATGGGCGAGACGGTCGACGGGTTCCTGGTCGGCAGCTTCACCCGCCGCGACGGCTATCGCGATTACAACCAGTCGGACCGGATCGGCGTCACCGGCAATCTCGGCGTCGCGGTCACCGACCGCATCAGCACCCGGTTCTTCGCCGGCGCCACCGACCTGTTCTTCGAGATCCCGGGGCCGTTGCCCGAGACCCTGCTCGAGGACGATCCGACCCTGATCTACGGCGGGCCGACCGTCGTCAACGGTCGGCCGGTCGGCCCCGGTCCCAACGTCGGCCGCGACCGGCCGCAGCGCGAAACCACGCATCTTCGGATCGGCAACCGCACCACCGCCGCGTTTGACGACCACGTCGTCGATTTTGCCCTCGGATTTGCCTACACCGGCGATGAATTTCGCTTTCCGATCTCAAGCGGCGTCCGCGAGACCGATGGCGGCGACCTGACCGTGGTCGGCCGGTACGCTTATCGACCGGACGCGGACGCGACCCTGCCCCTGGCCGAACTGACGGCGCAGGCGACCATCGGCTCGGCGGAGCGACGGTACTTCATCAACGAGGGCGGCAGCCGCGGCCCGCTGTTGGGCGAAGGTGATCTCGAGGCGACGACGGTCACCTTCACCGCGACCGGCAATGTCCCCCTCGGCAAGGGCGTCACCCTCAGCCCGGCGGTGTCGATCACCCATGCCACCCGCGACTTCGACGACACCTTCGGCGGCGCGACCCGGCCGACCATCGCCTTCAACCCGGCCAACCCGAGTGTCCGGCTGCCGGACGGCGCGGTGCCGGCGACCGATACCAGCTATTCCCGCGACTATACCGGGGTCAGCCCCAGCCTCGGCCTCGGCTGGCAGGCGACGCCCGACCATTACCTGTTTGCGGCGGTCAGCCGCAGCTTCGAGCCGCCGACCCACGACGACCTGATCGCCACCGTCAACGGCACCCCGAACAGCAGCCCCGGCCGGCCCAACCCCGGCAACCCCGGGCTGGCGGCCGACGCGTTCCGGACCCCCGACCTCGACGCCTCGACCGCGACCACGATCGAGGCGGGCTGGCGCGGCCGGCTCCTTGATCGGGTCGGCGTCGATGCCGTGGTCTATCATTCCTGGGTCGACAACGAACTGCTCAGCCTGCGCGACCTCACCGGCGCTTCGCTCGGCTCGGTCAACGCCGACCGGACCCGCCATTTCGGTATCGAGCTCGGCGCCGACGCGCGCCTCACCGAAACGCTGACCGGGCGGATCGCCTACACCTTCCAGGACTTTCGATTCGACGACGACCCGGTGCGCGGCGACAACCATCTTGCCGGCGCGCCGCCGCATGTGATCAACGCCAAACTGACCTATCAGGTGACCCCGGCGCTCGCGGTCGAAACCGCGATCGAGGCGCGGCCGGACCGAACCCCGGTCGACAACATGAACACGGTCTATGCCGACCCGTTCGTCACCCTCGACCTCCGGGCGAGCTACCAGCCGGTCGAGGGCGTCAGCGTGTTCGGCGAGGTGCGCAACCTGTTCGACGAAACCTACGCCGCCTCGACCCTGATCGTCGATCAACTGCGGCCGGGCCAGGCAGCCTTTCTGCCCGGGGACGGCCGCGCGATTTACGCCGGCGTTTCGGCGCGGTTCTGACCCGTCGCCCCCTTCAGGCGGACGTCAACGGAGCGTTTCTCCCATGATCCATCGACCCGCATCGACGCGGTCCCCGCTCGGCCGCCGGGCCTTTGTCGCCGGCACCGCCTGGTCGCTCGCCGCACCCGGGCTGATCCGATCGGCGGCGGCACGGCGGCTGGACGAACTGGTGCTGTTCGGCCCGCCGGCCGGGCCGTCGATCACGCTCGCCCACGCGATCGCGTCGCGCCGGCTGGCGACGCTCGCCGACAAGGTGACCCTTAAGCTCTGGCGCAATCCGGACGAGATGCGGGCCGGGCTGACCTCCCGGACCATGGACGTGCTGATCGCGCCGACCCCGACGGTCGCCAACCTTTACAACCGCGGTCTCGGGGTCCGGCTGGTCAATGTCATGACCGACGGCCTGCTCTATGTCGTGGCGCCCGACCCGGTGCCCGGCGGGTTTCCCGGTCTCGCCGGGCGACGGCTTGCGATGCCGTTTCGCAACGACGCCCCGGAGTTCGTGCTGAACCGGCTGATGGCGATCCATCGCCTGATCCCGGGCGAGACCTTGACCGTGGAGACCACCGGGTCGCCGATCGAAGCGATGCAACTCCTGCTCGCCGGCCGGATCGATGCCGCGATGGTCCCGGAGCCGGCGGCGACCGCCGCGGTGTTCCGCGGTGCCCTGGCCGGCCGGACCGTCCACCGCGCCATCGATGTTCAGGACGCCTGGGCGGCGGCGACCGGCAGCCGCCTCGGGCTGCCGTTGGCCGGGCTTGCGGTGACCGACCGGTTCCTCGCCGAGAACGAGGCGGTCATCGCGGCGCTTCAAGACATGCTGGCGGCCGCATCCGCCGCGGTGAACGCCAACCCGGCGCGCGCCGCCAACGATGCCGCGGCGGTGCTGGGGCTACCGTGGCCGATCCTCAAGGACTCGATCCCGTACTCCAACCTGGTGGCGACCAAGGCGTCGGCGGCGCGGCCGGCCCTGGAAGCCCTGTTCACGACCATCTCGCAAGCCGATCCGGCGATCATCGGCGGCCGGCTGCCCGATCCATCGTTTTATCTGTAAGTTGCTCGGATGCGGTCTGTCGGCCGTCGCTAAGGGGCGCTGCCCCCGACCCCCGCCAGCCCCCCCCCCCCAAAATGGGGTCCAGGGGGCAACCCCTGGTTGGGGGGGGTCGGGGGGCAAAGGCCCCTGGCCTTGGGGGCGCAGCCCCCCAAACTCGGAAGGC
>JANQHG010000211.1 GCA_028277115.1 Azospirillaceae bacterium
GTGCAGGCGGAGTGCTTCGACCTGGTCGCCGGTCCGACCCTGGTCGCGGACCTGATCGCCGGGGGCGCCTACCTCATGACCCCGTCGTGGCTCGCCGCCTGGCCCGCCAAGCTCGCCCAGATGGGGTTCGCCGGCGCCGACGACGAGGCGGCGCGGTTCTTTCAGGAGTTCGCGCAAGAGTTGGTGCTGCTCGACACCGGGGTCGGCGACGACATGGCAACGGCGGTGGCCGAGCTGTCGGGCGCGCTCGGGCTGCCGGCGCGGCGGATCGCGGTCGGGCTCGACCGGACCCGGGCGGTGCTGGCGCGGCTGATCGCCGAGCGGCGGCTGGTCCAAGCCCGCCTGGAGGCGACCGCCCGTGCGCGCGACCACGCAGCGGCGCTCGCCGACCACGTCTCGGCGATGCAGTTCCTGCAAAGGCTGGCGCAGTTCGACGACGAGGCGGCGGTGATCGACGCGATCACGGAGTTGTTTCGCGCCCTGTTCGCGCCGGGCACGGCCGCGTATCTCCCGGTGGTCGACGGCGCGCTGGCGCCCGGCAGCGCGCCGGCCGACGCGGTCGCCGAGGCGCGCGGGCTCGCCGGCGACTGGGCCTGGACCGCCTCGGGCAGCGGCTTTGCGGTCCGGATCGGCGACGGCGAGGAGACCGTCGGCGTGGTGGTCGCCGATCGCCTGGCGTTCCCGGAGCACCGCGAGCGCTATCTCAACCTCGCGTTGTTCTTGCCCGGGGTGTGCGCGCTGGCGATCCGCAATGCGCGCAGCTATCAGCGCCTCAAGCAGACCACCGCGGCGTTGGCCGTCGCGCGCGACCAAGCCGAGGCGGCGAGCACCGCGAAAAGCCAGTTCATCGCCAACATGAGCCACGAGCTGCGCACGCCGTTGAACGCGGTGCTGGGGTTTGCGGACCTTCTGGCGGGGAGCGAGTGCGACCCCAAGCGACGGCGTCAGCTCGAAACCATCTCGAACGCCGGAACTTTCCTGTTGGGCTTGATCCAGGACATCCTCGATCTGTCGCGGCTCGAGGCGGGTCGGGTTCGGGTCGCGCGCGAGCCGTTCGAAGTGCGCGCCGAAATCGCGACGATCCTCGACTTCCTGGGCGACCAGGCACGCAAGAAGGGTCTGTTGCTGTCGGTCGACATCGAGCCCGCGGTGCCGCACCGTGCGGTCGGCGACCCCGGGATGCTGCGTCAGATTTTGATCAATCTGGTCGGTAATGCGCTCAAGTTCACTGAGAGCGGATCCGTGACCTTGGCGGTCGAGCGCGGTGCCCCGACCGACACCGGTCTCGTGCTCACGGTCCACGTCACCGACACCGGCATCGGCATTGCGCCCGAACACCATGAGCGGATCTTCCGCATGTTCGAGCAGGAGGACGACACCATGAGCTGGCGCTATGGCGGCACCGGTCTCGGCCTCTCGATCGTCAAGGAACTGGTCACCCTGATGGGGGGACGCATCTGGGTCGCCTCGACCCGCGGCGTCGGCTCGCGCTTTTCGTTCACGGTCGTGGTCGAGCCGATGGAGGACGCGGCCGGGCAGGACATGGACCGCACCGCCGACGCGGTGCCCTCGACGCCGACCGCCGCGGCCGCACCCGCGACCATCCTGGTCGCGGAGGACGACACCCAAAGCCGGATGCTGGTCGCGCGTCTGTTGGACGACACACCTTATGCGATCGTCTACGCCGACGACGGCGCCCAGGCGGTCGATGCGCTGGGCCGGCACCGGTTCGATCTGGTGTTGCTCGACCTCCAGATGCCGGAGATCGACGGCTTGCAGATCACCCGGCTGGTGCGCTCGGGCGCGATCGCCGGCTGCGACCCGGCGACCCCGCTGGTCGCGGTGACCGCCCAAGCCCTGCCGGGCGACCGTGACCGTTTCCTTGCGGTCGGCATCACTGATTATGTCTCAAAGCCAATCGATCGGGACTGTCTGCTTGCAAAGATCGTCCAGTATCTGCCGGCACCGCAGGGGTCGGCCTTGCGGCCGTCCGAGGGGCGCTGCCCCATATACCCCCACTGAATGGGGTCCAGGGGCAACCCCTGGTTTTGGGGACGCATAGCCCCCTGACCTTTCGGGGGAGGGGCGCACGCCCTCAAAACCTCGGCGCTGGCTGCCCCGATCCGGCCGGCCACCCGCCTGATCGCCCCGGGTCGCCTTGACGCATGATCTTACGATCGACCAGGGTGCGGCCCCTCGCCCCGACCGACCGGCGTTGCTCCGACCAAACGGAACGGTTCAACCGGATTTGGTATTAGAGCGCGGACGTCAGACGTACCGCATTGATTCGCCACAGGAATTCACTGCGAAATCGAACTCCCCCGCAGTTGACAGAACACTCACAAAATCAGTTGGTAAGGCCCAACTGCCGGATCCAGGATGATTCGGCAGATCAGCAAAGACCTCGGCGGCGTGACCTGGCAGGATGCTCGGGTGGTCACCCCGAACCCGAGCCGACCCAGACATGCTCACGACCGACGATCCGGCGGCGCCCGATGCGGCGCGCGCGGCCGAACGGCCACCGTCGTCAGCGTCGCTGCCGCGCCATGACGGCTCATCGATGAGGGCGGCGCTGTCGAGTCGGCTCGGCCGCCGGTTGCTGTTCTGGATCCTGCTCATCGGTGGGGTCAATGCCCTGGTCGCAACCTCGATCCAGCTGTTCGTCGATTATCGGCGCGACCTCGCCGATCTGGCCGGGGCGCTGACGATCATCGAAGACAGCCTGGTCCCCGGGTTGGTCGAAGCCGCGTGGAACTTCGACAGCACCCAACTCGAGGTCCAACTCGACGGGATCGTGCGCCTGCCGTGGGTTGCCGGCGCCTTGATCCGCTACGGCCCGGCTCACGCCGTCGAAGCCCATGCCGGCACGGTCGCGCCCGACCACCCCGGTGCGCGGGTCTATCCGCTGGTCCGCCCGGCGGGCGCCCGCGACCTTCGGATCGGCGAGTTGATCGTCGCGCCCAACCTCGACACCGTGTACCGGCGCACGCTCGAACGGGTCGGGGTGGTGCTCGCGACCCAAGTTGGCAAGGCGCTGGTGATCTCGGTCAGCCTGTTGATCCTGTTTGCGACCCTGGTCACCCGCCATCTCGAGCGGATGGCGGCGTTTGCCCGCACCTTCGCCCCGGCGCGCGGGTTCTCCCCGCTGGAGCTCACGCGCCCCCGGCAGTGCGATGCCGACGAGCTGACCGACCTGGTCGCGAGCCTGAACAGCGCCTGCGGCGGGCTCGCCGCCGCCCACTGGCGCGAGGTCCGCCACCGCGTCCAGCTTGAAGAGCAAGTCGCCGCGCGCACCCGCGACCTCGAAGCGGCGCGCAACCGGCTCGCGCTCAGCCTCGAGGCCGGCCGGCTCGGGGTGTGGGAGTGGGAGTTCGCGACCGACCGGTTGATCGTGGACGAACGCTGGGCCGGAATGCTCGGCTTCGAGGTCGCCGAGATCGACCCGCATCTCGAGAGTTTCCGCCGGCTTGCCCATCCGGACGATCTGACCGCGACCTTTGCCGCGGTCGCCGACCATGTCGACGGGCGGACCAAATTCTATCGCGCCCAGTTCCGCCTGCGCACCAAGGCCGGCGGCTGGCGGACCATCCTGTCGGGCGGCATGGTGGTCGAACGCGCGCCCGACCGCCGGCCCTTGCGCATGATCGGCGTCCACCAGGACATCACCGACCGGGTGTTCGCCGAGCAGCAGGTGCGCGACCAGGCCGAACGCACCCGGATCATCCTCGACACCGTGGTCGAAGGCATCGTCACCGTCGATGCGGACGATCGGATCGCAACCGTCAACCCCGCAGCCGAACGCCTGTTCGAGACCCCGGCCGACGAGCTGATCGGCCGGTCGGTCGCGCTGGTGCTGCCGCGACTTGGCGCCGCGGCCGACCCGGGGACCGGGGCGCCGGCGGCGACCGGCGGCCGGCTCGCCGCATGGACCGGCCGCCGCCACGAGACCGTCGGGTGGACCAGAACCGGTGCCGAGGTCCCGCTCGACATCGGGGTCGCCGAGGCCCGGATCGGCGGCGACCGGACCTTTACCGTCAGCCTGCACGACATCAGCCTGCACAAAGAGGCGGCACGCGCCAAGCAGGAGTTCGTCTCAAAGGTCAGCCACGAGGTCCGCACCCCGATGAACGCGGTGGTCGGTCTCACCCTGCTCGCCCTGCGCACCGAGCTGACAGACAAGCAGCGCGATTATCTTTGCAAGATTTATGCGTCGTCTCAGACCTTGCTCGCGATCATTAACGACATCCTCGACTATTCGAAGATCGAGGCCGGTCGGCTCGAGCTTCACCTCGCCCCGTTCGGGCTCGACCAGGTGCTCGACACGGTTGCAACCCTGGTCTCGGTGGCCGCCGCGGAGAAGGGGCTCGAGCTGTTGTTCGCGGTCGATCCGGCGACCCCGTACTCGCTGGTCGGCGATGCGATGCGGCTCGAGCAGGTCTTGGTCAATCTCGCCAACAACGCGGTCAAGTTCACCGAGGTGGGCGAGGTCGTGATCGCGGTCGCGCCGACCGGGTGCGATGACACCGGGTCCGACGACACCGCGGCAGCGGACCGGGTCTGGTTGGAATTCTCGGTGCGCGACACCGGGATCGGGCTCAGCCGGGATCAGATCGATCGGTTGTTCGTCGCGTTCACCCAGGCGGACGGGTCGGTGACCCGGCGGTTCGGCGGCACCGGGCTCGGGCTTGCGATCTGCCGTCAGCTGGTCGAACTGATGGGCGGCCGCATCCGGGCCGACGGCGCCCCGGGGGTCGGGAGCACCTTTCGGTTCACGGTGCCGCTCGGCCGCGGGCCGGATGCGCGCGATCGGCGACGGGCGCCCGACGACCTGGGCGGCAAGCGGGTGCTGGTGATCGACGACAGTCAGACCTCGCGCGAGGTGCTTGAGACCATGCTGGCGAGCCACGGCTTCGAGGTCGCGACCGCCGAGGACGGCTTTGCCGGGATCGCCGCGCTCGAACGCGCCTCGGCGGCCGGGCGGCCGTTCGACCTGGTCTTGATGGACTGGCACATGCCCGGGCCGAACGGCACCGAAACCGCGCGGCGGATCCGGGCCGACGCTCGGCTGTCGCACATCCCGGCGATCTTGATGGTGACCGCGTTCGGCCGCGAGGAGGTGATGCGCGAGGCCGGCGAGCTCGGGCTCGACGGTTTTTTGATCAAGCCCGTGACCGACTCCCTCCTGCTCGAGACCGTGACCGGGATCTTCGCCGGGCGCGGACCGGGGTCGGCGGTCGCGTCGCCGGTGCCCGGCGCCGCCCGGGTGCCGTCGATCCCAGTGCCGCCGGCGATCCTCGCCGGCGCGCGCGTGCTGCTGGTCGAGGACAACGCGATCAACCGCGAGATCGTCCACGACCTGCTCGGCGATGCCGGCGCGCTTGTCGATACCGCGGTCACCGGACGCGAGGCGTTGGCGCGCCTGCGCGACGACCCCTATGATGCCGTGTTGATGGACATAGAGATGCCGGTGATGGACGGCCTGTCCGCGATCCGGGCGCTCCGCGCCGAGCCCGGGCTCGGCGAGGTGCCGGTGATCGCGATGACCGCCCAGGCGATGGCCGGCGACCGTGAACGCAGCCTCGCGGCCGGGATGAACGACCACATCACCAAGCCGATCGATCCGGCGCATCTCTACGTGGTGCTGGCGCAGTGGATCGGCGCGCGGTCGGGCGGCCCGGTCCCGCCGCCGCCCCTGGCGGCACTGCCGCAGCCGACGCCGGCCGGGGCCACGCGCGGGCCGGCCGCCCATTCGAGCGCATTGCCTGCGCTTGTCGGGTTCGACCTGGCCGAAGCGCTCCGCCTCAACGGCGGCGAGCCGGCGCGGCTGAAGCGGATGGTCCAGGATTTCCGGCGGCTCAACGCGTCGCTCGCCGCCGTGATCGCCGACCGGTTCGCCACGCGCAACCTCGACGAGCTGGTCCGTGAAGCCCACTCGCTCAAATCCTCGGCCAGTTACATCGGCGCTCGCGAGCTGGCCGATGCGGCGGCGGCGGTCGATGCTGCGGCCCAGCGCGTCCGCGCGGCCGGGGCCGACGACCCGGCGCTGGGGTTCCTGGTCGCCCGCCTGACCGGGAGCCTCGACCGGGCGTTGGCCGCGATCGACGGTGCGGTGGCTTGGTGGCAGACGCCGGCAGAGACCCCCGACGGCACCGGGCCGGCCGATCCCGCTGCGGTACGGGCGCTGATCGACCGGCTGGCGCCGATGGTCGCCGAGGGCAACTTCGCGGCCGACGCGTTGATCGACCAGCTTCAGATCCTGGTCGCCAAGACCGCGCTCAGCCCTTTGGTCGCCCGGTTGCGCCAGCGGTTCGACCAGCTCGACCTCGCGGCAGTGGCCGAGGATCTGGCGGAGCTGCGCCGGTGGGTCGGGTGATACCAAATCCGGAAGGTCACTTCCGAATTTGGTCTCAGGCCGCGACCGCGGCCCGCGCCTCGTGGCGCGCGAAGCCCCGCGGCGATTGAGCGGATCTGGTATGACGCATTCTGCAATCCCGGTGGCAGGGCTGTCGGGAACACCATAGACTGGCGGCATGATCGATTGATCGGGTGTTCGGTTGCGGCGCGCAGGGCGATGGGGGCAGCAATGGATCGACCGACGGCCGGTCCGGCGGCACCGGACGGGTCTTACTGCCAACGTGTCCTGATCATCGAGGATGATCCGCTGAACCGGCGGGTGCTGGCGTCGATTCTGGCGCCCGATCTGATGGTGACGCTGGCGGGCGACGGCGCGCAGGCGTTGACGCGGCTGGCGACCCCGCCGTTGCCGGATCTGGTACTGCTGGACTTGGTGTTGCCCGACGTGGACGGCTACGGCCTGTTGCGGCAATTGACCGCGGCACCGGAGACCGCCGCGATCCCGGTGGTGGTGGTCTCGGCGCTCAACACCAGCGGCGACGAGATCCGCGGGCTCGAGCTGGGCGCGGTCGATTACATCACCAAGCCGTTCCACCCCGCCCTGGTTCGGGCCCGGGTGCACAACCACTTGGCGCTGGCCCGGGCGCGCCGGCAGTTGGAGCGCCAGAACCGGGAGCTCCAGGACGCGGCCCGGCTGCGCGACGATGTCGACCACATTCTGCGCCATGATTTGAAATCGCCGATCGCAAGCGTGTTGTCGGCAGCCGAACTTTTGAGCCTTGATGCGGATGCAGGCGATCGCGCGCGCACGACCGCCCGCGAGATCGCGCGCTCCAGCGCCCGGGTGCTTGAGATGGTCGATCGCTACCTGATCCTGGCCCAGCTCGAATCCGGCCGGTTCCGCCCGCCGCGCGACGAGATCGACCTGGTGGTGCTGATCGCCGCAGTGGTCGCCGAACTCGGGCGTGGCGCGCTGCGGCGCGCGATCGCGATCCGGCTCTTGGTCGACGGCGCCCTGCCGGACCCGATGGCCGCAGTGCCGATCCTGGGCGAGGTCGCGCTGATGTCGACCCTGTTCGGCAATCTGGTGAAGAACGCGGTCGAGGCGTCGCCCGACCACGCCGAAGTGGTGATCGAGATCGCGACCGCGCCGGCGCCGGTGATCACCATCCGCAACGCGGGCGAGGTGCCGGCGGCGATCCGAGAGCGCATGTTCGAGAAATATACGACGGGCGGCAAACGCGGCGGCGTCGGACTAGGCTGTTACTCGGCGCGGCTGATCGCGACCGCGTTCGGCGGCTCGGTCGGCTTGGCGCCGTCGCCGCCGGGCCATACCGCGGTCACGGTGACGCTGCCCGCCGCGCCCGTGAGCGAGGCCGCGCGGTGACCGGCCGGCACCGGGTGTTGATCGTCGACGACGATCCGGTTGCGCGCCGCGCGCTCGCCACCATCCTGGACCCCGACCATGAGGTCCGGTCGGTCGGCTGCGGGCAGGAGGCGTTGGCGCATGCCGCCGGCGCGCCGCCGCCGGACCTGATCTTGCTCGACCTGATGTTGCCCGACCTTTCGGGCGACCAGGTCCTGCGCCGCCTGCGCGCGATCCCGGCGAGCGCCGAGGTGCCGGTGATCGTGGTCACCGCGCTCGACCGGCCCGGGGAACACGAACGCGCGCTCGAGTTGGGCGCGGTTGACTACATCACCAAACCGCTCCATCCGTCGTTGGTGCGGGCCCGGGTCGACAAACATTTGTTGCTCGCGGCGACCCGGCAGGAGGTCTCGGTCCGAACCTGCGGGCACCGGCTGCCGGCACCCTGGCGCGACGACATCGATGCGCGGCTGGCGACCGACCTTCGGGCGCAGATCGCGGCGGTGCACCGGGATGCCGAACGCCTGCTCGATCATCCCGGCGCGACCGGGCCGCAACGGCGGCTGCTCGGGCACCTGATCGCCGGGGCCGACGACATGCTCGGGCGGATCGATCAGGCGAGGCCGGCGTGCGCCGGCTCGGCCGGTGCCGATGCGACCTCGCCGACGGCCGCGGCGGCGACGGCCGACCCGGCCGAGGCGGCCGGGGAGCGGGCGCGCATCCTGGTGGTCGATGACGAGCGGCTGGTTCGCCGCTTCCTTGCCGACACCTTTGCCGACGCGTACGAGGTCCTGCTGGCCAAGGATGGCCGCCAGGCGCTCGACCTGGTGCGCGGCGAGCGCTCGCCGGACGTGATCCTGCTCGACGTCCTGATGCCGGAGATGGATGGCTATCAGGTGCTGGAGCAGCTGAAGGCGGACGAGCGCGCCCGGTCGATCCCGGTGATCTTCATCACCGGCGCCAACCGAGAGGGCGACGAGGCTCGCGGACTGGCGCTCGGGGTGTCCGACTACATCCCAAAACCGCTGCACCCGGCGATCGTGCGGGCCCGGGTGCGCAATCTCCTGAACATGGTGCGCCAGCAGAGACGATTGGCAGAGCTGGCGGCGGTCGACCCGCTGACCGGCCTTGCCAACCGGCGCCGGTTCGACGAAGTGCTCGACCGGACCTGGCGCCAGGCGTCGCGCGGCGGCCGCCAGGTGTCGCTGGCGGTGATCGATGTCGATTTCTTCAAGCGGTACAACGACCATTACGGCCATGGCAGCGGCGACCGGGCGTTGCGCGCGGTCGCCGACGCGATCGCCGGCACGCTCCGGCGCTCGGGCGATCTCGCGGCGCGTTATGGCGGGGAAGAGTTCGTCGTGGTGATGCCCGATACCGACGCGGCCGTCGCGTCGGCGCTCGCCGAGACGATCCGCCTGAAGGTCGCAGCACTCGGGCTCGAGCACGCCCGGTCCGCAGCGACCGACCATCTGACGGTCAGCGTCGGCGGCACCACGATCACCCCGGCCGCCGGGCTGGCCGCGGCCGCCGCGCTCGAACGCGCCGACCGCGCGCTCTATCAGGCCAAGCATGGCGGCCGCAACCGGGTGGTCTGGGCGCGATGACGCTGGTTGCGATCTCGGTGGTGGTGGCTGGCGGTGCGGCTCACTCCGGCGCCGCCTCGAAGCGCCACGGGTTATGGTGGCAGACCAACGCCCAATAGGCCGGATGCTCCTCGGGCGGCGCCCACACCAGGACCTCGTCGAGCCACGGCAGCTGCGGGGCGGTGCGCCGGATCAGGCGGTCGATCCGGTCGATCACCGCACGGCCGCGCGGTCCGGTCGAACACGCGACGCGGGACAACACGAACCCAGGGTCGCCGGCGACCCGAAAGTTCCGCGACGACTTCGGCGGCAGCGACGCAGCGGTGATCGCGCACGTAAGCGGCTACGCCGCTTCGAGCCTGGCCGAGCGTCTGGCCGGGCGGACCCGGATCGCTGGTTACGGCTACGACTGGACCTTGAACGACGCCGCGGCGCGGTGATCAGCCGGGGGTGCGCCGGCGGTGGGAGTCGTAGACCCGGACCAGCAGGCTCTGCGGCGCGCCGAGATGGAACAAAAGGTGCATCGCGACCCAGCCGACCACGATCGCCGACGACCGCCGTCCGGCAAACCGTCGGCTTGAGGTGACCAGCGGCGGGTCGGTGATGTGCAGGGTCGTACCGGCACGCTCGAGCCTGCACACGAAGGCATAGTCCTCCATCACCGCAAGATCGGGCATGCCGCCGAGCCGGTGATAAACCGTCCGGCGCACGAACATCCCGGTGTCGCCATAGTAGATGCCATGACGGCTGACCCAGCCGTAGAACCCGGTGAGCCAACGGTCGAACGGGGTGTCGGCGTCGAACCGGACGTGGAAGTTGCCGCCGACCAGGGTAGGGTCGCGGGCCATCGCCGCGACCATCCGGTCGAGCGCGCGCTCGGGCACAAGGGTGTCGGCATGGACGAACCACAGGAGCTCGCCGCGCGCGACCGCGGCCCCGGCGCGCCGTCGTTCGGCGTCACGCCCTGTGCCGCGTGCTCACGTCGGCCCTTGCCGCGCCCACCGGCGGCCCGGCCGTGTGCCCTCGTTGACCATGCCAGAGACCACCCCGCCGCCGCGTTATGCCCCGTGCCCTTGAGGAGCGTGCAGACCTGCCGGGAGACGGTCAATCCGCGCCTGATCACGCCTGTGTGATACCAAATCCGGGAGTTCACTTCCGGATTTGGTATCAGGCCGCGACCGCGGCCGGCAGCCGGACCACCGCCGCGAGCCCGCCGAGCGGGCTTTCCTTGAGCGCGACCTCGCCGCCGTAGAGGGTGACGAGGTCGCGCACGATCGCGAGGCCGAGCCCGGCGCCCTGGGGCCGTTCGTCGAGCCGCCGGCCGCGGTCGAACGCCGCCGCCCGCGCCGCCGGAGCCAGACCCGGGCCGTCGTCGGCGACCGTCAGGGTGAACCAGCCGTCCGCGTTCGCCGCGGTGACCGCGACCCGGCCGGCCGCCCATTTGGCCGCGTTGTCGAGCAGGTTGCCGGCAATCTCGTCGAACTCCTGGCGTTCGCACGGGGCCCGCAGGTCCGGGGCGGCCGAGAGGGTGACCGTGGGCGTGCGGTCGGGGTAGGCGTGGGCGATCGTGCGCACCAGGGCGTTCAGCCGGGCGGCGACCGGGGTCGCATGTCCGGGGGCGGCGGCCGCGGCGGTGATCGTCGCCTATGCGACGGCCGAGGACAGCCGCCAAGGTCACGAGATCGCCGGGCTTGCCGCGGTCGCCCTGGTGACGCTGCGCGCCTTGTGGGGCCTGGTCGGGCCGGCCAAGGCGCGGTTCGACGACTTCGTCACCGGGCCGGCGGCGATCATCGGCTATCTGCGCGGTTTGGCCGCCGGGACCGCGCCGCGTTTCCTCGGCCACACCCCGGCCGGCGGCGCGATGGCGGTTTTGCTGCTGGTGTTGGTGGTCGCGACCGGCCTCACCGGTGTCCTGATGGTGGGCGGCGTGCTGCCGCATGAGGCCGGCGAGGAGCTGCACGAGATCCTCGGCACCTCGATCCTGGTGGTCGCAGGCGCGCATGTCCTGGGCGTGGTGGTGAGTTCGGTGGGCCACCGCGAGACTCTGATCCGGTCGATGGTCACCGGCTGGAAGCCGGCGCCAAGCGATCCGGCCTAACGATTCCGCCCGGGCGTGTCGGTTTCGGCGCGCCCGGGCAGGCACATCATGGTTGCGAGCATGGTCGCGACCGGCGTGCGCCGGTCGCCGGCGAGCGCGACCACCTCGGCCCCGACGACCGAGAGGGTGCGGCCCGGCTTGACCACCCGGGCGTCGGCGATCAGCCGCTCGCCGGTCGCGGGCGCCAGCAGGTTGACCTTGAACTCGACGGTCAGGACCCCGGCGTCGGCCGGCATCAGAGTGTAGGCGGCGTAGCCGGCGGCGGTGTCGGCGAGCGTCGTGGTCACCCCGGCATGGGCAAAGCCGTGCTGCTGCGTCAAGTCGTCGCGGATCGCGAGGCTGAGCACGCAACGGCCGGGATCGAGCAGATCGATCCCGGCCCCGATCAGGCGCAGGAACGCCTGACGATGGAAACTGTCACGGGCCCGGGTGATCGGGTCGAAGGCGTCGGTCGGATCGTCCATGGGGACCCCTTTCTCTTAAAGCCGCGCTTGTCTGACGGTCCGGATGATGATAGGAACATACCAGGAACAGGCGGTGCGATGGCGGCGATCACATCGGGTGGCGGGCATGGCGGACGGGCGGGCAACCGAACTGTGGGACCTGATCGGCGGCGCCGTCCAGGACGTCGAGGTCTGGTGCAACGCGTGCGGCCATCATGGCGTGGTGGCGACCCGCGGTTTGATCGACCGCTTCGGCTCGCATCATCTGGTGGGCGCGGTCGCGGCGCGCTGCCGCTGCCGCCGGTGCGGCTCCAAGGATCTCGACTCCAGGCCCGACTGGCGCGACCGCGGCCCCGGCGTGGTCACGCGCCACACGCCGGACGAGGACCGGGGGTAACTCGGTCGCGGTTTCGTGCAACCGGCGGGCGAACCGCTGGCGCTTAAGCGGAGGCGGTGGACGAGCACGCGCGATCGCGACCTGCTGTTTCCGGCCGCCGAACCGCATGCGTGGGCCGCAGTAACGCCGCCGGCCGCGGCTGGCCGCCCGTGCCCTGCGACAGACGAAAAGCCCGGGCCGGAAACCGGCCCGGGCTTCGGCGATGCGATGTCAGCCCGATCCGGGTGACCGGATCGACCGACCCGCGGTCACTCCGCCGGCGGCGGCGAGAACGGGATCGGCGGCACCGGCTTCACATAAATGATCACATGCGCGACACGGTTGCGGAACTCGGCGACCCCGTCGCGGGTCGGGCGCGGCAGGGCGGTCTCGCCGCGGGACTCGACGGTGATCGCGTCCGGCGCAACCCCGGCGTCGATCAGGGCGCTGCGCACTGCCTCGACCCGTCGCTCGGCCAGACCCTGGTTGTAGGACGGGTTGCCGCGGGTGTCGGCCCAACCGATGTTGTGGACCAACAGGATGCCGCCATCCTCGGCACCGGCCGCAACCTGGTCTGCGACCTGCTGCAGGATTCGGCGGTCGTAGCCGTCGATGTCGGCGCGCGCGGTGCGGAAATAGACCACGCGGCTGTCCGGGGTCGCCGGCGGCGGGCATGAGTCCTCAACCTGCTGGACCGCGTCGAGGAACGCGGTCTGCGCCGCGGTGATCTCGTCGGCCTCCCAGCCTTCCTCGAGCTCTTCGATCCATTTGTCGTACGACGTCTGGGCCAGCGCGGCCTGCTCCGGCGCCCGGTTGCGCGTGCATTTCCAAAACGCGTTCATCATCCGATGGCGCTGTTCATACGCCTCGGCATACGACACCACGATCTCGCGGTCGGCGTAGTTGAGCTTCTCGAGGTCGAAGCGATCGGGCAGTTCCGGATCGACCACCACACCCTGGTTCGAGAGCAACGCCTTGCGCGCGTAAACCTCGTACTGGCTCCAATCGCCATGGCGATCTTCCCAACCCGCCATCGCGAGATAATTGCGCGCCAGCGCCGCGGTGAACGCCGACCCTTGGGGCGGCGTCGCCTGAGCTGCCCGATAGACCGCCGGGTCGCCCCACTCGCGGGCGCTCATCGTGTGATCGATGAATTCAAGATCGCCACAGCCGGCCAACGCGGCGCCGACCAAACCCAGCGACAAGCTTGTCTTGAGCTTCATCCGAGATATCCCCCTTTTCCACTGGTGTCGGGCGACCATCCCCGATCCCGGAGGTTTTCCACGATCGGGCGCCGTTGGTATCGATCGCATTTCACTCAAAGTCACGACGGAACCAGCGGTCGAGCCTGAACCGACGCCACCGCCGCCGCTCGACAGAAGTCGACATCGTCGAGATCGATGGCACCGATGTGATGGGAAGGCTCCACCCGGATCGACAGGACTGACGTCCGCCCATCTTCTGATTTGCGGTCGAAATCTCTGACCGTAACCAGTCGTACTCTAAAGCCTTTGGGCTTGCCAAGTCGTGGGCAAAATCACCTGCAACCGATTTTTCTTCCCCTGTGGCGCACAGGACGCAGATCGGGGGATCGGTGCGTTCCCGGCGTCGCCGTGCAGCAAAAACCACGGTGGCGCCGACGCACGCGCCCGCCGCCCCTCTCTTGACGCTTGACCCGATGGCGAAACGGCGTCACCAATGCCGCCGGTGTCACCGCGGAAACGGACGGTATGGCTAAAGAGGATCTGATCGAGTTCTCCGGAACGGTGGTCGAGCTGCTGCCCAACGCCATGTTTCGGGTCAAACTCGACAACGATCACGAAGTGCTTGCCCACACATCGGGTAAAATGCGCAAGAATCGGATTAGAGTTCTGGCAGGAGATCGGGTCAACGTCGAGATGACGCCGTATGACCTGACCAAGGGCCGGATCACCTTTCGGTTCAAGTGACCGCCGGTCGAGTCACGTGACCGCCGACCTGCCGATGGCGCCGTCTCTGGTCCTGGCTTCGGCCTCCACGCGACGGCGCGATTTGCTTCGGCAGATCGGTATCGACCCCGACACCATCGACCCTGCCGACATCGACGAGCGGGTCCGGCCGCGCGAACGGCCGGCCGACCACGCCGTGCGTCTGGCGCGCGCCAAGGCCGAACGGGTCGCGGCACGCCATCGCGCGGCGTTGGTGCTCGGTGCCGACACCGTGGTCGCGTGCGGTCGGCGCATCCTGCCGAAGCCGGAGAGCGCGGACGCCGCGCGGGCCTGCCTTGCGCTGTTGTCCGGCCGGCGGCACCGGGTTTACGGAGGCGTCACCGTGATCGCACCGGACGGCCGCGTCGGCCACCGCCTGGTCCGCACCGACGTGACGTTCAAGCGCTTGGATGAGGCCGAGATCGTCGCCTATCTCGCCAGCGGCGAGTGGCAGGGCAAGGCGGGCGGCTACGCGATCCAGGGCCGCGCCGCCGCGTTCGTGCGCTGGCTCGGCGGGTCTTACAGCAATGTCGTCGGATTGCCGCTTTTCGAGACCGCCGGCCTGTTGCGCGGCCTCGGCCGGGCGATCGGGTGACGGCGGCGCCGTCATGGTGGCCGAACTCCTGGTCGATCGCGCCGGACCGCTCGGCCGCGCCGCGATCGTCGAGGCCGGGCGGCTTGCCCACATCGAGATTGATCGCCTTGACCGACCGTCTCCGGTCGGCGCGATCCACCGGGCCCGGGTCGGTCGTGCGGCGCCCGGGCTCGGCACGTTCGTTGCGCTCGGCGACGGCACCACCGGGCTGGTGGCGCGCCCCGGCCCGGGCGGCCCGGGGCGCGGTGCCGGGGCCGGCGTGGTCGTCCAGGTGACGGCCGCATCGACCGCACCCGACAAGGCCGCGACGGTGACCACCGACCCGATCCTGGCCGGCCGGCTGTTACTCCACCGCCCGCTCGCGGCCGATCAGGTCGCGGCGTCGGCGCGCGCGGGCGATCGCGCCGCGCGCGCGGCGCTGGCCCGTCGGGTCGCGGCGCTGACCGGCGGCGGCGCCTGGATCGCGCGCGCCGCCGCCGCCGCGGCCGGCGACGACCAACTTCGGGCCGAGGCCGCGGCCTTGCGCGCGCGCGGCCGGGCCGTGGCGGCGGCCGCGGCCGGCGGGACGCCGGCCGTGATCGCGCCCGGGCCCGACGCGGCGGCGCGCGCGGTGATCGCGTGGGGCGGCCGACCGCTCGACACCGTGCGGGTCGAGCCGGCGGGCGAGCGGGGGCGGCTCGGCGCGGGTCTCGACGCCCTCGCCCCCGGGCTGTCGGACCGATTGGTCCCCCATCGACCGCCGCCGCCCCTGTTCGACCTCCATGACCTCGACAGCCAACTCGACGCGCTGATGCGGCCGCGAGTCGCGCTCCCAAGCGGCGGTAACCTGATGATCGAGCCGACCGAGGCGCTGGTCGCGGTCGACGTCAACCCGGGCGTCACCGCCGGCGGCGGCGCGCTCAACGTCGAGCTCGCGGCCGCGGCCGAACTGGCCCGGCAGCTGCGCTTGCGCCACCTCGGCGGGATGATCGTCGCCGATTTTCCGGCGACCCGGCGCGGCGGCAGCGACGGCGAACGGGTGCTGGTGGCGTTGCGCGCGGCCACCGCCGACGACCCCGAGGACTGCCGGGTGCTCGGGATCACCCGGCTTGGCCTGATCGAGCTCAGCCGGCGCCGGCGCGGGCCCAGCCTGGCCGAGATCGTCCGGGCGGCCTCGGCCCGCGGGGCTTGACGGGTCCGGACCGCCGCATCACGAACCGAACAGGGCAAAGGGGAGCTAACGAGCCATGGGCGGGCCTTGTCCGATCTGCCGCCGCGCCACCGTCGCACGCTGGCGGCCGTTTTGTTCCAAACGCTGCGCCGATATCGACCTCGGGCGCTGGCTCGGCGAGGCCTACCGGATCGAGGTCGACGACCCGGACGGACCCGATCGCGGCGCCGACCCCGACCCGGACCCGGACGCCGGCGGCGATCCGCGGGTCGGCTGACCAAACGGGCAGTTGCCCAAACTCGCGCCACGGCTGCGCGTCGGCCCCGCCGACCGGCGCCGGGGCGGTGGGGTGGTCCAAAACATGCTTTGGCCGGTCTCGTTGGGGATCGGCGGCGGGAGACGGTGACGGTGGGCATCCGGGTCGCACTCAATCACAAGACGCGCTATCGCTATGACCGGCCGGTCCGGCTCGGGCCGCAGCTGGTTCGCCTGCGTCCGGCGCCGCATTGTCGGACCCCGATTTCGAGCTATTCGCTCAAGGTCACGCCGCGCGACCATTTCATCAACTGGCAGCAGGACCCGCAGGCGAACTATCTGGCGCGCCTGGTGGTGCCGGACCCGACCCGGCTGTTCGAGGTCGAGGTCGATCTGATCGTCGACATGACCGCGATCAACCCGTTCGAGTTCTTTCTCGAACCCGACGCCACCGGTTGGCCGTTCGACTATGACCCGGCGCTCGCGCGCGCGCTTCGGCCGTACCGCGAGGTCGAGCCGCTCGGGCCCGCGCTCGCTGCTTTTCTCGACGCCACCGACCGCACACCCCGGCGCACGATCGACTTTTTGGTCGACCAGAACCGCCGCCTGACCGAGGCGCTGCGCTACGTCATCCGACCGGAACCGGGGGTCCAGAGCTGCGAGGAGACTTTGGCGCTCGCCAGCGGCTCGTGCCGCGACATGGCTTGGCTGTTGGTCCAACTGCTGCGCCATCTCGGCTTTGCCGCGCGCTTCGCCTCGGGCTATCTGATCCAGCTGACCCCGGATCTCCGCCCGCTCGACGGGCCGCCGAGGCCGGACGAGGACTTCACCGATCTCCACGCCTGGACCGAGGTCTATCTGCCCGGTGCCGGCTGGGTCGGCTTCGACCCGACCTCGGGCCTGGCGGCTGGCGAGGGGCACATCCCGCTCGCCTGCACGCCCGAGCCGTCGAGCGCGGCACCGGTCACCGGCGCGCTCGACCCGTGCGAGGTCGCGTTCAGTCACGAGATGTCGGTCGCCCGGATCGCCGAGGCGCCGCGGGTGACCAAGCCCTACACCGCGGCGCAATGGGCGGCGATCGACGCGCTCGGCACGAAGGTCGACGGCGCGCTCGCGCGCGGCGACGTTCGCCTCACCATGGGCGGCGAGCCGACTTTCGTGTCGGTCGACGACATGGAAGGCGCGGAGTGGACCACCGACGCGCTCGGGCCGACCAAGCGTCGCTTTGCCGGCGAGTTGGTGCGCCGGCTGTGGCGCCGCCACGCGCCGGGCGGGGTGGTCCACCACGGCCAGGGCAAATGGTACCCGGGCGAGAGCCTGCCGCGCTGGGCGCTCACCGTGTTTTGGCGCCGCGACGGTGTGCCGGTGTGGGAACACCCGGCCCTGCTCGGCGACGAGGCGCGCGATTACGGCGTCGGCCCGCGCGAGGCCGGGCTGTTCCTGGTGACGCTGGCGAGCCGGCTCGGCATCGACCCGGCGCTGGTCCGCGCGGCGTTCGAGGACCCGTGGCACTATGTCCACCGCGAGTGTCTGTTGCCGCCCAATGTCGACCCGCTCGACTGCAAGCTCGACGATGCCGAGGAGCGGGCACGGCTCGCCCGCGTGTTCGAGCGCGGGCTCGGCGAGCCGGTCGGCTATGCCCTGCCGATCGCGCGGCGCCACGAGGCGAGCGGGCCGGTGTGGCTGTCCAGCGTGTGGCCGCTGCGCCGCGACCGGTTGATCCTGACCCCGGGCGACAGCGCGATCGGCTACCGCCTGCCGCTGCCGTCGCTGCCCTGGGTGCGCACCGCCGACTATCCCTATGCGGTGGACCGCGACCCGTTCGAACCGCGGCCGCCGCTGCCGCCGCGCGACCGCCCGCAACCCCAGCTGTCGCCCGACGCCCGGACCCCGCGCGAACTCCAGGCGGCGGCGGCGCGCGCCGACGCGCTCCGCGCGGCCACCGCGGCCGCCGAGGCCAATCTGGCGGCCGCCGAGCGCGCCGCGGCGACCGCCCGGCCCGCCCACGGGGTCTCGGCGCCCTGGGTGGTGCGCACCGCGCTGTGCGTCGAGCCGCGCGGCGGCCGGCTCTATGTCTTCCTGCCGCCGCTCGGGACGTTGGAGGACTATCTGGCCCTGATCGCCGAGGTCGAGCAGACCGCGGTCGACCTCGGCCTGCCGGTGATCTTCGAGGGCTATCCGCCGCCGCCCGACGATCGCCTCCACCGATTGTCGGTGACCCCGGACCCGGGGGTGATCGAGGTCAACATCCACCCGTCGCACAGCTGGTCCGAATTGGTCTCGCGGACCACCGGCCTGTTTGAGGACGCGCGCCAAAGCCGGCTCGGCACCGAGAAGTTTCTGATCGACGGCCGTCACGCCGGCACCGGCGGCGGCAATCACCTGGTGCTCGGGGGGCCGCGGCCGGTCGACAGCCCGTTCCTGCGCCGGCCCGACCTGTTGCGCAGCCTGATCACCTATTGGCAGGCCCACCCGAGCCTGTCCTACCTGTTCTCCGGCCTGTTCATCGGCCCGACCAGCCAGGCGCCGCGGGTCGACGAGGCGCGCCACGACACGCTCTACGAGCTCGAGATCGCGTTCGCCAAGATCGACGAGGCGGCGGCCGGCGGCGGCCCGGTGCCGCCGTGGCTGATCGACCGCATCCTGCGCCACCTCTTGACCGATCTCCAGGGCAACACCCACCGCGCCGAGGTCTGCATCGACAAGCTCTATGCCCCGGAGACGGCGCAGGGCCGGCTCGGCCTGATCGAGCTGCGCGCGTTCGAGATGCCGCCGCACGCCCAGATGAGCCTGGTTCAGCAGCTGCTGGTGCGCGCCCTGGTCGCCCGGTTCTGGGCGTCGCCGTGGCGCGGCCGCCTGGTCCGCTGGGGCACCGAGCTGTTCGACCGCTTCATGCTGCCGGCCGTCCTGGTCCGGGACTTCCAAGACGTCCTGGCCGACCTCGCGGTGCACGGCTTTGCCTTCGATCCGGCCTGGTTCACCCCGCACATCGATTTCCGCTGTCCGGTGCTCGGCCAGGTCGAGCACCACGGCATCGCGATCGAGCTGCGCCAGGCGCTCGAGCCGTGGCACGTGATGGGCGAGGAGCCGGGGACGGGCGGGCCGGTGCGCTATGTCGACAGCTCGGTCGAGCGGCTGCAGGTGCTGGTGCGCGGCCTGGACGGCGAGCGCTACCGGGTGGTGTGCAACGGGCGACCGGTGCCGTTGCACCCGACCGGCGCCGACGGCGAGGCGGTCGGCGGCGTGCGCTACCGCGCCTGGCAACCGCCGCACTGCCTGCACCCGACCATCCCGGTGCACACGCCGCTGGTGGTGGACCTGGTCGACGATTGGGCGGGGCGGTCGATCGGCGGCTGCACCTACCATGTCGCCCACCCGGGCGGCCGCGCCTTCGACACCTTTCCGGTCAACGCCGCCGAGGCGGAATCGCGCCGCCGCGCCCGCTTCGAGCCGTTCGGGCACACGCCCGGCCCGATCACGGTGCCGGCCGACGCCCGTCACCCCGATTTCCCGGTGACGTTGGATTTGCGGCGCAACGCGTGACCGGGATCGGCTTTCAAACTCGACCGGTCGCGGCGTCGCCTCCAGACCCGCGGCACCGCCCTTCGGCCTGTCGGCCGTCCGGGGGGCGCTGCCCCCTCGACCCCTGCGAAGGGAAGGGGGGCACCCCCCTGACCTTGGGGGCGCCGGCCCCCAAAACCTCGGAACGGTCCCCGCGCCTCAGGTCGGCGGCAGCAACCCGAACTGCGCCGCCGCCATCACCGCCTGGGTGCGGTTGCGTACGTCGAGCACGCGCATGATCGCCGCGACGTGGACCTTGACCGTCGCTTCCGACAGATTGAGCGATTGCGCGATTTCCTTGTTCGACTTGCCGAGCGCGAGCTCGCCGAGCACGTCGCGCTGGCGTTCGGTCAACTGGCGCACCGGCGGCGTTGCCTTGGGTTCGCTGGCGGGCTCGCCGGCCTGTTCGGCGACCAGCACCGACGGCGGCAGATAGATGCCGCCGGCAAGCACCAGCTTGATCGCCTCCATCATGATCTTGGGCGTCGAGGACTTCGGGATGAAGCCGGTCGCCCCGGCATCGACCGCGCGGCGGATGTCGCTCGCGCTGTCGAGCATCGAGACCACGATGATCGGCACGTCCGGGCACAGGGATTTGTATTCGGCGATCCCGGTGTCCTGGCGCATTCCGGGCATCACGAGGTCGGTCAGGATGAGATCGACCTTTTGCGCTCTGAGCGCCGCGATCGCCTCGTCATGGGTCCCGGCTTCGGTGACCACCATCGACGGATCGAGTTCGGCCAGCACCAAACGGATACCGGACCTGAAAAGCGCGTGATCGTCGGCCAGAAGAATCTGCATATTCTCTCGATCCCCACGTTTCAAGGCCGCGGCGCTGCGCATGGCCACCCGTCATGCCCGAGGGCACGGTCGTCGATCAAGTCTCCGGTCCATCCCCTTGTCCCGGCGTGCAAATTCAGGTGCAGGGCGTTGCGGCGCCGACACCGCCGCCCAACATGGGTTGTACGCCGAACGAATCATTTAGCATTGTGCCTACAGGGCGGGAAGGGGAAACCACGCCCACCCGATCAGATCGGCCGCGGGGGTGGCAGGCCTGCCGCGGGGCCGCCGATCGACTCTGCCCGGGTGCGGCGACGGTGGTGACAACCCGGGCGAAGTCTGTCAAGTACGGGCGCCGCCCAGGATCCCCGATCACCCCACTGGGGGTCCGGTGGGATAGGGGTGCGCTCGGCCGTTTTGGGGTCGCGTGGGCGGTTTATGAGGAACGCAGATGAGGGTGGTGCACGTTTGGCGAGTCTTAGAGTTCGTCTCTTATGGAACGACGAGTCCGGCTGCCTGAATTCGGGTAAGCGCCTGCGCTGCCGCGATTTTTGCGGCACGACTGAAGGGGCGGGGTCGGGGGGTGAAGAGGGGGTGGCTGCTAGCCACTTGGCGCGGAGGCCAAGCGCAGGATGGCTTGGC
>JANQHG010000093.1 GCA_028277115.1 Azospirillaceae bacterium
CGCCTCCTCGTCGTCGTCGAGGAAGGCGACCAACGGCGCCCGGGTCGCCGCGACCCCGGCGTTGCGGGCGCTCGCAACACCCAGCACCGGCTGATGGACGTAGTGCACCGCAACCGCCGCCCGGGCGGTCACGTCCGCGACCTGCGCACGGGCGCCGCGGTCCGGCGCGTTGTCGATCACCACGATCTCGACCTCGTCGGGTGCCAACCCGACCTGGTTGACCGCGCTGGCCAGCGCCCGCGCGAGCGGTTCGGGCCGCCTGAGCGTCGGGATCACCACACTGACTTTCGGCACCGGACCAGCCCGGTTCGCCGCGTCGACCGTGGTCGCTGCCGCGAGATCCGGAATGGGCGGCAGTGGTCGCCCGACTTCGCGATTGACGGCGTCATTCCGCATGAACAACCCTAATCACTGCCCGACCGCGGCTCCAAGTTCCTTGGAGAATGAGAGGTTGAGTGAACGATTAAACGGAAGTAGTCGGTTGACATATTGTTCGACCCACAGATTCATCTCTGCGATATTGGAACGCGGCACGAAGACGACGTCGAGACGATCAAGGAGTATTTCATCGAGCGCCGTTCGTCCTTCCAAGACGTCACGAAGGTTGTAAACACGCAACGCCGCGCTCCCTTCCGGACCCGGGCGGAGCAGGAGGAGCTTGTCGATCGCGGCGCTGTCCAACGGCCCGCCGGCGGCCAGCAGGGCGTGGATCACAGTCATACCCGGGATCAGCGGGATGGTACCACCTCTGGCAACTTCGCCGCCGACAAAGATGATGTTGCTGGCAAATGAGCGGGTGATCACGGTCAAGTCCGGGTGCCTCAGTTCCTGCGCGTAGCGTTGCGTCAGAACCGTCGTCATCTCCGCGGCGGTTCGCCCGGCCGCCTCGACAGTCCCGATCAATGCGAGTTGGATGGTACCGTCCGGGGCCACGGTGACGCGCTCGGAGAACTCCGGGTTATAGGTCAGCCGAACATCGACCTCGTCGCCCGGTTGTAGCCGATAGGCAAGTGCGGTTTGTGGCGGGGGGACAAGGAAACGCTCGGGATTTCGCGGAACCGGGTCGAGTGGCTTGGTACAGCCCAACAGAAACAGACTAAAACCCACAACCAGCCATCTGAAAAAGAGTCTGGAAAGCGGCATCGCTGGCAGCGTGGTTGCTGGAATGTTACGAGTTGGCTCGTTACCCGCTAATTGAATAATACTGCCTGCTGCGCGTTCGTGTCAAGCGACCCACCGACCCTTGCATCGCGATTCGGGTCTCGGTGGCCGACCGGGGCCGCAGAACAAAAAAAGAACATGATCTTTCGGCCGTTCTCAACCGTCCACAGACGCCTCGGCTTCAAGCCTGTCGGGTGTCGTGAACACTTCGCGGCGAACCGCGGTCCATCGCGTTCGACGGGAAACCGAATGAGCCTGGACCCCACCCTTGCGGTTGCGGTATAGACCGCACGGGGTTTCCGTCGCCGCACGGCGGCGGACCGAGACAGGCGGGCCATGACCGAACCGGCGTCCGTCGGCGTCGCCCTCGTCGGGTGTGGCTGGGTGGCCGACTATTACTGGCACTGCTTGCAGGGGTATCGGCCTCACCTCGCCGTGACCGGCGTCTTCGACCGCGACCCGACTCGTTTGGCCGCCTTCAGCGCCACTTTCGGGGCGCCGACCTACCGCTCCCTGGACGAGCTCCTGGACGATCCCCGCGTGCAGGTGGTGGCGAACCTCACCGACCCCGCCAGTCACCGGACCGTCAGCGAAGCGGCGCTGTTGGCCGGCAAGCATGTCTATTCGGAAAAGCCGCTCGCCACCACGGTTTCGGACGCGGCGGCACTTGCTGCCACCGCAAAGGCGCGTGGCCTGTCCCTGTCTGCCGCGCCTTGCAGTCTGCTTGGCGAGACCGCCCAGACCTTGTGGGCGGCGATCCGGCGCGGGCTGATCGGTCGGGTCCGGCTGGTTTATGCCAACCTCGACGACGGCATGATTCATCGCACCGCCTACCGCTCGTGGGTCAGCGAATCCGGGGCGCGCTGGCCGGCGCGCAGCGAATTCCGGACCGGGTGCACGATGGAGCACGCCGGCTATTACCTGACGTGGCTGTGTGCTTTCTTCGGTCCCGTTCAAGAGGTTCTGAGCTTTTCTGCCTGCGTTGTCCCCGACAAGGGAACGGACCCGCCAATCTCGGACATGGCGCCGGATTTCGCGGTCGGCTGCCTGACCTTCGCGTCCGGGGTCGTGGCCCGGCTGACCTGCAGCGTGGTGGCGCCTTACGATCATCGGTTGCGGGTGATCGGCGACGAGGGGATTTTGGGGGTGGAGGAGTGCTGGGACTATGGGGCCCCAGTGCGTCTTTACCGCCATGGCAGCCGCCGCTTGACCCGTTGGTTGGAACGGTCGTTCGGTTACTTGCCCGGGCGCTCGGTGCCCCTGGTGCGGCGCCCGCCCGGGCCGCGACGGCTGCGCGGCCCACGCATGGACTTCGCCCGCGGGATCGCCGAGCAGGCCGAGGCCCTGCGGGACGCGCGCCCGTGCCGCTTGTCGACCGACTTCGCGGTGCATGTCACCGAGGTGACGGTCGCCTTGCAGCATCCGCAACCCGCGGGCGCGCCCTATCGCGTGGCTTCGACCTTTTCCCCCATTGCTGCGATGCCGTGGGCCGAACCATGAGCGCTAGTCGGAGCACCCCCGATCTGATCCAAGGTGACAGTCCCGGCACCGAAGGCCGGGCCGACCGCGCCCCCACAGGCCCGCCGAAGCAGATCGGCATCCTGACGTGCTCGTTCGCCGGCGATTTCCCGCTGTGTCGAACCCTGTGCCGAAGCATCGACACCTTTGCCGGTCCGGATCATCCGCATTGGCTCCTGGTTCCGCGGCAAGATCTGGCGCTGTTCCGTGCCGCGCTGAGTGGCGCCGGACGCACCATCCTCGCTGAGGAGGACTTCCTGCCGGGCCATCTCCACCGCGTACCGATGCCGCCCCCGGCTTGGCGGCGGCGGCTGCTGCTGCCGCGCCGCAACGTTTTCGTCTCGCCGTATACGCCCCCGATCCGGGGCTGGGTCGCGCAACAGATCCTTAAGCTGGCCGCCGCAGCGACCGCGCCGTTCGACGTGACCCTGCATGCCGACAGCGACACCGTGTTGATCCGGCCGTTCGACCCGAGCGCCCTGATCGACGCCGACGGTCGGACCCGTCTGTACCACGATCCGGGGGCGACCGAACGCGAGCCGCACTGGCGCTGGCACCGAACCGCCGCCGCGCTGCTGGGGGTGCCGCAACGCCGTTTCTTCGGCTGCGACTACATTGCCTCTCTGACGACTTGGCGCCGGGAGACGGTTCGGCGGATGCTCGACCACATCGCCGAGCGATCCGGTCGCGACTGGCAGATCGCGATCGGGCGCCGTTGGCACTTCTCGGAATACATCCTCTACGGCGTTTTCGTTGAGCATTTCGGTGCAGATCACGATGCCCACTATTTTGCGACACAGTCCTTGTGCCTGAGTAGCTGGGGCTTCGATCTCGCCAGCTCGGCCGGACGCGCCGCCTATCTGAACGCTCTGCGGTCGCACCACCTGGGCGCCGACCTCCAGTCGACCCTCGGGTTGCCACCCGACGAACGCGAAGAGATTTTCGCGGCCCTCAGGGCCCGCGCCGCCGCCCGGTGAGAAGGGCGAAGCTGGGCTGCGCCTCGCCCCGCTCCTCGAGCCGATAAAGACGAAGCTTGCTGCGCCAGATCACCTTCCCCAGGCCCAGCATCACGCGCGGGCGAACGGACCGGCTGCGCTGCGGTGCCACGAGCCGGCACAAAAGATAGGCGCAGCCCCAAAAGACCGACTGGAGCAGCCCCCGGGCGACCAGGTTCGCCTCGGTCAGACGCGGATGCGGACTGTTTTTCACGATCGCCGCCACGAACACCTGGGCGCCGCTGAACATTCGCAGAGCGAGATAATCGGCGTCCAGGCGACTGGCCGGAACGATTTCGCGCGACACCGCCTCCGCACACCAGACGAACCGGCAGCCACGCCGCTCGAGGCGGCAGAACAGCTCATAGTCTTCTCCGCCGCAGTCGCCGAAGGTGAGGTCGAAGGGGTCGGGATCGGTCAAGCAGGTCGCCCGCTTCATGACGCTGTTGGCGGTCCCGACCACCATCGCCCGCGCCTTGCCCCGCCCGAACATGACGATGGGCGTCCCGGTCGGCCTGCCCAGATCGCGGGAGTAGACCTTGAGCGCCCACGCGAGGTTGACCCGGCCAGGGTCCGCCGGCGGCGCCGGGGTCGGCCTTTGGTGGGTCGGCTCCGTCGCGCCGTACGGCTCCGGAGCCAGATCGGCGATCACCGGGACACGGGCACCGAAATAGCCGTCCGCATCGTAACGTTGAATCGCCGCGGCCACCACGTCCAGCCAGTCCGGACCAATCGCCTCGTCATCGTCGCAAAAGGCGACGTACCGACTGGCCGTCGCGGCGATCCCCCTATTGCGCGCCACGGAGATGTTGGGCGGGTGCGCCTGGACATAGCGCAAGGGAACTGTGGCCGTGGCGGCGAGGCCCTCGACGAGGCCGCGCGCCGAACCGTCGTCGCTGTTATCGACCACGACCACTTCGTAGGTCACAGCGCTGCGATTGGTCTGGCCCAAACACGAGCGCACGGTTCGGACCAGAAGGTCCGGGCGGTTGTAGGTACAGATGACGAAGGCGAGGAAAAGCGGCCCGTCTTCCCGGTCGCAGGACAACTCGCCGCCCGATACCTTTCCGTCAGGCGAGCCCGGCGCCGTCATCGCCGCGCCGACCCGGCAAAGCGAACGGTGACCGGTCCGTTCCGGCTGTCCCCGGCCCGATCGCCCGGGACCTCGAGACTGTCCAACATCGTCGGCCGACCGCCCGTCGCCCGGTGTTCGTCGTCTGTGATCATCGCAGCACGTCAAGGATGTTGGCCGGGTCGGTCGTGGTCGGCCGCGCGCCGCGACATGCGGCCGCGCCCGGCACGCGCGGGCAAACCGGGCGGCGGTTCCGGCTCGGCGCCGCCCTGTTCTTCATTCTTCACCGTTCAGCCCGATCGACCGGAGCCACGCGACGCTCCGGGCGAGACCGTCGTCAACCCCGACCCGCGGCGCGTACCCAAGGTGCTCGCGCGCGGCCGCGATCGGGTAGGTCGCGGTCAGCCGAAACAGCGTGAGTTCGCCCGGAGCCGGCGCCAGCAGGGCGGCCCCCAACCGGGGGCGGAGGTGCGGGATCGCCCGGGCGACAACCTTTGCCGGCAGGCTCGCCAGGACCCGGCCGGCCAGCGCAACCGGTCCGATTTGTCGCACCGGCGGGCGTCCGAGCGCCGCGTTGAGCCGTTCGAAGAAGTCGTTCCAGGTTGGTGATTCGGGACCGTTGACGTTGAACGCGCGGCCGGCGTGTTCCGGATGTTCGAGGGACAGCCGGATCGCCTGCACGACGTCATCGACGTAGACGAGATTGCAGGTCCCGGTGCCGACGCGGTCGAACCGGCCCCAGACGTTCGCCTTGAGCCGGTGCGCCATCTTCTCGATCCACAACCGGCTTCCGGGTCCGTACACGATCGAGGGTCGCAGCACGGTCACGCGTCCGCCGTCTTGTGCAGATTGCCAGCACGCCTGTTCTGCGGCGATCTTCGCCCGCGCGTACCCCCCGAGCCCGGACCGGGGCAGCGGTGTGGTCTCAGGCACCGATCCGCGCCGGCCGCCGTAGACGGCGATCGACGACAGGTGAACGACGGGAACCGGGTTGGGGGCGGCCGCGGCCTCCAGCACCGTACGCGTACCCACGACGGTGTCGCGGCCGTCCCCCGCCGCGCAGTGGACGACGGCGCGACATCCACGCATGGCGGCCCGAAGGCCCAGCGCATCGCACACGTCGGCCACCACGCGGTCCACCCGGTCGGCGGGCAGGGGCCGGCCCGACACGTCACGCGCCGACGGTCGCCGCCGTCCGCTGGCCCGGACCACGGCCCCGGCATCGGCCAATCCGGCGACGACCGCCGAGCCGATGAACCCGGTCGCTCCGGTAACCAGGATAGGCGCGTCGGTTGTGCTCATACCGGCCTGTCCTTCGCGACGGCGTTAAGGGCGGCCCCCGGGATGGGAGACCGCCTCCTTTCTTGGTATACGGGCTTTTGGCCCCAGCCAGGCAGCCCTCTCTGCGGCCGGCCACACCGGCCACAGGGGCTCTGTGCCCGACCCCGCTCACATCCGCACCTCGAAACGGACCGAGGCGGGGGCCCCGATCGCCTCGGCGGGCAGCGGGGCCGCGGGCTGCACAACGACCGTGCGCGCGTCTCGCCCGGTGGACAGGGCGTCCGGGAGGCCGGCCAGGTCGGCGGGGCGCCTGGCCGGATCGGCCACCCGCCCGGCGATCGGCGTCGCGAGGCCGGCGACCCGTGTCAGCGCCGTGTCGCCGGGGCGCAGACGCTCGGCGATTGCGGGGCTCACCACCGCCACGATCACGATCGTGTCCGGCCGATCCAATCGCACGAGGGTGATCGCGGGGGTGCCCGCGACGACGGTCGCTCCCGTCTCGAGCGCGCGCGCGTGGACCCGGCAAGGACAAGGGCTGGCAACCACCGCGGCCTCGCCGGTCGCGGCGCGGACGGTCAGCAACGGCGTTCCGACCGTGACCGGTTGGCCGCGTTGGACCCGGACCTCCTCGACGATGCCGGCAACCGGGACCGCAACCCGCTCGGCGACCGCGGCGACGGCGGCAAACCGGCTGATCGTCGGTTTGGTCCGCAAGAGATGGGCGGCGGCTCCCGCGCCGGCGATCAACCCGAGCCCGATCACCACGATCAGGAGTCGTCCCACGACCCGGGCCGAGAGCCCGATCGATCGGTGCCGGGGCGAACCAGCCGGCCGGCCCGCGTCTGCCTGGGCCGATCCGCCGCCGAACAACACCTGCTCCGGGGTTGCTCCGCGTCCGGAGACGACCAGAAAGGCGATCGCACGCAGCAATGCCGACTTCGATTCGGGCAGCTGACGGAAGCGGAACCCAAGACGGTCCTCGCTCTTGACCACGAGCTCTGCGGTGACCTCGGTGGTCACAACAAACGCCCCAAGATCGAACGCGAGCCGGACCGGGACACGATCGCCATCGAGGGTTTCCGGTCCAAGGGTGGTCAGCGCCGCCGCCGGCAGAGCGAAACCGCCGACCGACCAGTCGAGCGGATGGTGCGCGGCACCGCCGATCGTCACACACAGAAATTCGGTGAACCGGGTGTGGAGGCGCGCGGTTTCCGCCCGCGACGGAGCAGGGGCGGCGTCGCGCTCCGTGGTCTCGACCCTCATGGCATTTGGCCTATCGATTGATGACCGATCGACTGAGATTTGGATCCTCTGTCCTTGGGACCTCTGTCCTTGGGATCATCGCTCTGTTCGGCGATCACCGCGGGGTCGCGCGGTTGCCGCGCCCGACCGGCCTTGCGTGCCCACCCGTACTTCGCCATCCTGGTGTGCCGGGTCAATCGGATCGTTCCTCGATCCGATTGGCCGGTCGGCACACGACAGCATGAATACGCTGGTGTTCTGACGGAAGCGGTCGGGTCCCAACCGTTTCCGTCAGAACACTAGTACACCGCGGCGGAAGTAACATCATGTTGCGTCGGTCCGCCGCGGTGTACCAGTCATTTAGTCGTACAGCTTTCCGGCGCAAATCCTGACCAT
>JANQHG010000139.1 GCA_028277115.1 Azospirillaceae bacterium
GGGTCGCAAGACCCTTGGAACCCGCTTGTTATTCTGCCGGCTGCGGCACTGCGCCCGGAACCCCCGCCTCGTCGGCGTCATCCGCCGTCCGGCGGCGCGGTGCCGACTCGATCAGCGGCATCACCAGACCAAGCAGCGGCGGGATCAGCGTCAACACCAACAAAGACGACAACGCCAAACCGCCGACCACCACCGAACCAAGACCGCGGTACAGCTCCGATCCCGCGCCCGGGAACAGCACCAGCGGCATCATCCCGAACAGGCTGGTCAAAGTGGACATGAAGATCGGCCGGATCCGGTTGCGGGTCGCCTCGCGGATCGCATCGACCACGGTCAGACCAAACTGGCGCACCTGCTGGACCGCCTGGTCGACCAGCAGGATCGCGTTGTTGACCACGATCCCGATCAAGATCACGAAGCCCAGCATCGTCAACATGTCGAGCGGCTGCTGAACCCACAGGTTCAACAACGCCAGCCCGGCGATGCCGCCGGCCGCCGCCACCGGCACCGAGAACAGGATGATCAGCGGGTACCAAAAGCTCTCGAACAACACCGCCATCACCAGGTAAACGATCGCAACCGCCAGCGCGAGATCGACCACCAGCGAATCCCAGGTCTCGGTCAGCTTGTCCGCCGTGCCCGACAACTGCATCCGAACCCCCGGCGGCAGGCCCTCGGCACGCAACGGCGCCAGGACCTCGGTCTCGAGCAGCTCCATCGCCGCCTCGAGCGCCATCCCCGGGGCCGGCCGCACCTCGAGCGTCACCGTGCGAAGGCGCTCCTTGTGCTGAATCTCGGTCGGCCCCGCGGTCACCACCACCTGGGCCAGCGACCCCGCCGGCAGAATCGTCCCCGACCGCGTCACCACCGGCAACGCCGCAATCCCCTGGGTCTCGGTCACCCGGTCGATCGGGCCGCGCAGGGTCAGATCGACCCGCTTGCCCTCGTGCGTGATCTCGGCCACCCGCAAACCGTCGTTGAAGGTGTCGACCGTGTCGCCCAACTCCCGAGCCGACAAGCCGTTGTCGGCCAGCCGGACCGGGTCGGGGTAGACCCGGACCTCGGGCGCGCCCAATTCGAGCCCCGGGATCGGGCGGAACTGGTGGCCCTGGTCGGCCGGCAACAGCTGGGTCACCCGGCCGGTCGCGCGCAGCGCCACACCCAGCACCTGCTCGAGATCGTTGCCCATGATGTCGACATTGACCGAGCGACCGCCGCCGATCCCCCGGCCGAAGATCGACGGCTGGGTCACGAAGCCGAAGGTGCCGGGCTCGCTGAACACCGGCCCGCGCAACACCGGGATCAGTTCGGCCGCGCGGGTCGGGTCGGCCGAGGCGGCGCCGAGGAAACTCCGGCTGTTCAGCGCGACGAAGAAGAAATGCTCAATCTTCGGCGGCGCGCCCGCGACCTCCTCAGGCCCGGTCTCCGAAATCCACAACGGCCGCACCGCCGTCTCGACCCGTTCGGCGATCCCCTCGGCGGTGTCCAGGTTGTAACCGGGCGGCGGCAGGATGATCCCGAACACGAAGTTGCGGTTGCCCTCGGGCAAATACTCAAGCTTGGGCAGGAACACCCAGGTGCAGATCGCCGCGGTCGAGGTCACCGCCAGCACCATCAAAAGCCCGAGGCTGCGCCGGCGCACGTTGACCCGGGTCAGCCCGATCACCCCACGGGCAAACCCGCCGGCAAACTGATCCACCCCCGGCACCGCGACCCGGCCCGCCGCCTCGCCGGTGCGCCCGCCGAGCAGCCGCGCCGACAACGCCGGGATCAAGGTCACCGCGACCAGCAACGACAACAACACCGACACCGAAATCGCCACCGCGATGTCGCGGAACAGCTGTCCGACCTCGAGATCGGTGATCAGGATCGGGATGAACGCCATCACCGTGGTCAACGCCGACACCAACACCGCGCCCCAAACCTGAGAGGCACCGCGATAGGCCGCCTCGCGCGCCGGCACGCCCTCTTGGCGCAGGCGATAGATGTTCTCGAGCACCACGATCGCGGCATCGACCACCATGCCGACCGCAAACGCGATCCCGGCCAGCGACACCACGTTGAGCGACCGCCCGAACGCCGCCATCGCGACGAAGGTCCCGACCACCGAGACCGGGATCGCGATCGACACCACCAAAGTCGCGCGCGCCGAGCGCAGGAACAGCAGCAAGATGATCGCCGCCAGCGTGCCGCCGACCATGATGTTGCTCTGGACCAGGTCGATCGACGACTTGATATAGGTCGTCTCGTCGTAGACCTGGGTGATCGTCAGCTGCTGACCCGGCATCTGGGTGCGGTTGAGCTCGGCGACCGCGCCCCGAATGCCCTCCATGGTCTCGATCACGTTGGCGCCGGTCTCGCGCACCGCGTTCATCGCGATCATCGGCTCGCCCAGATGGCGCAACCGCGCCTGCGGCTCCTTGTAGCCGACCCGGACCTCGGCGATGTCGGCGACCGTGACCCGGCCGAGCCGGCCGGTCGCCGCGTCCTCGTCGCTGCGCACCACCACCGCGGCGGTCCGCTCGACCGTCTCGAGATCGCCCTCGACCCGGACCACGTAGCGCCGCTTGCCCTCCTCGACGTCGCCGGCGCTGACCGACGCATTGGCCGCGCGCAGCGACTGCACGATGTCGGTCACGGTCAGCCGGTACCGCGCCATCCGTTCGGGATCGATCACCACCTGGAGCTCGCGCTCGACCGCACCGTACACGTTGGTCCGGCTGACCCCGGGCACCCGCTCGATCGCGTCGCGCACCACGTCTTCGATAAAGTCGCCGTTGGCCCAGATCGGCCGCTCGTTGCCAGCCATCCGCTTGATCACGAACCACGCGATCGGTTGGTCCTCGGACCCCGCGGTGCTCAAGGTCGGCTCGTCGGCCTCGTCCGGATAGCCCGACACCCGGTCAAGCCGGTTGGCGACCAGCAACAGCGCCCGGTCCATGTTCTGCGACACCGAGAACTCGAGCTCGATCTCGGCCTCACCGGTGCGGGCCCGGCTGGTCATTTCCTCGAGCCCCTCGAGCCCGCGCAACACCTCTTCCTGGCGGTTGATGATCTCGCGCTCGACCTCGGCCGGCGCGGCGCCGAACCACTCGGTCTCCACCGTGATCACCGGCCGGTTGACGTCGGGCGCCAGCTGGATCGGGATCGACGCAAGCGCGATCGCGCCGAACATGACGATCATCAACACGCCGGCGACCACCGCCACCGGCCGGTCGATCGCGGCCCGGATCGGATTCATCTCAGTTGGTCTCCCTCGTCGGCGTCGCCGCGGCATCGGCGACCGCCGGCGCGCCGGCCTGCGGTCGCACCGGCTGACCCGGGCGCAGCCGTTCGTTGCCGCGGATCACCGTCAGGTCGCCGGGGGCAAGCCCGTCCGCCACCTCGAACCGGCCGCCGACCGCCTCGCCCAACCGCACGGGGCGCAGCGCCGCCGCCCCGTCCTCGACCAGGTAGACGATCGACCCGCGCGGGCTGTTGATCACCGCATCCTTATGAACCGTCGTGACTTCGCGCAACGCGCCGAGCGGGATCATCAAGGTCGCGCTCTGGTTCGCCGCCAGCGGCTTGCGCGTCTCGCCCCACGTCGCCGAAAAGCGAAGCGCGCGCGTGCGGGTCATCGGGTTTTCCTCGGGCAGCTGGGCCCTAACCACCGCGCGGTGGCGGGTGCCGTCGTCGAGCTCGGCCTCGACCGCCCGGCCCGGCACCAGGCCGATCAGCCGGTCGGTCGGCACGTCGGCCTCCAGCTCCAGCGCACGGTCGTCGACCAGATCGACCACCGGTGCGCCGACCGACAGATACGCGCCGGCCTCGGTGTGCCGGCGGTTGACCACCCCGGCATAGGGCGCGACCACGGTCGCCTGCTCCAGATCATAGCGCGCAAGGTCGAGCTGGACCTGGGCGCGGTCCAGGCGCGCGCCCGCTTCGGTCAAGATGGCCCGCGCCCGCGCCATCTCCTGCTCGGCGTCGTCGAACCGCGCCTTGGAAAAGCTCGCGGAACCGCGCAGACCCCGCAACCGCGCCAAAGTCTGGGCCGCGAGCGCCAGACTGGCCTCGAGCGTGCGGCGATTGGCCTCCGCCTCGCGCAGCTCGGTCTCGCGCAGATCGACCGCCAGCGACAACCGCCGCCGATCCAGCCGGGCGATCACGTCGCCGGCCGCCACCCGGTCGCCGACCTCGACCAGCATCTCGACCAAAGGACCAGCCACCCGGGCGGCGACCACGCCGCGTTGGCGCGACACCACCCGGCCGATCACTGGAAAGGTCTGGGTCAAAGGTTCGACCCGGACGGCATCGACCCCGACCACCGCCGCCCGCTCCTGCGCCGCCGCGGCCCCCGCCCCAAAGGCGACGAGCACACCGAAAACCAGCGCGACACGCGCATTTCTATAATCGTTCAACACTTCTTAACCCCCGCGCCGCGGTCCTGCCGTGGCCATACATAGGGCCGCCATCGTGATATCCAAATCGGCCAGTGGTCGTTACCCGGCTGCCGCAGGGCAGCGTTGACGTTGGTGCAAGGTCGGAGGCTCTCACCAGCATTCGACGCCGAATGCGGCCTTGCGGCCGTTGTCAGGGGCGCTGCCCCCGACACCCCCGCCAGGGGGCACGCCCCCCTGGACCCCGACTTAACTCATGGGGTCCAGGGGCAACCCCTGGTCGGGGGTGAAACCCCCAAAACCGTCGCACCGGGCGCCGGCTCCACCCCATAAAATGGGGCCCCAAAAGCGGCAACCACAACCCCTTGAGCCGACCGCGCCGAAATGGCACGCTTGGTGCGTACGCGACCAGCAGCGGGTCCCGCCATGCCGCACGCCGACTTCGTCCACCTGCGCGTCCACTCGGCCTACTCGTTGTCCGAGGGCGCGATCAAGGTCAAAGAGCTGGTCAAGCTCTGCCAGGACCACGCAATGCCGGCGGTCGCCATCACCGACACCGGCAACCTGTTCGGCGCCATGGAGTTCGCGCTTGCCGCCGCCTCGGGCGGGGTCCAGCCGATCATCGGCTGCCAGATCAACCTCACCCACCACGAAGACCAGGCCGACCCCAACCCGACCCGCGCCACGCCGCCCGACCAGTTGGTCCTGCTCGCCCAAACCGACCGCGGCTACCGCAACCTGATCAAGCTGGTCAGCCGCGCCTACCTTGAAAGCGACGCCACCACCGAGCCCCAGATCGACCTCGCCGCCGTCGAGGGCCACACCGACGGCCTGATCGCGCTGACCGGCGGCCCGGCCGGCCCGGTCGGCCGCGCGCTCGCCCACGACCACCGCGACGCCGCCGAGCGCGCCCTCGCCCGCCTCGCCGCCCTGTTCCCGGGCCGGCTTTATGTCGAGCTGATGCGCCACGCGGGCGATCAGGGCGCGCTCGAGGCCCGGATCGAACCGGCCCTGATCGAACTCGCCGACGCCCACGACCTGCCGCTGGTCGCGACCAACGACTGTTTCTTTCCCGACGCCGACATGTACGACGCCCACGATGCCCTGCTGTGCATCGCCGAGGGCCGCTATGTCACCGAAACCGATCGCCGCCGGGTCTCGCCCGACCACTCTTTCAAATCACCGGCCGAGATGCGCCAGCTGTTCGCCGACCTGCCCGAAGCGGTCGACAACACTCTGGTGATCGCCCAGCGCTGTTCGTTCCTGTTAAAGCCGATCAAACCGATCCTGCCCGCCTACGGCACCACCGAGGGCCGCAGCGAGGACGACGAACTGCGCGCGCAGGCGGCAGACGGCCTGGAGCGCCGGCTCGCCCAAATCCTGCCGCCCGACCTGCCGCCCGACCAGCGCGCCGAGCAGGCCAAGCCCTATTGGGACCGCCTGGACTACGAGCTCGGCGTGATCATCAAGATGGGCTTTCCCGGCTATTTCCTGATCGTCTCCGACTTCATGAAATGGACGCGCGCCCAGAACATCCCGGTCGGCGTGCGCGGCTCGGGCGCGACCTCGATCGTCGCCTGGGCGATGGACATCACCAGTTTGGACCCGTTGCGCTTCAACCTGGTGTTCGAACGCTTCCTCAACCCGGAACGCGTGTCGATGCCCGACTTCGACATCGACTTCTGCCAGGAACGACGCGACGAGGTCATCCACTACGTCCAGGACAAGTACGGCCACGACCGGGTCGCCCAGATCATCACCTTCGGAAAGCTCCAGGCGCGCGCGGTGTTGCGCGATGTCGGCCGGGTGTTGCAGCTGCCGTTCGGCCTGGTCGACAAGCTGTGCAAAATGGTGCCGAACAACCCGGCGCAGCCCATAACCCTCAAGCAAGCGCTGGTCGACGAGCCACTCTTGCAGCAAAAGCGCGACGAGGACGAGGCGATCGCGCGCCTGATCGACATCGCGCTGAAACTCGAGGGCCTGTACCGCCACGCCTCGACCCACGCGGCGGGGGTGGTGATCGGCGACCGGCCGCTGGACGAGCTGTTGCCGCTCTACCGCGACCCGCGCTCGGACATGCCGGTCACCCAGTTCAACATGAAGTTCGTCGAACAGGCCGGCCTGGTTAAATTCGACTTCCTCGGGCTCAAGACCCTGACGGTGATCGCCAAGTCCGAGGACCTGATCAACGCCGCCGAGGGCCGCGAGGGCGACGCCCGCATCCGCGCCGCCGAGGTGCCGTTCGACAACCCGATAACATACGAGATGCTCGGCCGCGGCGAGTCCACCGGGATCTTCCAGCTGGAAAGTTCGGGCATGCGCGATCTTCTGCGCAAAATGAAGCCCGACCGGATCGAGGACCTGATCGCGCTGGTCGCGCTCTACCGTCCGGGGCCGATGGACAGCATCCCGGTCTACATCGCGTGCAAGCACGGCCGCGAGGCCCCGAGCTACGCCCACCCGACGCTGGAACCGATCCTCAACGAGACCTTCGGCGTCATGACGTACCAGGAAGACGTCATGCGGATCGCGCGCGAGCTCGCCGGCTACTCGCTCGGCGAGGCCGACCTGTTGCGCCGCGCCATGGGCAAGAAAATCAAAGAGGAGATGGACAAGCAACGGGTCAAGTTCGTGGGTGGCGCCGAGACCCGCGGCATCTCCCCCGACACCGCCAACCAGATCTTCGACCAGGCGGCCAAGTTCGCCGGCTACGGCTTCAACAAGGGCCACGCCGCGGCCTACGCCCAGGTCGCGTTCCAGACGGCGTGGCTGAAGGCCAACCACACGGTCGCCTTCCTCGCGGCGTCGATGACCCTCGACCTCGGCAACACCGACAAGCTCAACCTGTTCCGCCAGGAGTTGGTCCGGCTCGGGGTCAAACTGCTGCCGCCCGACATCAACCGCTCGGGCGTCGTGTTCACGCTGGAAACCTTGCCCGACGGCGCGCAGGCGATCCGCTACGCCCTGGCGGCGGTCAAGGGCGTCGGCAGCGCCGCCATGCAGGCGATCGTCGACGAGCGCGCGCGCAACGGCCCCTACACCGGCCTGTTCGACCTCGCCCGCCGGCTCGAGTTGCGCACGATCAACCGCCGCCAGCTGGAAACCCTGGCGGCCGCGGGCGCGCTCGACAGCCTCGCCCCCAACCGCGCCCGCACCTTCGCGGCGATCGAGACCCTTTTGCGCTACGCCCACGCCGCCGCCGACGACCGCACCAGCGGCCAGTCGAGCCTGTTCGGCGGCCCGTCCGGCGCGACCACGGGCCTCAGCGAACCGCCGCTGCCCGAGACCGCCGACTGGGACCCGCTCGAACGCCTGAAGCACGAGTTTGAGGCGATCGGCTTTTACCTCTCGGCCCACCCGCTCGACGCCTACCAGCGCGCACTGACCCGTCTCAAGGTGGTGCGCGCCGCCGACCTGCCGGCCGAGGCGGCGCGCGGCCTCGCCGGCAACCGGGTCCGCCTGGCCGGGGTCATCGTCGCGCGCCAACAGCGCAAGGCCCGCTCGGGCAACCGCTTTGCCTTCGTCCAGCTGTCCGACCCGAGCGGCGTCTACGAGGTCACGGTGTTCTCCGAGGTCCTGGCGACTTGCCGCGAGCTCCTGGAAACCGGCACCCCGGTGTTCGTGACCGCCGACGTCCAGCAACAGGAGGGTGACCTGCGCCTCACGGCCCAGGAGGTCCGCCCGCTCGAGGAGGTGGTGGCGACGGTCGCCGAGGGCGTCTCGGTCCTGGTCCGCGACGCCCGCCCGGTCCCGAGCCTGAAGGAGCTGATCGCCGGCCTCGACCGCGGCCGCGGCCGGATCACCGTGGTGGTCGAGGCCGAGGCACTCCGCGAGGTCGAGATCGAGCTGCCGGGCAGCTACGCCCTCACCCCGACCGTGCGCGGCCAGCTGCGCACCATGCCGGGGGTGGTCGAGGTGGCGGAGTTGTAGATCGCGCCGGCGGCATATCCTACCACATCCGATAACTTGGCTCCGGCGATCGAAGGTTGAGGAAACCGTCCACCATTCCCGTAGGTTGGGGCGATCGGCCGGCACGCCCCCTCGTTTTGCCGTTGCGTTTGCGGGCCGATCGCCCCAACACCGGCGGCGCAGCTCGCGGCACCGCCGCTTGTCGGGGCGAGTCCGCGTGGCGAGCGGTGTCGCCGTCGTGCCCGATTGCAACGCCGTGCGTCGGCATGACCCTTTGTGTGGGCTCAGCGGGAATTGGACAATTCGAGCGTCACTAATAAGCTAGGTGCGGGTGGCGAGGTCGGTATGCGTTTTTTCAGGCATTGGACCATCTCTGCGATGTCTG
>JANQHG010000162.1 GCA_028277115.1 Azospirillaceae bacterium
CCGGCCGGCGGCGCGCCGGCGCCCGAGTTTTCCCGCGTCTTCGACACCCGCCAGCCCGGGCCGGCGCGCCGCGAGGTCACGATCGAGGCCGAGCCGCACGAGGCCGCGGCCCTGGCGGCACGGCTCGGCCTGGTCGCGCTCGACCGGCTGTCGGCGACGCTGGCGATCGCCAGGACCGATCAGGGCCGGCTGATCCGGGTGACCGGCCGGCTGACCGCCCGGGTGGTTCAGCACTGCGTGGTCAGCCTGGAGCCGGTCGCGTCCGAGGTCGCCGACGAGATCCGCGCGAGCTATGTCGAGCCCCGGCGCCTCGCGACCCGGCTCGCGGTGGTCGAGCTCGACCCGTTCTCGCCCGACGACGACGATCCGGAGCCCCTGGTCGACGGATGCATTGACATCGGCGAATTGACCGCGCAGTGTCTTTCGCTCGCTCTCGACCCGTACCCGCGGGCACCCGGGGTGAGCGTGGACGACCTGACCGCGGCCGCCGCCCCGCCCGGGGCCGACCCGGCGTCGGGCGACAATCCGCAGGCGGCGGCCCCCCCGTTCGCTACGCTCGACCGGTTGCGGCGGCGTGGCCGGGAGTGATCCTGCTTGCCCCGACCGGCGGTTTGCGAGTATGGAAAGCGCCGCACGACCTGTGTCGCGGCGCGACGACTGTTTTAACGAACGGGTGTTACCATGGCGGTCCCCAGAAAAAAGACCACCCAGTCGCGGCGCAACATGCGCCGGTCCCACCACGCGTTGCGGCCGAGTGCGTATGCCGAATGCCCGAACTGCGGTGAGCTGAAACGGCCCCATCATGTCTGCGCGTCCTGCGGCTATTACCGGGAGCGCGAGGTGATCGACATCACCGGCTAACCGTGGCCGTGGCCCCGCGACCGGACACCAGGGAGTTCCCGAGGTGAACCCGCGCCTGACCATCGCTTTGGACGCCATGGGCGGTGACCACGCGCCGGGCATGGTGATCGCCGGCGCCGATATCGCGCGCGAGCGGTATCCCAAGGCGACGTTTCTCTTGTTCGGCGACCAATCGCGACTCGAGCCTTTGTTGGACCGGCGCCAGGCTTTACGCGCGGTCTCGACGATCGAACACACCACCGACGTGGTCGCCAACGACGCCAAGCCGTCGCAGGCGTTGCGCAGCGGGCGGCGGTCGAGCATGCGCCTGGCGATCGAGGCGGTCGCCAACAACCAGGCGAATGTGGTGATCTCGGCCGGCAATACCGGCGCGCTGATGGCAATGGCGAAGCTGGTCTTGAAAACCCTGCCCGGGATCCATCGGCCGGCGATCGCGACCTTTTTCCCGACCCAGCGGGGCGAGAGCGTGATGCTCGACCTCGGCGCCAATGCCGAGTGCACCGCGGACAATCTGGTCCAGTTCGCACTGATGGGGTCGGTGTTTGCGCGCACCGTGCTCGGCCTGCTCGAGCCGACGGTCGGCCTGCTCAACATCGGCTCGGAAGAGGTCAAGGGCAACGACAGTCTGCGCACCGCGGCGTCGCGCCTGCGCGCGACCCCGATGCCGATGCATTTCAAGGGCTTCATCGAGGGCAACGACATCGCGGCCGGGACGGTCGATGTCGTGGTCACCGACGGTTTTACCGGCAATGTCGCGCTCAAGACCGCCGAGGGTACGGCGAAGCTCTACACCGAGTTTCTGCGCCGGACCTTCCGCGCCTCGTTCATGGCCAAGCTCGGCTATCTTTTGGCACGGTCGGCGTTCAAGAAGCTTCGGATGCGCACCGACCCGCGGCGCTACAATGGCGCGATGCTGTTGGGTTTGGGCGGTGTGTGTGTGAAGAGCCACGGCGGCACCGACGCGCTCGGCTTTGCCAACGCGGTGTGCGTGGCGATCGATCTGGTGGTCAACGGGTTCAACGAACGGATCAAGGACGAGATGCATCGGCTCGACACCGCGCGGTCGGCGCTTTCGGAACCCGGCGTGGTGGCGGTCTGAATGGTACGACGGTCCCTGATTGTCGGTTGCGGCACCTGCCTGCCGCGCCGATCGGTGAGCAATGACGAGTTGGCCCGGCGGGTCGACACCTCCGACGAGTGGATCACCCAACGCACCGGCATCCGCTCGCGCTATCTGGCGGAGCCGGACGAGACGACCGCGACGCTCGCGCTCGGCGCGGCGCAGGCAGCGCTTGCGCACGCCGGGATCGGGGCGGATCGGCTCGACCTGATCGTGCTTGCGACCACCACGCCCGATCACACCTTCCCGGCAACCGCGGTCAAGGTGCAGGCGGCGCTCGGCATGACCGGCGGGGCGGCGTTCGACGTCCAGGCGGTGTGCAGCGGCTTCATCTATGGGCTGGCGGTCGCCGACAATTTCCTGCGCGCGGGCCAGGCGCGCACGGCGTTGGTGATCGGGGCCGAGACCTTCTCGCGCCTGCTCGATTGGGAGGACCGCACGACGTGCGTGTTGTTCGGCGACGGCGCGGGTGCGGTGGTGCTCGAGGCGAGCGAGGGTGTCGGCGACGCGGGCGACCGCGGCATCCTGTCCACCCACCTGCGCTCCGACGGCCGGCAGTATGAGCTCCTGTGGGTCGACGGCGGCCCGTCGACGACCCGGACCACCGGTCATGTCCGGATGAACGGGCGCGAGGTGTTCCGCCATGCGGTGACCCGGTTGTCGGAAATCGCCGAGGAGGCCCTGGCAGCCAACGGCCTGACCGCGGCCGATGTCACCTGGCTGGTGCCGCACCAGGCCAATCTTCGGATCATCGAGGCGACCACGCGCAAGCTGGCGCTGCCGGACGGACGGGCGATCCTGTCGGTCGACCGTCACGGCAACACCTCGGCAGCGTCGATCCCGCTGGCACTGGGGGAAGCCGTGGCGCAGGGACGCATCCGGCGCGGTGACCTGCTGCTGCTCGAGGCGATGGGCGGCGGATTCACCTGGGGTGCCGCGGCGGTCCGCTGGTGAGCGGCTGCGCGCGGCGCGCCGAGGCGTTGCGCGCGCCAGCCTTCTGAGCCAACCTTCTGACCAACCTTCTGAATTGACACGTTTCCACCGAGCACCGTAGGGTGATGTCCCTATAGGCGTGAGGAGGCCGCCATGCCTGGGGAAACGGTCACTCGAGCTCAGCTCAGCGAAGCCGTCTATCAGGAAGTCGGCTTGTCACGCAACGAGTCGGCCGAGTTGGTCGAGTCGATCCTGAACGAGATCTCCGACGCGCTCGCCCGGGGCGAGATGGTGAAGATCTCGTCGTTCGGCAGCTTCTCGGTGCGCCAGAAGGGCCAGCGGATCGGCCGCAACCCGAAGACCGGCGAGGAGGTGCCGATCCTGCCGCGCCGGGTTCTGGTGTTCCGGGCGAGTCACGTCTTGAAGGACAAGATCAACAGCCGTCTTGAGGGCACGGCGGCAGCGCGGATTGCGACGGCCGATCCCGAGGACGGTGACGAGGGTGACGACGGTGCCGACGGTGCAACGGCGCGTCCGCCGCTTCGCGGCACTGGCGGCACCGCGCGCCGCACCCCCCAGACCCGGCCTGATCGTCATCCCGACGACAGCGTTCAGCAGTGAGTCGCCGCATGGCCTCCGGCGCCGTTGCCCACCGACCGTCCACCTCGCCCGAACGGCCGGCATCGAAGTCGCCGACCGCGTTCCGCACGATCGGCGAGGTCGCGACGGATCTCGATCTGCCCCAGCATGTGCTGCGCTTTTGGGAGACCAAGTTCCCGCAGCTGCGCCCGATGAAGCGGGCCGGCGGCCGGCGCTATTATCGCCCTGAAGACGTCGCGCTGCTCCGGCGCATCCAGGCACTCCTGTACCGTGACGGCTTCAGCATCAAGGGCGTCCAGCAGGTGCTGGCGCGGCGGTCGACCACCGGCGCCGACAGCTTCGACGGCGCCGACACGGCCGAGGCCGACGTGACCGCGTTCCCGCCGCCCGCCCGGCCGACCAAGCCGGCCAAGCCGCCGCTGACCGGCCGCCAGCGCGCAGTGCTCGAGGACGTGCGTGCGGAACTGGTGGACTTAAAGGCGACGCTGGAAGAGCTGTGCCGTTAGCCGAGCGCCGCGAGAGTATTGCCGGGCGCGGTGACAAGCGGTATAATCGAGGTTCGGCCGGAGCGTAGCGCAGTCTGGTAGCGCATCAGTCTGGGGGACTGGGGGTCGTGGGTTCGAATCCCGCCGCTCCGACCAAAACTGGCCAAAACTGGCCAAAACTGGCAATGAAATCAACTGATTGCTGGCGCAAGAAAATTACCTAAAATGCTTTCCGACTTTGGGCACATCCGTTTTCCGACTTCATGTTTCGTTCTTGTTCCGACGTCGGTCTCGATAGGCGTCGCGTGTAGCGCGCCACCTGGTTTGACAGTGACGCGGACCCACTTTACAAACTTGACAAGGTAGGTGTGCTAGGGTGTACGACAAATTCGAGCACCCTGGTTTCCGCACCCTTCAATCGCAGTTGAAGTATCATGCCACAGTACCGGCACGGATCGTCCCGGAGATAGGCAATAACACCCGCGCTGACCACGGTGAGTTCAGTTCCGGATCGGAGAATGAAATAGCCGTTTGATGCGTCCGATCAAAGCCGGACGCGCCAGCCGATCCAATCGCGTTTGCGCTTGGGTGCTTTCATTGCAGTGCCTCAATCAACGACAGTTGAACCGTCGTCTGAAGCGGTGGGACGGTGTTGACGTCGATCGCGTCGTCCGAAGCAAGACGCATTTCGACGGCCGGAGACCCGGTGGCGACCGGGCCGATGTCGCACGGCTCGCGGAACTCGGGCGCGCACGGGTAGACGACATAGCCGTTC
>JANQHG010000155.1 GCA_028277115.1 Azospirillaceae bacterium
GGTGTGGCCGACGGCGCGGCCGGGACCGAGGCGGAGCTGCGCGCCAAGTTCGGCGAAGGCCGCGAGGCCGACGACCTGCCGCTGATGCCGTACGATTTCGAGCCCGACCAGGAAGAGGTGCTGGACGAGTTGCTGCCGCACAACCTGACCTATCAGGTCTACCGCGCCTTGTTGGAGAGCGTGGCGAGCGAGCAGGGCGCGCGGATGTCGGCGATGGACAACGCGACCCGCAACGCCGGCGACATGATCGGGCGGCTGACGCTGCAGTACAACCGGACCCGCCAGGCCGCGATCACCAAGGAACTGATCGAGATCATCTCGGGCGCCGAGGCGCTGTAAGCGCGCCGGGCGTGCGGCCCGTTCAAGACACGAGACATTCGTCAGGTAAGACGCGTTCACGGAGACCGAAGTCCGATGGCGGAACAAATCCAAGCGAGCAATCTGGTCGGCAGAATCACCCAGGTCCTGGGCGCGGTGGTCGACGTCCATTTCGACACCGAATTGCCGAACATCCTGAACGCGCTGCACACCAAGATCGGCGACCGGCCGTTGGTGCTCGAGGTCGCCCAGCATCTGGGCGACAGCGTCGTGCGCACGGTCGCGATGGATGCGACCGACGGTCTGGTCCGGGGGGCGGAGGTGCGCGACACCGGCGGCCCGATCTCGGTGCCGGTCGGGCCGGAGACGCTGGGCCGGATCATCAACGTGATCGGCGACCCGATCGACGAGCGCGGGCCGCTCGACGCCAAGATGGCGCTGCCGATCCATCGCGAGGCCCCGACCTTCGTCGATCAGTCGACCGAGGCCGAGGTCTTGGAAACCGGCATCAAGGTGGTGGACCTGCTCGCGCCCTACGCGCGCGGCGGCAAGATCGGCCTGTTCGGCGGCGCCGGCGTCGGCAAGACCGTGTTGATCATGGAGCTGATCAACAATGTCGCCAAGGCGCACGGCGGCTTTTCGGTGTTCGCCGGCGTCGGCGAACGGACCCGCGAGGGCAACGACCTTTACCACGAGATGATCGAGTCCGGCGTGATCAAGATAGACGGCCCGGGCTCCAAGGCGGCGCTGGTCTATGGCCAGATGAACGAGCCGCCGGGCGCCCGCGCCCGGGTCGGCCTGACCGGCCTCACATTGGCGGAATACTTCCGCGACGAGGAAGGCCAGGACGTTTTGTTGTTCATCGACAACATCTTCCGCTTCACCCAGGCGGGCTCCGAGGTCTCGGCGCTGCTCGGCCGCATCCCGTCGGCGGTCGGCTACCAGCCGACGCTGGCGACCGACATGGGCACGTTGCAGGAGCGGATCACCTCGACCAAGAAGGGGTCGATCACCTCGGTCCAGGCGATCTACGTGCCGGCGGACGACTTGACCGACCCGGCGCCGGCGACCTCGTTTGCCCACTTGGACGCGACCACGGTGTTGAGCCGCCAGATCGCCGAGCTCGGCATCTACCCGGCGGTCGACCCGCTCGACTCCACGAGCCGCATCCTCGACCCCCGGGTGGTCGGCGAGGACCACTACGACGTGGCGCGAAACGTCCAGCGGGTCTTGCAGACCTACAAGTCGCTGCAGGACATCATCGCGATCCTGGGCATGGACGAACTCTCGGAAGAAGACAAGCTGACGGTGGCACGCGCGCGCAAGATCCAGCGCTTCCTGTCGCAGCCGTTCCACGTCGCCGAGGTGTTCACCGGCTTCCCGGGCGTTCTGGTCAGCCTCGAGGACACGATCAAGGGCTTCCGCGGCATCGTCAACGGCGAGTACGACCACTTGCCGGAAGCGGCGTTCTACATGGTCGGCACGATCGACGACGCGGTCGCCAAGGCGCGCAAGATGGCGGCCGAGGCGGCGTGACGCCGACGGCGCGAAAGGCGACCACGAGATGAGCAATCGGATCGAGTTCGAGTTGGTGACGCCGGAGCAGCTGTTGGTGTCCCAGCCGGTGCATATGGTGGTGGTGCCGGGCGGCGAGGGGTATTACGGCGTCTTGGCGGGTCACATCCCGATGATCACCACGGTCGAGCCGGGGGTGATCGAGGTGTTCGACGAGACCTCGGTGTTGGAGCGGGTGTTCGTCAGCGGCGGCTTTGCCGAGACCACCCAGACCCGGATCACGGTGTTGGCGGCCGAAGCGGTGCGCATCCGCAACATCGACGGCGAGGCGATCGAACAGTCGGTGCAGAACCTGACCGAAGACTTGGAGGACGCCGAAACCGAGGCTGAACGCTCGGCGGTCAACGCCAAGCTCCGGGTCGCCCGCGCCAAGCTCGACGCGGTGCTCCGGTTCGGCACGGCGGCGCAAAAGCCGACCTGACCGGCGGCCCCTTGGAGGGTGCGCGCGACGCGCCCCCTCCGAAGGACGCCGGGGGACGCCGGGACATCGACGGGGCCGCAAAGCTGAACCGCCGATGTTGGGGCGATCGGCCCCCACCGGCGATGCAAACAGGCAGACCGTGCCGGCCGATCGCCCCAACCTACAG
>JANQHG010000204.1 GCA_028277115.1 Azospirillaceae bacterium
TCAATACAAAATCCTGATCGTCAGATCGCCATATGCCGAAAAGCCGCAGAACTCAGCCAAAAAACCCTTGAACCTGGGGCAAGACTTCCGGTGGTCTGAGGTTGCCCGAACGACGCTCCGAAGGGGGCACCGGTCCGCCAACCATGTGCCGGTCGCTCCAACCCTTGCTGGACGCGGGTTGGTTTAACCGACCTGCGACGTCGGTCAAGAGGACGACGGCCGCACGATCGGTGGCGAGGTTCCCGGGCGTTCTTGAATGGGGCCGCTTCGGTTTTGGACCTTGGTGCAAGGACCCGGGCGCTTGACGGGCGTGTCCGGCTTATCGGAGCGGGGTCACACAGCGCCAGTGCGGATGTGGCGCAGTCCGAACCGAAGGACCTCGGCAAGGGCAAGGGTGACCACCGCCGCCGCGACGATGACGGCGCCCGACGTCAGGTCGAAGGCATAAGCCAACGCCAGACCGGATAGGGAAAACACCAGCGCCCACAGGCTGGCAGTCACCATGAGCGCCGCCAGCGAGCGCGCCGTGATCTCCGCCAAATAGGCCGGAATCGTCAAAAGGGCGATCACCAGAATCAACCCGATCGCGGGCACCGCCGTCATCACCGCCAGCGCGACGGTCGCCACCAGCAAAACATGCACGCCCGCGACAGGCAAGCCGCGTGCGCGGGCAAACTCGCGGTCGACCGAAACCGCCAGGAGCGGCCGGTAGAATGCGGCGACAATCGCCACCAGTATGCCGACGCTGACCGCCATCATCCGCAGGACATCGTTGCCGACCGCCAGGATCGAGCCGAACAGATAGCTCATCAGATCGACGTTGTAGCCGGGCGTGAGGTCGATCAACAAAACGCCGAACGCCATGCCCCCGGCCCACAACAGGCCAACCGCGACGTCCAGTCGCTCGCGGTCCCGCAGGGTGATCAGAGCCGCCAAGATCGCGGCGCCGACGGCGAACAGCGTCGCCGTGATCATCACCGGCCAACCGGCGAAGAACGCCAACCCGACCCCTCCGTACCCGGCGTGAGCGACACCGCCGGCGAGAAAGGTCATGCGGTTGACCACGACCAGCGCGCCGACGATGCCGCACGCGACGCTGACCAGGAGGACGGAGACGAGCGCCTTTTGCATGAAGGGATAGGCCAACGCCTCAAGCATCGGCGGGCTCCCGACGGGGCGCGCGATCCCCGGTCATCGGCAGGACTCGGGCCAGATCATGGATGAACGTCCCCAGCGGACAACTGGCGCGATGGACGCCGTAGATCAGTTCCAGCATCGGCTCGGTCAAGACCGGCGCCGGGTGGTGGATCACCCGCCGGTTGATGCAGGTCACCGCCGTCGCCTGCGGCACGGCCGCCGCCAGATCATGCGAAATCAGGATCACGGTGCGATGTGCCGCCAGCCGGTCCAGGAGCTCGATGATGCATGACTTTCCGGTCGGGTCGATGCTGGCGGTCGGCTCGTCCAACACGAGGATGTCGGGGGCCGCGACAAGCGCGCGGGCGATCAGCACCCGCTGGCGCTGGCCGCCGGACAAGGCCCCGATCGGCCGGTCGACGAGGGCGTCCATCTCGACCGCCGTCAGCGCCGCCATCACCGCCCGGCGGACATCCCGCCCGCCCTTTGGCCCGATCCACGACCACAGTCCTTCCTGTCCCATAAGCCCCAAGGCCACCAAGTCCCCCGCGGTGATGGGAAACGCGGGGGAAATGGTCGAGGCCTGCGGGACGTACCCGATGCGCCGGGCACTGCGTGCCGGGTCGGCACCGAACACGCGCACGCGCCCTTTGGTCGGCCGCAGCAGCCCGATCATCAACTTGGCCAAGGTCGTCTTGCCGCCGCCATTGGGGCCGAGGACAGCGACAAACGCGCCCTCGGCAATCTCGAAGGTGGCGTCTTCGACGGCCCAGGTGCCGTCGTACCGGAAACTGACGTCCTCAAAGGCGATGACCGGCGGCATACGGCGGGGGTATCCTGACGATCAGCGCAGGGTGTCGGCGAACGCGGCGCCAATGGATCGCGTGTTCTCCGGCCAATCATAGGCCAGCGGATTCAACAGCCGGACCTCGCCCCCCAAATCTTCGGCAATGGCCCGGGCCGCACGTTGCGAGAACTGGGACTGGACGAAGACCACCTTGATATCGCTCGCCCGGGCGGCCTCGACGATCTTATGCATGTCCTGTGGGCTCGGCTCGTTGCCGCCGATCTCGATCGCCATTTGGCGCAGGTCGTAGGCATCGGCAAGATAACCCCACGCAGGGTGGAACACCATGAACGTGCGCTGCGGCACCGAGGCAAGGTCCCGCGCGACGTCCGCGTCGACCGCATTGATGGTCTCAACGGTTGCGGCGTAGTTGCAGCGGAACTCACTCGCAAAGCCCGGGCGACGCTCACTCAATTCCTCAAGAACGGTCGACGCCATGGTCCGCATCGTCACGGGCGATACCCAGACATGGGGATCCGGGGTGCCGGCCGCGTGATGATGTCCGTCGGGCTCGGTGCCACCGTCATGATGCTCTTGATCCGCATCGGCATGGTGGTCGTGGTCGTGGTTTTCGTGGGCATGGTTTTCGTGGGCGTCGGGCCGGCCGCCCATCAACCGCCGTTTGACCCGCTCGGCCATGTCGACCACCGTCATGTCCGGTGCCGCGTCGCGAAACCGCGGCAACCACGCGCGTTCGAAGGGAACGCCGATCGAGAAGTAGACCTCGGCCTCGCTCAAAGACCGCATCTGGCTGGGAGCCGGTTCATAGGTTGCCGGAGAAGCGCCCGGCTTGACCATCACGGTGGTCTTGACGTGGTCACCGCCGATGGCGTCGACCAGCCACTGTTGCGGCACCACCGAAACCATGATCGCAATCGGTCCGGTTGGGGCGGTCCCGGTGGGCCCGGCATCTTGAGCGAAGGCCGGCGATATGAGACCCAGGGCGAGGATCGCGGACGCGAAACCGCGGAAGACACTGCGACGAGTCATGGCGAAGCTATCCCATTGGTGGAACGGCACGGGGGGCCAAATCGACCGCCGCTGGACCGTTCCCGGTGGCCGAGAGCGTATGATATACGGTACGGTGTTGTCGTTTCAAGAGGCCCCGGAGGATGACTTCCATGACCAACCGGCCGCTGGCCCCGAAGCACGTTCTCGTGTTCGACGCGCTGAAGATGGCCGGCCGACCGGTCACCGCGTACCAATTGATTGACGCCGTGCGTGACGCCGGCATATCGGCGCCGCCGACCGTCTACCGTGCCTTGAACCGGCTGATCTCCGACGGTCTGGTCCACAAGCTCGAAAGCATGAACGCTTTCGTTGTTTGCACCCACACCCATGCCGGTGGCACCGTACCGGTGTTCACGATCTGTAACGCCTGCGGCGACGCCAGGGAGTTTGCCGACGAGACGGTCGGCGAGCAACTGGCCAAACGCGCAATCGAGCGCGGCTTCATCCTCGACAGGGCGGTAATAGAACTGCACGGAACGTGTGCTAAATGCGTGACCCTCTCCGCGCAGGCCGGGTAAGTACCGGCTCGGCAACAACGTCGGTTTTTCTCGTCCTGAGACGGTCCGCGTGGCGGGCAAGCCCAGGCAGCGGATCGTGGCCAATCTGGGCCGCAAGGAGACGGTGACCGCGGGAGGCCATAGCAAAGACCATCGTCCCGATCTGCGACAGATGATCGTTACCGTAACTATCGATCAGGCAGGAAACCCTATCTGTTGCGAAATGTGGCCCGGTAATACCGCCGATGTGACGACATTGATCCCGGTCATGGACCGACTGAGGGAACGGTTCGGGAATCGCGGGCCAGGTCGGTGGCGGAACCGAGTTCGAGGAAACGGCGGACGATCAGGCGGACCAGATCGCCATCGCCGTCCCACCGACGCGTGGTCATGCCCCACCATGCCGACGCCATGTCAACGTGAAATCCGCACCGGGTACCCCCGCCGTTCCAGCCCTGCGCGCAAAATTGCCGCCAGATCCAACCGCCCCGCATCTTCCCCCGCCGCGTCCCGCGCCCCCGCGAGTAGCCCGGCGGCCAGATCCGGCGCCATCGCGCGCTCGAACTCGATCTCGTCGGCTTGGGTCGCCGACGGATGGACCTCGACATAAAGCTCGCCGCCGATCCACCCGAACTTGACCTGCTGGTCGACCACCACGACCCGCGTCCCGACCGGCACGATCTGGAACAGCCGCTCGACATCCTCGGGATACATCCGAATGCAGCCGTGGCTGACCCGACGCCCGACCCCGTCTGGCTTATTGGTCCCATGGATCCGGATCCCCGGCAGCCCGAGATAAAGCGCATGGCGGCCGAGCGGGTTGTCCGGTCCCGGCGGCACCACCTTGGGCAGGGTCGGATCTTCGGCGCGGATCGAGGCGGGCGGGTACCAGGTCGGGTTGGCCGCCTTGCGCAGGATGCTGGTGCGTCCGGCCGGGGTTTCCCAGCCCTCGCGCCCGATGCCGAGCGGATAGGTCTCGGCCGCGCCCGACCGCGGGAAGTAATAGAGCCGCATCTCGCTCAGATTGATCACGATCCCGCGCCGCCGTGCCTTGGGCACCAGGTGGGCGGTCGGCAGGACCACGCGGGTGCCTTCGCCCGGCAGCCACGGGTCGACACCGGGGTTGGCCGCGAGCATCTCGACGTAGCCGAGCTTGTGGGTCCGCGCGAGGTCGAGCAGCGTGTCCTGGTAGCGGGCGCGGCGCTCCTGCATCTCGCCGACCACGTCGTCGCCTGTTGCCGCCGCCGGCGCCGCGGCAAGGACAAGCGCGGCCGCCACGGCGATCACGACGCGGGCGACTCTACGCGCTGATACGCACGCGCTCTCACCCATATTCTGTGTCTCCCGTAGCCAAAGTCGCGATATATTGACACCCGGTCCCGGCCCGGCGCAAGCTGTCGGTGGGCCGACGGCAATTTGGCGGGGCGGGGCCATGCGGTTTCATGCCGATCTTCATTTGCACTCGCGGTTTTCGCGCGCGACCAGCCGGACGCTCGATCTGCCGACTTTGGCGCTGTGGGCGGCGCGCAAGGGGTTGGCGGTGATCGGCACCGGCGATTTTACCCATCCGGCGTGGTTTTCCGAGCTGTCGGCCGAGTTGGTCGAGGCCGAGCCCGGGCTGTATCGCCTGGCGCCCGAGGCGGCGCGCCATGTCGAGGGCCTGGGCCCGGCGGCGACCGAGACCCGGTTCCTTCTGACCGTCGAGATCTCGACGATTTACAAGAAGGACGGCGCGACGCGAAAGGTCCACCATGTGATCCACGCGCCGTCGCTGGCGGCGGCGGAGCGGCTGTCGCGCGCGCTGGCGCGGATCGGCAACATCGCGTCCGACGGCCGGCCGATCCTCGGCCTTGACTCGCGTGACTTGTTGGAGCTGGTGCTGGACAGCGACCCCGGGTCCTATCTGATCCCGGCGCATATCTGGACGCCGTGGTTTTCGGTGCTCGGCTCGAAGTCCGGCTTCGACAGCGTCGCGGCGGCGTACGGCGACCTGTCCGACCATATCTTCGCGGTCGAGACCGGTCTGTCGTCGGACCCGGAGATGAACTGGCGGGTGTCGATGCTGGACCGCTATCGGCTGGTGTCGAACTCCGACGCCCATTCGCCGTCCAAGCTCGGGCGCGAGGCGACCACGTTCGACTGCGCGCTTGATTACTATGCGATCCGCCGGGCGCTTGAGAGCGGTGCCGGCTATGTCGGCACGGTCGAGTTCTTCCCCGAAGAGGGCAAGTACCATCTGGACGGCCACCGCGCGTGTGAGGTTCGGCTGGCGCCCGAGGAGACCCGGGCGCTGGACGGCCGCTGCCCGGCGTGCGGTCGGCCGGTGACGCTCGGCGTTCTGCACCGGGTGGCACAGTTGGCCGACCGGCCGGCGGACAACACCTACCGCCCGCCGACCGCGGGCGCGGTCTCGAGCCTGGTGCCGCTTGCCGAAATCCTCGGCGAGCTCGGCGGTTGCGGGGCGGCGAGCCGGCGGGTCGGGGTCGCCTATGACCGCTTGACCGCCCGGTTCGGCGGCGAGCTTGCGATCTTGGCCGAGGTGCCGCTCGACGACCTGGCGGCCGGCCACTCGCCGCTGCTGGCCGAAGCGCTCGGCCGGCTGCGCTCGGGCGCGGTGCGCCGCGACGCCGGCTACGACGGCGAATACGGCCGGATCCGTCTGTTCGACCCGGACGAGCTGGCGACCCGGACCGGCGGCGACCTGTTGTTCGCGCCGCCGCCGACCGCGGCGAGCCCGACCCGCGGGCACCGCCCGCGCGCCGCGCCCACGCGCGCCGCGGCGACGCCGGCCTCGGCGGCGGCGTCCCCTGCCCCACCGACCGCCGGCGCGCGCGAGGTGAGCGATGCGCGTCCGCCCGCGTTGCGGATGCTCGACCCCGACCAAGCGGCTGCGGCGGCGATCGTCGATCGGCCGGTGATGGTGGTCGCGGGGCCGGGCGCCGGCAAGACCCGGACGCTGGTCCATCGGATCGCCCATTTGATCGCGGACCATGGCCTGGAGGCGTCGCAGTGCCTGGCGGTGACCTTCACCCGGCGCGCGACCGAGGAGCTGCAGGCGCGCCTGGTCGGACTGCTCGGCACCGCGGTCGGGGCGCGGGTCGCCGTGCACAGCTTCCACAGCCTGGCGCTTGCGATCCTGCGCGCCGACCCGGCGGCGGCCGGGCTGACCCGGGGGGTCCGGGTGATCGACGGGGCCGAGGCGGCGAGCCTTGTCGCCGCCGCGCTCGGCGTCACCCGGGCGCGGGGGCGCACCCTGCTGGTCGGTCGCGCGGCTTGGCTGCGTCGCGCAGCCGCCGCCGGGGACGGCACCGATGCCGCCGCCGACGACGTGAGGGCGGCGACGGCGGCGCTCGAGTCCGCGCTGGCCGCGGCCGCAGCGATCGATCTCGACGGATTGGTGGCGCGCGCGGTCGCGACGCTCGGTGCCGACCCGGCGCGGGCGGCGGCGTGGCAGGCGCGGTTTCCGGCGATCGCGGTCGATGAATATCAGGACGTCGACCCGGTGCAAGACCGGCTGATCCGGCTGATCGCACCGCCCGAGACGCGACCGCGTTTGTGCGTGATCGGCGACGCCGACCAGGCGATCTACGGCTTCCGCGGCGCCGACCCATCGTGTTTCGGCCGGTTCTGCACCGACTATCCGGGGGCGGTGCGGGTGACGCTGGCGCGCAACTACCGCTCCCAGGCGACGATCGTCGCGGCGGCGGCGGCGGTGATCGCGGGCGCGCGCGGCGAGCGCGCCCCGCCCGAGCCGGTCCGCCCGGCGGGCGCGGCGGTCGGTCTGCACGTCGCCGCGACCGAGGCGGCCGAGGCGGCCTGGGTCGCCGCGACCGCGGCGCGCCTGATCGGCGGCTGCGATTTCCTCACCACGGACGACGAGGCGGCGGAACGCGCCCTGTCGTTCGCCGACATCGCGGTCTTGTACCGCACCGCGGCCCAGGCTCCGCCGGTGTGCGAGGCGTTGGCGCGCGCCGGTCTGCCGTTCCGCCGCCACGACCATGTCCCGCTGGCCGAGACCGCGACGGTGCGCGGGCTGATGGCGCGGTTGGACGACGCGATCGCCGACCAGGGCCTGCGCCCTGCCCTGCGCGCCGCCGCAGCCCGTGCGGCCGCCGCGGCGGCCGACGCCCAACCGGATGGCGAAACCGCGCGCGGCGACCTTGCCGGCCGCTCGCTTTTGTTGGCGCGGCTGGAGACGTTGGCGGCCTCGGTCGACGACGACCCGGACCGGTTTCGCGAGGCGTTGGCGCTGATGACCGACGACGATCTGTGGGACCCGCGCGCCGACCGGATCACGCTGATGACCATGCACGCGGCCAAGGGGCTCGAGTTCCGCGTCGTGTTCCTGGTCGGGTTCGAGCAGGGGTTGGTGCCGCTGACGTGGGACGGCACCCCGGGCGGCGACGGTGCCGGGACCGACGACGACGAGGAACGGCGACTTGCCTATGTCGCGCTGACCCGCGCCGGCGACCGTTTGTTGGTGTCGCGCACGGCGACGCGGGTCTGGCGCGGCTCCAGCCGCAGCCTGCCGCCGTCCCCCTATCTCGCAGCCCTCCCCTCTTCGCTGACCGCCGCCGACGGCCCGGCCGTGCCCAAGCCTCGCCGTGCGCGCCAACTGGCGTTGTTCTGACGCATTGTCGCCGCGTCGCCGCGCCCCGTCACCGACCGAACCGGCAATCCGCGACACGCCAGGCACGCTTTGAGCGTGCCTGGCGTGCGGTTCTTCGCCCCACGTCGCACCGGTGCGGTCAGCCACCACAATGAAGCCCGGGCACGTACATGCCCGGGAATAAGCCCACCACGGTCGCGGCCAGGTCAGCGAGTGGGCGTTTCAATGAAGCCCGGGCACGTACATGCCCGGGAATGAACTCAGGGCTTGAGCTTACGCCCGTCGAAAGGGCTGTTTCAATGAAGCCCGGGCACGTACGTGCCCGGGAATGATGGCCGGCCGCTGCTTCTGCGTCAGTTATTTACGGGTTTCAATGAAGCCCGGGCACGTACGTGCCCGGGAATTTTGCCGGATGGCGACTGGCCGGCGGTTATGGTCGCCGTTTCAATGAAGCCCGGGCACGTACGTGCCCGGGAATGGTGCACCAGGTTCGTTTTGGGAACCCTGTGCAATATCGTGTTTCAATGAAGCCCGGGCACGTACGTGCCCGGGAATGTCGAGATGCCCAGATTACCACCGCCGAGATTGAACACCGTTTCAATGAAGCCCGGGCACGTACGTGCCCGGGAATCTGACTGGAACCCCCGGCTCCGTACGCTGGCCGCGCTGGTTTCAATGAAGCCCGGGCACGTACGTGCCCGGGAATCCGGGTGCCGGCCAACGCTTGGCTCGGGGTGTCGGTGGTTTCAATGAAGCCCGGGCACGTACGTGCCCGGGAATAGACCCCTTGATTTCCTGAGTGATCTTAGCCGGTTATCCTGTGGATTGCGAGCGCTCCGCGCTCGGTCGGCGAACCGATCGTCCTGAAGGGCCGCTTGGGTACCAGCGCAACCAATAGTTCGTTGAGTCATTGCCGTTTTTCCGTTGCGAGCACTCCCCGGGGTTTCTGCGCCGCAAGAGGTCTCGCGCCGATCGGCGGCGGCCTGGAGCGGGGCGGGGCAGAGACTCGGGCAGCCCGGGGGGCAGGTCTTGGCAGCGGCCGCGAAACGCGGTAAAAATCTGGCGTTGCGCGGCAGCGCGCGGTGGGCGCACATCGGCGGGCGCGGGAGAGATGGGGCATGAACAAGGTCGCGGTTGGGCTGTGCGTCGCCGGGCTGGCGGTCGCCGGCTGTCAGGATATCGATACCTACACCCCGCTGATCGATCCCTCGGTGTTGCCACCCGAACGGGACATGGGCGCCGATCTCGACGAGTGCCGGCATTTTGCCCGACAGATCGATGTCCAGGGCCAGAAGATTCTCCACATCACCGCCGGCGGCGCCCTCGGCGGCCTGTTGGGCGCGCTGGCCGGCGGCATCATCGGCGTCCCCACTTGGGGCGGCGGCCTTGGCGCCGCCTATGGGGCCTCGGTCAGCTACGCCAGTGCCCAGGCCGCCCACATCAACTACCAGCAGCGCGTCATCGCGCTGTGCATGCGCGGCCGTGGCTACAGCGTGATCTCGCCCTAAACAATCCTTAGGATCCAGGGGCCATAAGCCCTTGATGGGGGTGTCAGGGGGCAATGCCCCCTGACAGTGTATGTGTCATGTCTCTCCGCGACGGCGCTTTCGACGCCATCCCGGTCTCGCTCGCCGTTGCGCCGTTCGGCCTCGTCCTCGGCGCACTCGCGGTCCAGGCCGGCCTTTCCCCCGCCGAGGTCGGCCTGATGAGCGCGCTCGTGTTTGCCGGCAGCGCCCAGTTCGTCGCCGTCGACCTGTGGCAAACCCCGGCCCCGGTCGGCGTGCTGGCGCTGACCGCGCTCTTGGTCAATCTGCGCCATGTCCTGATGGGTGCGGCACTCTCGCCCAAACTCGGCGCCTTCCCGCCCCGCCTCACCGCACCCGCGGTGTTCCTGATGGCCGACGAGATCTGGGCGCTCGGCATGCGCCGGGCGATCGATCGGACCTTGACCCCAAGCTATTGGTTCGGCCTCGGGCTGCTGTTCTACGCCAACTGGTTCCTGTGGACCCTGGCCGGCGCGCTGGTCGGCGCGGTGATCGACGACCCGCTGCGTTGGGGCTTCGACTTCGCCTTCGTCGCCGTGTTCCTGGTCCTGCTCGCCGGGATGTGGCGCGGGCGCACCAGCGTCGTGGTCTGGTCGGCCAGCGCGTTCGCCGCCGTCGGTGCGCACCAGTTGCTGCCGCCGCCCTGGTACGTGCTGATCGGCGCCCTCGCCGGCATGGCCGTCGCCGCCATATCCGTAGACAGAACAGCGCCATGAGCATCGATCCGTGGACGCTCGCCGCCATCCTCGCCATGGCGGCGGCAACCTACCTCACCCGAATCCTTGGGGTCTGGGTGGTCGGGACCCGGACACCGACCGGGAGGCTGGCCGCAGCGCTCGACGCCGTGCCCGGCGCCGTCCTGGTCGCCGTGATCGCGCCGACCGTACTGGCCACCGGGGTCGCGGAAACCGTGGCAGCCGGGATCACCGCGCTCGTGGTCGGGCGCGTGCCCATGGTGGTCGCCGTCGGGGTCGGAGTGACGGCTGCCGCGCTGCTCCGGAGCCTGCTCGCGAGCGGTTAGACGGCGGCAAGAGGGGGCGCCGCCGCCCCTTGCCGCCCCCGCCAAGGGGCGGTCGCCCCCTCGGCCCCCTGTTTGATCAAACCCAGGAAGTGCGCGTGATCGGGTGAGGACTCGCGGGCATAGTTCAGGTTGCGGAAATTGCGGGTGAGTTCGGTAAAATAGTCGCGGACGGAACCCTTGTCAGCAAAAGACAAGGGGCGGGTGACCAGGTCATAGACCAAATCAAACGATCGGCGCTGGCGGTCGATCGACGTGCTGACATCGACCGGGTCAAAAGCATCCTGCTGCAAGTAAACCATGTCGACGAATTGGGCCTTTTGAAGATCGACAAAATCGTCCAGGGTGATCCCCTCCTCGCCGGTCACCTGCATCATCTGCGCGACCTCCTGGCCACGCTTCAACAAAGACCGCATCTCCTTGACCCGATCCGTCCAGCCCGGCGAAACCTCGCGGTCATACCAAGCGGACAATTGGTCGAGATAGCGTGACCAGCTCAACAACGGATCGACCGCCGGGTAGAAGCGCTTGTAAGCGCGCTCGGCACTCAGACCAAGAAAAGCCTTGACGGTCGCGAGCGTGCTCTGGGTCACCGGTTCCTCGAAATTGCCGCCGGCCGGCGACACCGTGCCGATCATCGTCAAACTGCCGGATCCGATCACCCCGGCGCGCTCGTAAACCCCTTTGATCGCGCTGTCGAGATAGGCTGGAAATGCCTCTTCGCCCGGAATCTCCTCCATTCGGCCCGAGGTCTCGCGCATCGCCTGGGCCCAGCGCGAGGTCGAATCGGCGATCAACAACACGTCATAGCCCATCTGGCGGTAGTATTCGCCAAAAGTGATCCCGGTATAGATCGAAGCCTCGCGCGCGGCCACCGGCATCGCCGAGGTGTTGCACACGATGATCGTGCGGTCCATCAAGGTGCCGCCGCCGCGCGGGTCGGTCATCTTCGGGAACTCGGTGATCGTCTCCACCACCTCGCCCGCCCGCTCGCCGCACGCCACCACCACCACGATGTCGGCGGCCGAATAGCGCGACACCAAGGTCTGCAACACCGTCTTGCCGGCGCCGAACGGGCCCGGAATGCAGCCGGTACCACCGCGCGCGATCGGAAAGAAAGTGTCGATCAACCGGATCGTCGTCAGCAGGGGTTCGGTCGGGTAGCGCCGCTCGACCAGCCGGCGCGCCAGCAGGTCCAGGGCCAGCGGCACCCGCACCGGCCAGCGCTGGACCAGGGTGACGTCGCGCTCCTCGCCCCGTCCGTTGCGCAGCCGCGCCACCGGGGTGTCGAGGGTAACCACGCCTTCCTGGATCCAGCTGACCGTCACCGGGCCGGGAAGGTCGAACGGCGCCATGATCTTGTGGCTGAGCCGGCCCTCCTGGACCGTGCCGAGTACGCCGCCGGCATCGACCATCTCGCCGGTGCGCACGACCGGCTGGAACGACCATTTCTTCGAGCGGTCGAGCGGGTCGGGCGCGACGCCGCGCGGCAGGAAATGGCCAAACCCGGCCGCCAGCGCCGCCAGCGGGTTCTGCAAGCCGTCATAGACCTGGCCCAACAGGCCGGGGCCGAGCGCGACCGACAGCATCTCGCCGGTCTGAACCACCGGGTCGCCGATCCCGACGCCGCGCGTGCTCTCGAAGACCTGGGCGACCGCGCTGCGGCCGGATACGCGGAGAATCTCGCCCTTCAAGCGCTCGATCCGCCCGGGCGTGCCGCCGCGCAGGCCGCTGTCGAGGCAGATCTCGATCACCTCGTTCTTGATCAGCGGCCGCGATCCGCCGTCGGTGACGCTCTCGATCGACACCAGGTCATCCTGGACCGCGCTGACCCGCGCGCTCGGGCCGGGAGCCGCGTCGGTAGATGGGGGCGGCGATTGCGTCATGGCGAGAGGGGTCCTTCACGACGGGACAAGAGGGCATGCTCGACAGTCTGCTCGGCGGACACCGACCTTGTTGGGGGCTGGCGCCCCCAAGGTCAGGGGGCGTTGCCCCCGTACGGCCGACAGGCCGCATTCGGCGTTTCCACCAGGGCGGGCCGGCCAAAGGCCGGTGGCGAACGGACGACGACCATAGGGTCTACGGTGCCGACGCGAACAGGCGGTCGGGGCCGAGACCGGCCGCCACCAACTGGTCGAGCCGCGTTGCGGCACCGGCGCCGTCGCGGGCAAGCCAGCGGTCGATCAGGTGCCAGCGCAGCACATAGGCGACCACCGCGGTCAGATCGAACAGCTGCGCCTCGGCGGCACGGCCGTACGCCGACCAGGCGACCGAAATCTCCAGACGTTCGAGACCGAGCGCGTCACCGTCGTCGAGACAGCGCCGCGCCTCGGTCAGCCACGGGTACAGCCGCTCAAGCCTGAAGGCCGGCTCGCGCCAACGCCGCGCCATCACCGCCGCCCATGGGCCGACCGCCCAGGGCGGCGGTCCTTCGCCGGCGCGACGTCGGCGCAGTGCTGCGACCAGGGCGCGCCGCGTCAGCGCCTCAGCGACCAGAGCGTGGAGAGCGGGGTCGTCGAGGGTCGCCAGGGTCGCCCGCGCCTGCGCCGCCACCGCCTCGTCGTCGCGCGCCGCCGCCGCCGGCCAGGCCAAGGTCTGCTCGATCCGGCGCTGCACCGCCGCGCCGTCGGCGTCGAGCAGGGCCAGCCGCTGGTCGAGCTGATAGCGCGAAAGCGGCCGGTGCTTGGCCGAAAACGGGTGCGGCAGCGCCGGCAGGCTCGCGATCACCTGGCAATAGGGCGCGGTGACCGCGCGGGTGCCGAGCCCGCCCGCCACCGCGAGCGTCGCGGTCTCGACCCCGGCGGTCACTTGACGATGCCCTCCAAGAGCGCCCGGAACCGCGGCTGCAAGTGGTCCATCAGCACCGCCGCGACCGCCTGGTCGGTCAGATCCAGCGTGATCCCCTGACCGATCAGCCGCACCGTGATGCCGCCGCGGTCGTCCGCGGCCGCGCGCAAGGTGACGCCGGCGCGCAAAACGTCGCCGGTCACCGCCAGCACCAGGCGGGTCAGCTCGCCGTCGTTCAACTCCTGCGGCCGCCGGCGCAGCTCCTCGAGCCCGACCGCGTCGCGCGGCAGGATCACCTCCATCGCCGCGTCGTCGGCAATCGCCAGCTCCTCGCCCGCGCGCGCGGCGATCGTCACGATCAGGCGGCGCACCAACTCGAGATCGGTGGTCTGTTCGGACACCAGGCGCCCGATCTCGCCGGCGAACCGCACAGTGAGCGTGTGCTTGAGGTCGAGCACGGCGTCGCGCGCCGCCAGCCTGAGCGCGTCCTCGGCCGCGTCACGGGTGCGCGCCGCCTCGGCACGGGCGTCGGCGACCAGGCGCGCGGCCTCGGCCTCGGCCGCGGCGAGCCGCTGGCGCGCCTCGGTCTCGGCCGCGTTGATCAGGTCATCGGCACGGCTGCGCCCGGCGGCGACGCCTTCGTCGCGCAGGCGGTCGATCAGCGCCTCGACGCCGCTCGCCACCATGGCCGCGCCGGTCGGCCGATCGTCGTCGTCGATCGTCATCGGCAAACGCCCCGGTCACGGCTGCGGCAGGCTCGCGCTGATCACCAGCGCGAAGATGAACGCGAACACCGCAAACCCCTCGATGATCGCCGCCGGCGCCAGCGACAGGCCGAACACCTCGGGCTTGGCCTTGGTCGCGTGGATCGCCGCCGCGCACAGCTGGCCCTGGCGCACGCCGCTGACCATCAGCGCCAAGCCGGTCAAGAGCCCGATCGCAAACAGACCGGGCGCGACCGCGGCATCGACCGTCCGGTTCAGCGTGAACATCACGACAATGCCATAAATGATCTGCGACGACGGCATCGCCGCCACGCCGACATAGCGGCCATGCCCGCCCTCGGTCTCGATCATCGCGCCGACCGCGGCCTGACCCGCGACCGCGCAGCCGATGATGCTGCCGACCGCGCCCAGCGCCATCGGCGCGAACACACCGACCCAACCAAGCGCGATGATCAGCTCCGTCACCGCTCCACCTCCGTGCGCCGAAACCCGTGGAACGGCCGGCCTTCGTCCGGCAGCCCCCAGTTGAAGAACTCGATGAAGTTGAGCCTGAGGCCGTGGACCACGCCGCTCATCAAACAGAGCGCGAGGTTGAGGCCATGGCCGGCCACCAGGATCAACAGGCTCAAAAACAGCCCAAGGCCCGGCACCGCCTCGGAGACGTCGCCGGCCAGCCGGTTGAAGGTCAGCGCCAAAGACCCGCTGGCCAGCCCGAGCGCGAACAGACGCATGTAGCTCAGGACATCGCCGAACGCCGCGGTGACGCCGGTCAGCGCGACCAGCCCGGCCAGGCCGCGCCGGAGCGCGTCCTTGAGATCATGCACCGGCCGCGGGTCGGCGAACAGCGCGACCGCCGCCAAGCCCGCGACGATCAAAAGCCAGCCGAACGTCCCGGCCGCCCCCGCCCCGGCGCGCCACACGAAAAGCCCGCCGACCAGCGCCGCGATCCAGCCGAGCGGGCGGGCGCGCCGGCGCCAATCCGGCGCCGCGCGCGCGACCGCACCATGGGCCAGGCACAGATGCCCGACCCCGACCACGATCGACAGCGCCATCATCGCGCCATAGTCGGTGAGATCGAGCCACGCCAACCCCGCCAGCAGCGAGCCCGCGGGCGGCGCCATCCCGAAATAGCCGCCGGTCAGCACGCCGTACCCGACCGTCGCCGCCACCATCACGACGCCCAGCCGGCGCAACCGCCGGCCGAGCGCGCCGGCGCCGAGCCGGCCCCAGACCAGCGCCAGCAGCGCGCCGAACACCAGGCCGTAGCCGGCATCGGCGGTGATCATGGCAAAGAACAGGGCGAACGAGCCGAACACCACCGCCGACGGGTCCCAGCCGTGGTACGCCGGGGTCTTGTAGAACCGGACGATGTCGCCGCCGCCCGCGACCGCCGCCGGCGGGTCGAGCAGGGTCGGCGGGGTGTCGGCCGGCCCCGGCGGCTCGACCAGCAGCACCAGGCCGGCGCGCTCGGCAAACCGCTTAAGCCGTCCAACCGCGGCGTCCGGCGCCCAGCCCTGGACCGCGAACACGCCGTCGCGGTCCAGCGTCGCCGCCGCGGCGGCGGCGCGGGCGGCGCGGTCGTCGGCGGCGGCCAGGTTGCGCGCGATCAGGCCGGTCCAGCGGCTGAGCGCCTCGCGCTCGGCGGCCAAGTCCTCGAGCGTGACTTCGAGTTCGTCGAGCCGGCGGCGCAGCTCGGCCAGCGCGGTCGAGCCGACGTGCGAGCGCGCCACCGGCATCGCGTCCGCGGGCGGTTCGTCGTGCGCGATTGCGACGACATAGGCGACCCGGTGGTCGCGGTGCACGATCACCCACGGCACCCGGTCGGACACCCGACCGAGCTCGGTCAGCGGCACGACATAAAACCACAGCCGCCGGTCGCCGAGCTGATCGAGCGGCGGCAGGGTGAACGCGCCCCACGGCGCCAGCTCCCGCTCGTACTGGGTCAGCGTGTCGCGTTCTTCGAGCGTGCGCCGGATCGCGTCCTGGTTGGCGCGCGCGCGCGCCACCACCGCGGCAAGATCGAACCCGGCGGCCCGGCGCACCGGCCGGCGCCGGCGCGGCGTCGCGGCGAGATAGGCGAGCGCCCGCAAAGCCTCTTCGGCGCGCGCCGGCGGCGCCTGGTCGGGTGCGGCCGGCGGCGGCACCAGCGGGATCAGGTGCAGACAGCCGAGGTCCTGCAGCCCTTCCATCACCGCCGATTTGTCCGCGGCGGCGCCGCACAGGCTGACCTTGGCGAGCGGGACGATGCTCACGGCGCCTCTCCGGCGGCAGCGCTCTCGGCCGCGGCGAGGCGCGCGCGTTTGCGCTTGGCGATCTTGGCGCGGACCACCGCGGCGCGCTCGGCATCGGCCAAGTGGATCTTGATCCGGGCGATCCGCCGCCGGGTCTCGGGGATCAGCACCTTGTCGAACAGATTGACCCGCTGGGTGATCTTGCGCACCGCGACCTCGAGGCGCGCCAGCCGCTCGGCCGCGATCTCGGCCGCGACCGCCAGACGCAACGCCTCGGCGACCAGTTCGGCGAGCGTATCGATCCACGCCGGGGTCGCGAGCGGCGCTGCCGGCGCCCGCGCCAGCGCCAGCGTCGCCAGCACCGGCAGCCGCGCGCCGACCACGGTCTCGGTCTCGAGCGTGACCTCGGCGACCCGGACCAGGCCGTCGAGTTCGATCCGCGGGTCGGCCGCCATCGGCAGCGCGTCCGCCACCCGCGCTCGCAACGCCGAATGCGCCGCCGCGGTCTCGGCGATCGCGGCGCGCGCCTTGGCACGCTCGGCGATCAGCTGGCGGCGCTTGAGGTCGAGCGACGGCAGGAATCGTTCAAAGGTCGCCAGCCGGCGGCCTTCATGTTGCAGCGATGCTTTGGTGAGCGACAGACGCGCCATCGGCGAGGGCTCGAGGGTGGCAAACGGGACCGACGCCCGACGCTCTAAGGTGGGGCCGCGCCCGCGGCCCTGTCGATCCTCGCGCGACGAGATGCCACGGTGCGCCGGCGTTGAGGCTTTCGCGGTCGTGAGACCTATGCTATGGGACCAGCTAGGACTCCGTGCAAATCTGCAAAGAATACATCGGCGGATGCGACAACAGACATCGAACGGGGGATGACAGATGAGTACAATCGGTCTTGTGGCAGAAGCCTGGCTGGTTGCGATCGTGATCGCGTTGGCACCGGCGGCGCAGGCCCAAACCCAGGTCAAGTATTCGGACCTTCAGCTCGACCAGGGTGCGGTGACCCAGGCAGCCAGCGTGATCGAGGCCTTTCATGCCGACAAAATCCTCAACATGCCGGTCAAGAAGGTCCTGGTGATCCTGGTCGGCGTCGGCGTCGGTATGTATATTGCGGAGAACTTCGTGCCGTTCACCTTTGGCATCCCGACCAATATCATCGGCATCCTGCTCGGCGCAATGATCGGCAACTACTGGTACGAACAGCGTTTGTTTCCGTTGAGCTGACCGCACCGCCTCGGGCGACCGGCGACACCGGCCCCCTCTGGTCCGGGGGTCGCCGGCCCCCCACATCGAGATCTCACGTTGAGAGGGCGCACTTTCGGAGATTGGCAAGATGGCGGCACGCTCAATCGTCCCGGCCGAAACGATCTACCGGCTCGACCCGGCCCTGCCGGTGCCCGATCGGTTGCCGACGATGTACGATCTACCGAGCGAAGACCCGCGGGAGCCGGGCGTGGCGGACGAATTCCATATTTTCCAGCCGGCCTTGTTGCGCGAGACCTTCCGGCCACCGGAAGTCCCGCGAGACGAGATTTTCATCGGAACCGACATCAACCTTTACTACGATCCCACTCATACCTTGTGGCACAAGCGACCTGACTGGTTTGCGGCGATCGGTGCCCACCGGTTCCACCGCGATGGTGTGCTGCGGTACAGCTATGTGATCTGGGACGAAAAAGTCGCACCGTTCATCGTGATCGAGTTGCTGTCACCGGGCAGTGATGCCGAGGATTTGGGACGCACCGTGCGCGACGTCACCGATCCGCCGACCAAATGGCAGGTCTATGAGCGGCTGCTGCGTGTGCCGTATTACTGCGTCTACCGTCGCGGCCCCCCGGCTTTGACCGTGTTTCGACTGACCGATGCGGGATACCGGGCGGTCGAGGCCGGCGGCACGCCGGTCTGGATCCCTGAACTCGGGCTCGGTCTCGGCACCTGGAACGGTGTTCATGCAGATGTTCGGATGACCTGGGTGCGCTGGTTCGATGCCGAAGGCCGTGTCATCCCGAGCGACGCCGAAGCGCGAGCGGCAGAGCGGCTCGGTGAGCAGCGGCGTCTTGCCGAGGCGCACCGCAGGACCGAGGCTGAACGGGCCAGGGCGGAGGCCGAACGGACCAGGGCCGAGACCGAACGGGCCAAAGCCGAGACCGAACGGGCCAAGGCCGAGGCCGAACGGGCCAAGGCCGAGGCCGAGCGACGCCGCGCCGAACAGGCCGAGCGACGGTTGGCCGAGCTCGAGGCGCAGCTGGCGTCCCGCACCACCCCGCGGACTTGACCGCGGCGGCCACCCCCGAATGTCCGACCGCCGCGGTCAACCGAACCCCGGAGCGAGTCGCGGACCGGCGATCCGGTCGGCGGCGCGGACGGCCTCGGAGCCCGGACGGCATGGTCGGGGCACCCGCGCCGGAAAGTGCTGGCCAGCGCCAAGCCTCGACATTATGGTCAGGTTTCGATGGTGTGATCATCTTCCCTTGATACCATGCCTCTTCTGGTTTTTGGGCAGTGCGGGCGCGTGACATGGGGGTCTCTGTCCGATTCTGGGGCGTCCGCGGGACCATCCCCTGTCCGTTGGCCACGCACATGGCGTTCGGCGGCAACACCAGCTGCGTCGAAGTCACCGCCGGCAGCCAGCGGATCGTGTTCGACGCCGGCACCGGCATCCGGCTGCTCGGCCGCCAAATGATGGCGGAGCAGGTGTCGCACGCCACCCTGTTGCTCAGTCACACCCATCTCGATCACATTTCGGGCTTCCCGTTCTTCACACCGGCGTTCCAGCCCGGGTTCGAGTTTCGAGTGGTCGCCGGTCACCTTAAGGGCAATCGCGCCGGCTACCCCGACCTGCAGTCGGTGCTCGCGCGCCAGATGGCGCGGCCCCTGTTCCCGGTGCCGCTCAAGACCATGGGCTGCAATCTCGAGTTCCAAGAAATCACCGCCGGCGATCGTTTCGCGCTCGACGACGCGGTCACCGTACGCACCGCGCCGCTCAACCATCCGGACGGCGCAACCGGCTACCGGGTTGAGCACGGTGGCCGCTCGGTCGCCTACGTCACCGACACCGAACATATCCCCGGGCAGACCGACCAGTGCATCCTCGATCTGATCGCCGACGCGGATCTGGTCATCTACGATGCAACCTATACAGACGAGGAGTTTGCCTGCAAGATCGGATGGGGCCACTCAACATGGCGGGAGGGGGTGCGTCTCGCCCGTCTCGCCGGCGCGGCCCGGCTGGCCCTGTTCCACCACGAACCCGATCACGACGACGATATCATGGACACGATCGAACGCGATGCCCGATCCCTTTGGCCGGCGTGCTTCGCAGCCCGCGAAGGCATGACCGTGACGCTTTGACGGCGGATGACGGTTCGGCGGACGTTGGGCCTGTGGCGGGAGAGGGGGCAATGGACGCTGGCACAGGCAAGGCCGAGGGCCGCGAGACGGTCCGGCAGAGCGAGCCGGTGAACGGCGCCCGGGCGGACCGCCAAGGCGGCGTGGTGCGGGAGTTCCTCGAATTCATCGAGCAGGCGCCCGACCAGTCGGTGCGCGACGTCACCGGCCGGATCCTGCTGCGGTGCCGGACCCTGACCAGTGCCGAGGCCGGCACTGTGTTTATACTGCGCCTGCGCGACGGCACCCGTTGGCTCGAGGCGATGAGCGTCCAAAACGACGTGATCGAAACCGGTGCTGCCAACTTCGCGATCCCGGTCGATGAACGCTCGATCGCCGGCTATGTCGCCGCCACCGGCCGTACCCTGTTCATCGACGATGCCTATGCGATCCCCGACAGCTGGCCGTTCCGGTTCAACTCCGCGTTCGACCTGAAAAGCGGGTTTCGCACCCGCTCGATCCTGTGCTTTGCCATGCGCAGCTACGAGCAGCGCACCATCGGGGTGGTCCAGCTGATCAACCGCCGCGGCGGCGACGGCCGGATCTACCCGTTCCTGGCCGAGCACGAGGAAATGATCGCCCCGGTCAACCACCTGGTCGGCCGGGCGATCGAGCGGATCGACAGCCTGGAGCAGATCGCCGAGCAAAACCGGCTCTTGCGCGTGCGCAACGAAGAGCTGCGGATCGCCCGCGAGCGCGCCGACGCACTCCGCGCCGAGACCGAGCGCGCGTTCATGGCCACGGTCGAGCTGCTCGGCCGCGCCGCCGAGCGCCACGACTACGACACCGGCAACCACACCCAACGGGTCAACGAATACTCCTTCCGCCTGGCCCGCCTGGCCGAGCTGCCGGACGAGTTCTGCTCCGAGATCCGCTACCTCGCGGCGCTGCACGACGTCGGCAAGATGGCGGTCGACAAGGCGATCCTGCACAAGCCAGCCCGGTTGACCGACGAAGAATACAAGGAGATGCAGCGCCACACCGTCTATGGCTTCGAGATCCTGTCGGTCCACGAGCGGATGGCGATGGCGGCCGAGATCGCCCACAGCCACCACGAGAAATGGGACGGCTCGGGCTATCCGCGCGGCTTGGTCGGCGAGGCGATCCCGATCGCCGCCCGGATCGTCGCGATCGCCGACGTCTATGACGCGTTGCGCAGCGATCGTCCCTACAAGGCCGGGTTCGACCACGCCCGTACGGTCGAGATCATGACCCGCGGCGACAGCCGGATCGACCCGGCCCGCCATTTCGACCCGCGGTTGCTCCGCCTGTTCGCCGAGAACCAGCACGTGTTCGACGAGGTGTGGACCGAGTCCTTGGGCCGACGCACCGCGATGGACCCGAAGGAGCGGTCGGACGAGGCCGACGTCGAGCCGGCGCCGGTGCGCTCGCGCGGCTGACGCCCCCCGACACCCCCCACCAGGGGGAGCCCCCCTGGACCCCATTACGTGGGGTCAAGGGGGCAAGCCCCCTTGCGGGGGTCGAGGGGGCAGCGCCCCCCGCACGGCCGTCAGGCCGAATAGGGCGGCGCCGCCCCGCAAACGCGTCAGCTGAACTGGTCGCTGTCGCTGACGCTGCGCCCCTCGGCGAGACCGAACGCAAGGACGTGTTCGAGCGGGTTGACCCCGGCCGTCGCGACGTCCGGGTTGGCGTCGAGATAGGCGCTGGTGTCGAACGCTGCCGACGGATCGAGCCCCTCTTGCCACCCGAGCGTGTTGAAGTGCTCGAACGCGTTGAGACCCGAGCTCGCGATCGCGGTCGCGTTACGGGTGGCGTAGAGGTCGGTGTCGAACCAACGGTTCGGGTTGCGACCCTCGGCAGCCCCGTACTGTTCGAAATGCTCCTCCGCGGTGAAGCCGGCCGGCGCGGTCGTGCCGTTCGTCGCGATGAACGCCGCGACGTCCGGGTTCTCTTCAAGATAATAGCTCTCGTCGAACAAGGTGGTCGCCCCGAGCACCGCATCCGAGCGCACCGACAGGTTCTGGATGCGCAAGTCCTCGGACGCCGAGGTCTCGGTGTCCTGGAACGCGGTGGTCGAGAAGTTGGCGAGCAGATATTCGGCGAGCGCGTCCTGCTCGGTGCCCGGGCCGGCAAAGGTCGAGCTGCCGGCCTCGGTGACCACGTCGGTCAGTTGGACCACGTTGGCGAAGCTCGAATCCGCCTCGGCGAAGGTCGAGAACGGATAGCTGTCGCCGCCGCCCTGGAGGAAGTTCAGGGTGACCACCCGGATCGGCCGGCTGGCGTCGCCGACCAGCTCGCTGTTTTGGACCAGGATATCGACGATGCCGCCCGAGGTGTCGGTGATCGCCAGCGTCTGAACCCTGTCATTGGCCGGCTGGGTCGGGTCGAAGCTGAAGTTGATGCCGGAGAACTGACCGAACTGGCCCGGGGTCGCGCCGTCGGCGGTCTCGGCAACCGCGTGCTCGACGATCTGGAGCAGCTGGTCGGCGGTCACGGTCTGCAGCGTCAGGCTGTTGTTGAACCGCAGCGCGTTGACGATGTCGAGCTGCGAGATCTGCCCGGTCTGCTTGCCCGAGTCCTCGTTCGCCTGTGGCGCCAGGAAGGTGGTCGTTTCGCCGTCGTTGACCACCTCGCCGATCGCGGCGCGGATGCCGCCGCCGTTCTTGATCGACACCATCACCGTGCTGTCGACCGCCTGGGCGGCCGCCAGGTTGGCGTCGGCGCTGAGGTTGCCGAGATTGGTTTCCTCGGTGCGCACCTCGGTGCGCCGGCCTTCCAGGAACACGTCGGTCGAGCCCTGGATGTTACCGTCCTGGGTGTTGACCACGGCCTGAACCGCGGTGGTCAGCGCCTGGACCCGGGCGGCGATCGAGTCGGTGGCGAAGCTGGTGCTGCCGACCACCTCGGTGACCACCGCGTCGGTGGTCGCGAACGCGCCGGACACGGCGCTGTCGATCGACGTGGTGTCGAGGCGACCGTTGTCGTCGAACGACACGACCAGGCGGCCGACGGTCGAATACTCGCCGTCGGTCGACACGATCGCGACGCTGTCGCCGGCGGCATCGGTGGTCAGGATCGGGTACGACCGCTCGGCGGTCTGACCCGGGCTGAGACCGCGAGACACGTCCTCATCGTCCGCCAGCACGGTGTCCGACCCGCCGGCGATGATGATGTCGACGCCGTCGAGCAGGCCGGCCAGCTCTTCTTCCAGCGCGATCTGCTGCAAGTGCGAGGTCAGCACGATGTGGGTGACGCCTTGAGCCTCCAGCTGGTTGATCACCGGCTGGATCACGCTCGCGAGCTGCGTCATGTCGTTCGAGCCGCCGCCGCCGGAGACGGTGGTCTCGCCCGGCGACGAGATGCTGGAGAGCAGCTGGGTGGTCGCGCCGATCACGCCGACCTGGACGCCGTCCACGGTGATGATGGTCGCCGGCGCGATCTTCGACGGCGTCGCGGCGGTGCCGACCCCCGACACCGCCGCCAGATCGCTCTTGAAGGCGTCGGCCGACAGGATCGAGGTGGTCGCGATCCCCGACAGCTCGCTGTCGTTGCTGAAGTCGAGGTTGGCGCTCAGGTACGGGAACTGGGCGCCGATCCAATCGACCCCACTCAGAACATTGGCCTCGTCACCCGGCGAGCCGCCGGTGTCGAACGAGATCAGGTCGGCAAGCACACCGCTGCCGAGGTCGAACTCGTGGTTGCCGATCGCCGAGGCATCGAACCCGATCAGGTTCATGATCGAGATATCGACCCGACCCGATCCGGCCTCGAGCCCGGACCCGAACTCGCTCGCCTCGGCAACGAAGCTGTCGTTGTCGCCGTCGCTGTCAACATCGACGCCGGTGGCCAGAGTGACCGGCGCGCCGTTGAGCAGGAGCGATGTGTTGTTCGCCGCGGTCGCCAAGTCACCGGCGACGTCGTTGAGCGAGGCGGCATTGAAGAATGGACCGGAAATGAAATTGTCGCCAGCCGAAAGGACCAACGTGCTGGTTGGGAACTGGGCCTCGAAGGTTTCCACCAAGGCTGCGAAATTCGGCGCGCGGTCAATCGCGTCGACGCCGCCCTCCAAATCGGAGGCGTGCAGCAGCTGTAGAGTAAGAGCCATGATACGAGGTATCCTCTATCGCGTTTGCCGACTGGAAAAATGGCGGTGCGGACCACGACCGAACCCGGGTCCGACCGCGTGGACGCCACCGCTTGGCTTGGGAAGGTGCCGGCGGCGACAGGCGCGTCCCGCCGAAACTCCACGGCATTCACGAAATATCATGGTTTTATAACGACTTGATGACATCGACTGGATGTTGTCTTTCAGATGTTGACACGCCGGGGCCGGACCCGCCGGGTCGGCCACGACCGGCAAACCCGACAAACAAGGGGCGGCCGGTTGGTTCGGTTTCCGACAACGCCACCCGCGGCCGCCCGCCGGACTCCAAGGCGGCACGGCGTTCGCGGTCGGTGGCATGCCCCTTGCTGCAGGTCAGCGCCGTCAGGGTGGCGCGGTCGCCACCCGTGACCGATAAGGAAGACCCTGGCCATGCTGATCCTGACCGACGCCGCCCACGACGCCTTGGTCGCGGCCGCCGGGCGATCACGCCGCCCGATCGCCGGCGTGCGGGTCGCCGTGATCGAGCCCGACTGCCGCGCCCCGCGCTACGCCCTGGTCCTCGCCAGCACGGTCGATCTCGACGACGTGGTGGTCGAAAGCGGCCGAATCCGGCTCCTGATCGATCGCGACAGCGCACCTCAGCTCAACGGCACCACGATCGATTTCCTGGCCCCCGACCCGTCCGCGGACGATCCGTCCCGCCGCACCGGCGGCTTCACTTTCGAGACCGGCCGCGGCGACGCCTGCCAGTTCTGTGCCCTGTCCAAGCGGGCGGCGTGACCGCCATGCCGCCGCCCCTGCCCGTGCCGTCCGCCGCCCCGCCGCCGGACCAGGTGTCGGCGCTCGCGCCGCGTCCGGTCGTGCTCGACGACACCACGCTGCGCGACGGCGAGCAATCGGCCGGCGTCGCGTTCAGCCGCGATGAAAAGCGCGCGATCGCGCAAGGCCTCGACGCGCTCGGCGTGCCCGAGCTCGAGATCGGCATCCCGGCGATGGGCCCGGACGAGTGCGACGATATCCGCGCGATCGCGGCGCTCGGCCTGTCGGCGCGACTGATCGTCTGGTGCCGGATGACCGAGCGCGACCTCGCCGCCGCCGCCGGCCTGCCGGTCGCGATGGTCGACCTGTCGATCCCGGTGTCCGACCAGCAGATCGCCCACAAGCTCGACCGTGACCGGGCCCATGTCCTCGACCGGATCGCCCGGCTGGTGCCGGCGGCGCGCGACCTCGGGTTTGCCGTGTGCGTCGGCGGCGAGGACGCCTCGCGCGCCGATCCCGACTTCCTCCTGAAGGTGCTCGACGCCGCGGCCGCGGCGGGCGCCGAGCGGTTCCGCTTTGCCGACACGGTCGGGATCGCCGAGCCGTTCGCGCTCGCCGACCTGTTCCGCCGGCTGCGCACCGCCAGCGACCTCGACCTCGAGATCCACGCCCACGACGACCTCGGGCTCGCCACCGCCAATACGCTGGCCGCGATCCGCGCCGGCGCGACCCACGCCAACACCACGGTCCACGGGCTCGGCGAGCGCGCCGGCAACGCCGCGCTGGAAGAGGTCGCACTCGCGCTCGCCCACCTGCACGGGCGACCGACCGGGGTCGATCTCACCCGCTTCGACGCCCTGTCGCGCCAGGTTGCGGCGGCGTCGGGTCGGCCGGTGCCCTGGCAAAAGAGCATCGCCGGCGCCGGCGCCTTCACCCACGAGGCCGGCATCCACGTGGACGGCCTGCTCAAGAACCCGGCCAACTACCAAGGCTTCGACCCGGCCGAGGTCGGACGGCGCCACGAGATCGTGCTCGGCAAGCACTCGGGCACCCGGGCGGTCGCCCACGCCTATGCCGGGCTCGGGGTCGCGCTTGACCGCGACCATGCCGAAACCATCCTCGCCCTGGTTCGCCGCCACGTCACGACCGCCAAACGGCCGCCCGGCCCCGACGACCTGCGCGACTTCCTGGCCGCCGCGATGCCGTGCCGCCCCGCCCCCGTCGATCCCGCGTCGAGGCTGCCATGATCGAACACGACCTTGCCGCCGCCGGTGCCGAACTGTCGGGCGCCGAAGACTTCCTCGACCACTTCGGCGTCGCCTATGACCAGAGCGTCGTCCAGGTCAACCGACTGCATATCCTGCAAAGGTTCCACGGCTATCTGGCGAAGATCGAGGACTGGCCGGCCGACCCGGCGGCGCGCCATGCGCTCTATGGGACTTGGCTTACCCGCGCCTACCAGGATTTCGTCACCTCGGATGCGCGCACCGAGCGGGTCTTCCGGGTCTTCAACCAACCGACGCCCGCCCCCGCCACGACCGGCTTCGTCCCGCTCGACCAACTCGGCGAGGGCTGACCGAAAGAGTAGCCGTAGGTCGGTGCGATGTGCCGGCTCGTCGGATCCGATCGGCACCGACCGCGCCTGGCACATCGCGCCGACACCCCGCCGCCTCGGCTATCGGGAGACCAGGATGACGCCCACCTTCGAACTCGGCGATCCGGTGCGCGTCCTGCGCACGATCCGCAACGACGGCAGCTACCCGGGCGCGTCCCGCGGCGCGGTCCTGATCCGCCGGGGCGCGGTCGGCCACATCGTCTCGATCGGCACCTTCCTCCAGGACCAGACCATCTACGCGGTCCACTTCCTGGCCGAGGGCCGGGTGGTCGGCTGCCGCGACACCGAGGTCCAGCCGCCCGACGCGCCCTACACCGACAGCCCGATCGACCGCGGCGACACGGTGATCGCCCGCCGCCCGCTCGCCCACGCCGGGGTGACGCTGGTCGCCGCCGGCACCGCCGGCCGGGTGATTTCGGTCGACCGCGCCGACCCGGACGCCGTCACCTGCGACGTCCTTTTTCCGGGCTTCGAACCCGTGACCGTGCCGGATCACGCGCTGTCCTTGTAGCGCCGGCACGGCCTGATCACCTCATACCTCATGGAGCGGTCTCGCGATACGGAACCACCGCCGTCACCGCCTCAGTGCCCGCACCACCCGCCCGTCGATCGCCGCGAGCCCGGCGGCGATCAACGCCATCCCGGCGAGATCCGCCAACCCCAACTGCTCGCCCAACCCCAAGGTGCCGAGGCTGATCGCCGTCACCGGAACCAAAAAGGTCACCAGCATCAAATTGGTCGCACCGACCGTGCCGAGCAAACGATAGTAAAGAATATAGGCCACGGCCGTCGACAACACACCGAGTGACACCACCGCCGCCACGGCCGACCCCGACGGCACGGGCAAGGTCCACGGCCGGTCGATCACCAGCGCGGTCGGCAGGATCAACAACGCCGCCGCGGTCACCTGGCCGGTCGCCGAAACCAGCGGCGGGATGCCGAGCCGACGGAAGCGCCGGCCGAACACCGTCGCCAGCGCATAACACAACGCCGCCCCCAACACCGCAAACTGCGCCAGCAACGCCGACCCAAGCCCGGCGAGCGCGTCGGGGCCGACCAACACCACCACCCCGGCGAAACCGACCAAGACCCCGCCGACCCGGCTCACCGTCATCCGCTCGTCCGAGGTCATCACATGCGCCACCACCACCGTGAACAACGGCGTGGTCGCGTTCAAGATCGAGGCAAGGCCGCTTGCGATCTCGGTCTGACCCCAGACGATCAGGGAAAAGGGCAAGGCATTGTTGACGGCGCCGATCCCAAGAAACGTCAACAAGAGGCGTGGGTTGGTCGGCAGGCGCTGGCCGGCCGCTCGCACCAAAACATGCAAAGCCAGCGCGCCGAAACAGACGCGGCCCGCCACCAAGGTGAACGGCGGGACGAAGTCGTTCGCAACCTCGACCATGAAAAAGGAGCTGCCCCACAGCATCGAAAGACCCACCAGCGTCGCCCAGTCGAGCCACGACATGGCCAGGCGGATCGGTGGGAGCGCCGGACTGGAAGACATCGCAAACCCGTGAGGTCGTATGCGGCCAGGCGGCCGAAATCAGGGGGGCCACCCCCGACCCCCCGCCAGGGCGGACGCCCCCTGGACCCCCGAAACATCAGGTCGAGAGAGGCCAGGTCTCGTTGGCGTGGCGCAAAAGACTGGGGTCACGGAAACAGGCGGCCACGAAGTCGCGCACTTCCACCGAGCGCCACGCGCGACGATAGGCGTCCCACGCCTCGGAAATCGTGTCACGCCGAAGATCGGCCGGGGAAAAAGGCAACGCGTTCAATATTTTGACCTTGCCGTTCGGCACGATCAACAGCATCGCATGCGGCTCGACCAACTGGTGGCCGAGCTCCGAAACAATGTCCCAAGGATAGATCGACAGCTTGGTCGAGGACGGGTGCGCAACGGCACGTGCCTTCAGCGCATCAACCGTACGCGCCCAGGCGTCGTCGTCACAAGCAAGCCCGTCCCAGTCCGCCGCGGCGCGGCCAAGCCGCATCATCGGGCCGGTGACAAAGGCGCCGCAGCCCAACGACACCGCAAGGTCGAACGCTTGAACCGCCTCGGCAACATTGTGACGGGCCGGGGTGAACACCATCTGCGGCTCGAGACCGCGCGCAACCGCACGCTTCAGAGCAGCGACCGCGGCATCGAACGGCGAGCCCGGACGCATCCGGTCATGGGTCGCCGCGGTCGCGCCATCGACCGAAATCTGCAGACAGTGGACCGAGAGACCGGCCAAACGCTCGGCGGCGGCGTCATCGACCCGGGCGCCGTCGGTCTCGATCTTAATCGCGACGCCGACAGCGGCGAGCCGATCGAAAACCTCCCACGCATGGGCGACCCCCAACGGCTCGCCGCCACCGAAGGCGACGTAGGGTATGCCGGCGCCGATGATCTGGCGCGTCACCTCAAGTGCCTCGTCCCGGCTCAATTCATCGACCCAACCACGGTCCGGACCGGAGTCCTCGCAACAGGCGAGGCAGCGGCCGGCACAGCGGTTGGTCAACTGCCAGGCGATGAACAGGGGTGCACTATAATCCTCGATCGAACGACCCGACATGATTCACTGGTTTGGTGGCGGAACGATCAGGTGAAACGGATGTACGGCTGGGCCATGACCTGACCCGAGACGTCTTCCATCTTCGGGGTCTCCCAGGCGGCCTTGGCGGTGTGCTTGATCTCGCCGTTGCGGGTGTCGCTCGCCGCCTGACGATCGTCGTCCTTGACTGCCAACTCGATCACTGTCTGCCTCCGTTGGGTGATATGCCGGCGTCAGGGAGCGCAACCCAGCGGTTGGCGTCGGCGTGGCAGGTCGGGTCCTGGATCGCCCGGTCGATCGCGGCGGAGACCGCCTCGGTCCGCCAGGCGCGGCGGTACCGTTCCCACACCTCGGCCAGCGACTGGCGCCGGACGTCCGCACAGATGTACGGCAGCGCGGCTGCCACCTTGACCCAGCCATTCGGGAGAACGAGAAGCGTCGCGGGCGGCTCGGCCCGGCAGGCGCTGAGCCCGTCTTCCATCGAAAAGGGTAGATAACACAGTTCCATGGCATCGCCAAGCGATGCCGCCCGGCGGTCCAGGAAGGCCCGGAATGCCGACAACGCGTCGGCATCAAGCGAAAGCCGGCCCCACAGCTTGGCCGCCGTGCCGATCCGCATCGGGCTGCCGGTGTTGAACCGAAACGCGCCGAGCGCGCGCGCGCGCGCGATCACCGCCTCGGCCTCGGCCAGATTGAGCCGGGTCGGGGCAAAGGTGATCTCGAGCGGCAGCCCGGCCTCACGCACCATCCGGCACGCCGCATGGGCCCGCGCCAGGTCCGCCCCTGGCCGCTGCCGTGCATAGACCGCCTGGCTGTCGCCGTCGAGCGAGACCTGGATCGACCGGATCGGCAGCCGCGCCAGCCGTGCCACCGTCGCCGCATCGAGCGCCTGGCCGTTGGTCTCGATCTTGAGCTGCACCCCGGCCGCCCCCAGCCGTTCGGCGACCGCGACGATATGCGGCACGACCAACGGCTCGCCGCCGCACAGCATCACGTAGGGAACGTCCGCCCGGATCAGCGCGTCGGCGAAGGCGAACGCCTCTTCCCCGTCCAATTCGTCGGCCAGGCGTCGGTTCGGGGCCGACTCCGTGCAGCAGTGCAGGCAGGCGAGATCGCAGGCGCGGGTCACCTGCCACGACACGAACAACGGCCCGCCGAGCCGGTCGATCATTGGTTCCCCACCGTCCCTGAATGATACTGTGCGACCGCCCCGCCGAAAGGCGGGGGCACGTCCTCCCCCCACGGTACGTGGGGGGAGTCAGAGGGGGGCATACGGCGGCGCCGGTGGCCACGGGCGCCGCCGTATGCCCCCATCCGTCCGCTCAAACGGACACCTTGTATCTCCGTGCTACCGCTTCGCTGCGTGAGCACAGTCGCTTCCCCCGCTTGGGCGGGGGAAGGAGATTTCGCCGCGCCACCCGTCGCAGTCCGTCCGGCACCTCAGACCCAGACGTCGGCGAGCACCGCGGCACCGAACAGCCCGACCGCGGTCACATAGCAGCGCACCATCGCGCGGATCGCCGGGATGAACACCCGCGGCGTCTCATAGGTCGCGCGGGCGTGGCGCAGGCTCTGGACCAGAAACACCAAGGCCACCAGCGCGCCCAACGCGGCCGGTGGGAACACGCCGGTCGCGGCCCCGACCGGGATCACCGCAAGCCCGACCGCCGCCAGCACGCCATAGAGCACCACCCCGCCCCATCGGCCCAGCCGAACCACCAGGTTGCGCTTGCCGACCAGCCGGTCCTGGTGGAAGTCGGGCACCGCGTTGATCACCGCAAGCGCGGTGATCAAAAGCCCCGGGACCAGCGACGCCGCCGCGGCCCCCCACGACACCGCGCGCGCGTGCAGATAGAGGCTGCCGAGCACCATCCACGGTCCATAGCTGAGCCCGATCACGGTCTCGCCGAGACCGCGATAAGCCCAGCGCACCGGCGGCGTGACATAGAACATCGCGGCCAGGCCGCCGAGCAGCGCAAACACGAAGATCGGCCAGCCGACCGAAAACGAAAGGTAGAGCCCGACCGCGATCGCCGCGGCAAAGGCCGCGATCCCGAGCCACAGCACCCCGTCCGAGATCGGCGGCAGGTCTTCCTGGATGAACACCCGGTCGGGGCCGAACTTGGCGTCGAAATATTCGTTGAACGCCTCGACCCCGATCACCGCGAACACGACGCCGCCGAGCCCGCTCCAAAACAGCGCCGGATCGAACGCGCCCGCCACCGCACAGGCCCAGGCGGCGCCGAGCAGATAGGGCAACAGCCCCGCGTACAGGAAGAAGCGGTATCGGACCAGGCTGATCACCAGGAGCAACCGGTTGGCCAGCGTCGGCTGCCCGCCGGCCGCGCGGGCGTGCGGCGGCGGGCCGACCGGGCGCGCCAGGCTCACAGGAAGACCCACTTGTGCAGCTCTGAGGTCCGGGTCGGGTCGGTTGCCATGTCCTCGATGAACGTGGCGACCCTGGGGTCCTGCCAGGCGCGCTGGAAGTTGGCCCAGACCTCGCGCAGCGACTGGGTGCGCAGGTCGCCGCAGACGAACGGCAGCGCGTTGATCAGTTTGACCAGCCCGTTCGGCAGCACGATCAACAGGGCGGCCGGGTGGTCGAGGCGGTAGCGCAGTTCTTCGACCAAACCCATGCCATGGAAGGCGACCCGCATCCGCCCGGCGTATTGCGCGCTCTTGTTGCGCAGGTCTTCGAAGTAGCGGTCGTATTGCTCGTCGGTCGGTGCCATCTTGTGCCAGGTCTTGACCGCGTTACCGGTGTACATGGTCTTGCCGGTGTAGAAGCTGTCGGCGCCGAGTTGGTAGGCGAGATCGACCGCCTGGCCGACCTCGTGGATGTTGAAACTGGTCGGCGAGTAGTTGATTTCGATCGTGACCCCGGCTTCGCGCAGGTTGCGGATGCCTTGGATCATGCGGTCGAAGTCGCCGCGCACCCGCATGCGGTTGAAGGTCTCGCGCGAGCCGCCGTCCATCGAGACCTGGACCGCCTTGACCCCAGAGTCCTTGAACCGTCGGCACGCGTCCGGGGTCAGGTGGTGGCCGTTGGTTTCGACTTTGAGTTGGGCGCCGCGCCGGCAGACGTAGTCGACCATCTCGAACAAGCGCGGGTGGACCAGCGGTTCGCCGCCGGAGAACGACAGGTAGGGCACTTCGCAGTCCATGAAGTCGGCGAGTGCGCGGAACACCTGGTCGTCGGTCAACTCGTCGGGGAACGCTTTGCCGGGTCCGCTTTCTTCGATGCAGTGCAGGCAGTTCAGGTTACATTCGTTGGTGATCTGCCAGGCGATGTAGAGTGGCGCGCCGAGGTCTACGGTGCCGGCGGACGCCGGGGTTCGGCTGGGCTCGGCAGCGCGGCTTTCGGCGGCGTTGTCGGAGCCGAAGGGGTCGGCGCCGACCTGGTCATCCATCATCTTCGACCAGTCCTTTGCGGCGCAGGTGGGCGAGGAACGTTTCGACCTCGTTGGCGAGTTTGCCGTCGGCATCGCAGAACGCCGCCGCGAGGCCGGGCACGATCTGGTCTTCCGGCGTCCCCGCCTGGATCGCCCGGACCACCGCAGCCGCGGTCGGATTCAGGGTATAGACGGTCTCGGCGCGGGTTTCGAACAGGACGCCGCCGAACTTTTCTTCCCGATACTTCACGAATTTCGCGAGTTTCATCCTGCATCCGTCGGTTGGTGCGCCGCCCCCCCCTTTTTTGTGGTGTCCAGGGGGGCACCCCTTGGAGGGGGGTCGGGGGGCCATGCCCCCCGACATTCGCGAAGCGAACGGTTCACCTTACCATACCCCGGCGCCCGCCTTCCCCGCTACCAGATGCCGCCCCTCGGCATCCGGAACGGCAGCAGCCCTTTCACCCAGGTCGAGGCGAACCGCGTCCCCGAGAAGCTCTCGTGGACCGCTGCCGTTTCCTCCCCCAGGATACAGGTCCTAAGCTCCGTTCGGGCATAAAACGGCGCATCCTCGAGGGTCCGCCGCACTTTGACCGGCTGGTTCGGGTCGGCTCGGGTGGTTCGTTTGACTTGCCACAGGGTGGTCGGCAGTTGCTGCACCGGCGGCACCGGGAACCCGGTCGCGTTGCCCTGGCGATCGACCTTGAGCGCCAGGCAGCCGGCCGGTCCCGCGGACGGGGTCAAATCATAGAGGATTGCGGTCCCGTCGCGCAGCGGTGCGCGCGACCAGTCCCAACGCAGGAACGCGTTCTCGATCGGCTCATCGCCGGCGTTGGTGTCGAGGTAGCCGGAGCCGCGCCAGGCGATCGCCGGTCGGTCGAACGACAGTTCGAGGTCGGCGATCGGGGCGATCGGCCTCCAGCGGTGGCGGCCGGCCGGATCGAGGTGGTAGGTCTGCCCGGTGAGCGCGCGGGTATGGACGCGTACGACGCCGCGCACGCTGAGCGGCACCGGGGCGGCGCGTTCGTCGATCCGAATGGTCAGGGTTTCGCCGTCCCACACCAGGTTGCTTGGTCCGATCGAGAGGCTTTCGGCGTCGCGACCGAGCGCATCGCGGCTGCGTTCGGTCATGGCCCAGCGCCGGCCGCGCCGGCCGTAGAGGGCGACGTTGAGCGAAACGTGGTTTTCGGGATCCCGCCGGCCGGCCCAGGCGTAGTAGGGCGAGAACACGCTGCCGATGAAGGCGATGATGGTCAGGCCGTATTGGCCGTCGTCGCTCAACCCATCGACGTACCACCAGGCGTAGCCGCCCGGTCGGACCGATTGGGTAAATCCGAGAGAGTCAGCGGTCATGTTCGGCGGGACTCGGACCGGGCCACCGGCCGGGGCGTGTCCGCGGCCGGCCCCGTCTCGCTGCGGGGTGGGTGGGTTCGCCTAGTACAGCCCAAAACAAATCCTGACACAGTCAGGATTTACCCCGGACTGCAAACATGAATTTCAAGTTCACCGCGGCAGACCAAGAACGCATCACGTTGTTTTCGCCGCGCCCATCCAATTAGGGGGCGACCATGACCGGTCAAGGCGAACAGGCGCCGTTGTGACCGGCACGCCGCAGGCGGCCCATCACCCGCGCGGTTACGCCCGCACGTTGGCGACGAAACTCTCGACCTGGCCGTGCAGGGTCTCGACCTGTCCTGCCAGGGTGCCGGCGTCGCGCAACAGGTCGGCGGACAGGTCGCCGGTTCGGGTCGCGGTGCCCGCGACCTCGGCGATGTCGCGCGAGACCTCTTGGAACAGGGTGGCGGTCTGCTGAATGCTCTGGGAGATCTCCTCGGTCGCGCGACCCTGGTCGCCAACCGCGGTCATGATCGTTCTGATGATCTCGTTGATCTTGCCGATCGTGCTCGAGATACTGCCGATTGCCGCGACCACGGTGTCGGTCGCCGTCTGGATTTGGCCGACCTCGGACTGAATTTCCTCGGTCGCCTTGCCGGTTTGGCCGGCCAGCATCTTGACCTCGCTTGCGACCACCGCAAAGCCTTTGCCGGCCTCGCCGGCGCGCGCGGCTTCGATGGTCGCGTTGAGCGCGAGCAGGTTGGTCTGCAACGCGATCCCGTTGATCAACTCGACCACCCGGCCGATCCGTTCGGCGGCGGTGGCGAGGCCGGCGACGGTGGTGCTGGTCCGTTCGGCCTCTTCGGTCGCGGTGGTCGCGACCCGGGACGACTCCCCGATCTGGCGTTCGATCTCGCGCACCGTGGTCGCCATTTCCTCGGCCGCCGCAGCGACGCGTTCGACATTACCGAGCGCTTCACCCGCCGCGCTCGACGCCGAGGTCGATTGCCGGTTGGTCTGGTCCGCCGCCGCGGCCAGATTTGCCGCGGTATCGCCCAACGTGTCGGCCGCGGCCCTGAGCGATCCGACCACCCCGCCGACCGAGCCTTCGAAATCGTGGGCGAGCCCGTCCAGGGTTTCCTGGTGGCGGGTCGCCGCAGCGCGCTCGGCCAAGCGCGCCGAAACCAGGTCCGAAATGTCGTGGTGAGAGGTCAACAGCACGTCGCGCCCGCAAATGCGCTCGGCGATCAAGGTGACGACCACCATGAAGGCCTCGCCCGATCGGCGCAGGTGGCACCATTCGAACCGGTTGAAGCCGGCCCTGACCGCGGTGCCGATCATCTCCTCGGCCTTCTCGCCCGATTTGCGCCCATCGGGCTGGGTTTCGGGCGAGATCGACCCCGGGTGCACCAACAGCAATTCGGCCTCGCTCTCGCAGCCGATCTCGGCCACCGCCTTGGGGTTGGCAGCGACGAAGGCCAGGCCCTCCAGCACCAGAAACGGGTCGGCGGAGCGCAGATAAAACGCGCGCTCGATCGATTGCTGGAAGTCGCCGTCGACCAGCGACCCCGGGCCATAGCGCGCGAGATGGCGTATCAGCGGCACCAAGCCGACCGCGGTGGTCACCACCGCGAGCGCGATCACCAGCCCATCGCCGAGCTCGACCTTGCCGGCCGCGGCCAGACCAAAGAGCAGGAGGGGCGCGGCCAAGCCCCCGGGCACACGAAGCAACGACCAAACACGGGCCATCTCGTACCACTCCACGACACCGACCAGCGGCGACATCGGCGGCACGTCGGCAACGGCAACGCGCCGCGCAAAGGATAAGGAATCGCCGCCTCGACCGGGAAACTGATTGTAACCGCGCTTTATCACGAAACAACGTTTCGGACCGGCCGGCCCGATGGGAGAGACTGGCGGGCTTGAGCCACGCCGACGGTCGCCGTGCACAATGACGCGGTGCCCCCCCGGTGCCAAGCCATCCGCGACACCAAGTGCCGACCCGACCGATCGCGCAAATGGTCGCAATACCGATGCGTCGGCGGACGGCGGGACGGACCCGATCCTCGAGGCAGTCGGCCCCGCTATTCCGGGGTTGGGCGCCGGCTCGCTCTCGCCGAAGTCGCACCGTGGCGGACGACCGGTGCCGAGCGCTCGGATCAGATGTCGCCCGGCGGGTCGCCCAGGAGTTGGTCGATCGTATACGGATTGTCGGTCGGAAACGATGCGACGTCGAGGCCGGTCTCGCGGATCGCGATAACAAGACCGTCATCCCACGCCGATGTCATCATCTCCTGAAACTGGGTCGGGTTTTTCAATCCCGGATTCTCCTTCAAATGGCGCTTGACGGCTCTTCGTTGGATCGCCACGGAGTTGCGCCAACTCTTTTCCTGAGATGGCGAGCGATAGACCTGGATGTCCAATTTGACGCAGTGGACGATCAAGACCGCCAACCGCGACACCAGTTCGCGCCGCTCCGACCGTCCCAAGGACGCGACCTCCTCCGCAAGGTTCTCGAGGTCCAAGCAGTCGAGACGTCCCTGGCGCAGGAACGCCGCCTGTTCCTGGGTCCAGGAATAATAATCTTCTTGGTATCCGATCGGCATTCCATCCTCCGATACCGGACGGTGGCGCCCCCCCCCTTCGGTCTTCTCGAGAGCCTACGAGTATCATGCCCGCCTTCGGGAATATCGGCGCTCCGCCGACCGGGCACAAGTCATGGGGCCTGCCGCTCACCCACCCGCCTTGTCGGCGAGCACCCGGGCGGCGGCGAGGCGGCCGGACACCGCGGCCATCGGCACGCCGGCGCCCGGATGGACGCTGCCGCCGGCGAGATAAAGCCCCGCAAGCTTGGTCGTGGTGCCGGGCCGTGCAAACGACGCCGCCCAGCCGTGCGATGCCTGGCCGTAGAGCGCGCCGCCGGTGGCAGGGAACAGGCGGTCGAACACGGTCGGCGTGGTCATCGTGGTCGCCTCGGGCGTGCGCGCGATCCTGAGGCCGGAACGCGCCAGCACCGCGAACGCCCGCGCCTCGCCCTCGGCCAACGCCCGGTCGGACAGCGGCGCATGGTCGCCGGTCGGCGGCGCGTTGATCAGGCAGAGCAAACGCTCCGGGCCGTCCGGGGCGGTGTCGTCGTCGCCGCGGTCCTGGGCGCAGACATAGACCGTCGGGTCGCGCGGCAGCCGGTGGTGGCGGAACACCGCGTCGAACTCTTCCGGATAGTCCCGGCCGAAGAACACGCTGTGCCGGACCAGGGGAAAGCCGCGTGCCTCGGCGACCAGGCTCCAGGTCACGGCCGACAGCGACCGTCGCCCGGCGGCGGCCGGCGGCACCGCGGCCGCCGCCGCGGCGCCCAAGCGCCCGGTCGCGAGCGCCGCGACGTCGGCGTTGGCGATCACCGTGCGCGCAGGCATGGTCTCGCCGTCGGCCAGGCGCACCCCAGCAACCCGGCCGCCGTCGACCAGGATCTCGTCCGCCGGGCTGTGATAGCGCAGACGCGCGCCGCGCGCTTCGGCGAGCCGCGCCAGCGCCACCGCCAGTTGGTGCATGCCGCCCTCGACCAGCCAGACGCCCTCTTGCTCGACATGGGCGATCAGCATCAAGGTCGCGGGCGCCTGGAACGGCGACGAGCCGCAATAGGTCGCGTACCGCGCGAACAGCTGGCGCAGACGCTGGTCGTGGAAATGGCGGCCGAGCGCCTGCCACATCGTGGAAAACGGGGTGATCCCGGCCAGCCGGTGCACCCGCGCCGGACCGACCCGGCCGACCAGCCCGCCGACGCTCGGTCGCGGTGCGTGGATGAAGGTCTCGTCCAGGGTCTCGTAAATGCTGCGCGCGCGGGCGCAGAAGGCGCGGTAGCGCTTGGCCTCGCCGGCGCCGGCAAAGTCGCCGATCGCGTCGGCGGCGCGGTCGCGGTCGGCGAACAGATCAAAGGTCGCGCCATCGGCCCACGCGTGGCGCGCCAACAGTCCGACCGGCGTCAGCGTGACATGGTCGTCGAGCCGCGCCCCGATCGCCTCGAACAATCGGTCGAACACCGTGCGCAGCGTGAACACGGTCGGCCCGGCGTCGAGCCGGCGGCCGGCGACCGCGACCTCGCGCATTTTGCCGCCGGGCGCGCCGGCGCGCTCGACCACCACCACCTCGCGGCCGGCCGCCGCCAACTCGAGCGCCGCGACCAGCCCGCCGATGCCGGCGCCGATCACCACGATCCGCTCGGGTCCGCCCATATTCCACCACCCAGACCGTCGGTCACAGGTGCGACCGATCGCGCTTGCGACAAGGTTTCGCCGCGACAATCGGGTCATTGATGCCCGGGCACGGCCGTGACAACAGTAGCCAAACTTGATTTGTCACATCTAGCACTTACGGGCGAACCGCCCGGAAAGGCAGGACCGTGGACCCATTGACGCGCACTGAACAAACCTTGGCGGCCGCGGTGGCGGCGGTCGAGGTTCCCGGCAGCCCTCCCCGTCTCGGCGCGGCGATCCGCCATGCGGTGTTCCCGCGCGGCGCGCGCATTCGCCCACGGCTGTGCCTGTCGGTCGCGCGCGCCTGTGGCGACGACGCGCCCGAGCTCGCCAACGCCGCCGGGGCGGCGATCGAACTCCTGCATTGCGCGTCCCTGGTCCATGACGATTTGCCGTGCTTCGACGACGCCGACATCCGGCGCGGCAAGCCGTCGGTCCACAAGGCGTTCGGGGAGCCGCTCGCGGTCCTGACCGGCGACGCCATGATCGTGATGGCGTTCGAGATCATCGCGCGCGCCGGCGCGACCCACCCGGCGCGGCTCGCCCCGGTCTTGTTGACGATCGCGCGCTCGGTCGGCGCGCCGGTCGGCATCACCGCCGGCCAGGCCTGGGAGTGCGAGCCGGCCGCGGTGCTGCGCGACTACCAGCGCGCCAAGACCGGGTCCCTGTTCGTCGCCGCGACGATCGCCGGCGCGGCCGCGGCCGGGGCCGACCCGACGCCGTGGCAGGCGGTCGGCGAGCAGATCGGCGAGGCCTATCAGGTCGCCGACGACATCCGCGACGCGGTGGCCGACGAAGCCGAACTCGGCAAGCCGATCAACCAGGACATCGTCCATGCCCGCCCGAACGCGGTCCACGAGCTCGGGCTCAACGGCGCGGTCGAGCGGCTGCAGGCGTTGGTCGCGGGGTCGATGGCGGCGATCCCGGATTGCCCCGGGGCCGGCGAGCTGCAGGCTCTGATCATGAGCGAGGCGAAACGCCTCAAGCCGAAAAAGCTCGACCTCGCCGCCGCCTGACGGATCGTCCTGCATGGCTTTGGCCAACGGCGGCGCGGCAAAGCCCGCGCCGCCCGCTCCCGCGCCGGCCGGTCTCGGCGACCGCCTGCGCGCACTTCGTGACCGACTGTTCGCCGACCCGCGGTTCCAGAGATGGGCGAGCCGGTTCCCGTTAACCCGGGGAATCGCGCGGCGGCGCGCCCGCTCCCTGTTCGACCTGTGCGCCGGCTTCGTTTATTCGCAGATCATGGTCGCCGCGATCCGGCTCGACCTGGTCGAGCAGCTGGCCGACGGGCCGCTCGCGGTGCCCGACCTTGCAGCACGGCTCGGGCTGCCCGAGGACGGAACCTGGCGGCTGGTGCGGGCGACGGCGGCGCTCGGCCTGATCGAGCCGCGCGGCGCCGACCGGTTCGGGCTCGGCGAACTCGGGGCGGTGATGCGCGCCAACCCCGAGATCGCGGTGATGGTGAAGCACCACGCGCTGCTCTACCAGGATCTCGCCGACCCGGTGGCGTTGCTCGAAGGCCGGCGCGGCGCCGACACCGCGCTCGGCCGGTTTTGGGCCTATACCCGGCGCGCCGATCCGACGACCGCAGCGCCCGAGGAGGTTGCCGGATACTCGGCGCTGATGGCGGCGTCGCAGCCGATGATCGCGGCCGAGGTGCTCGACGCGGTGCCGGTCGGGCGGTTCCGCCGGCTGCTCGACGTCGGCGGCGGCGAAGGCGCGTTCCTGATCGCGGCCGCGACGCGGGTGCCGGCGCTGGAGGTCACGCTGTTCGACCTGCCGGCGGTGGCGGAGCGGGCGCGGGCGCGTTTCGACGCGGCCGGTCTCGGCGCCCGCGCGACCGCGCTCGGCGGCGACATGCACCGCGACCCGCTGCCCACCGGGTACGACGCGATCTCGCTGGTCCGGGTGATCCACGACCATGACGACAACGCGGCGCAGGCCCTGCTCGGCGCGGTGCGACGGGCGTTGCCGCCCGGCGGCACCCTGGTGCTGGCCGAGCCGATGTCGGACACCCGGGGCGCCGAGCCGATCGGTGACGCCTATTTCGGCTTCTACCTTATGGCGATGGGCAGCGGCCGGCCGCGCACGGTCGACGACCTGACCCGAATGCTCCATGACGCGGGCTTCGACCGGATCCGGCGGCGCGCGACCCTCAGACCGATGCTGACCCGGGTCCTGACCGCCCGCCCGGCGCGCTAGTACAGCCCGGCGGACCAAAAAACCATGTCACTGTTTGCGCCGCGGTGTACTGGGAGACAGCGACACCAGCTGCGACGGTTTTGGGGGCAAAGCCCCCAAGGTCAGGGGGTTTCACCCCCCGACACCCCCTGACCAGGGGTTGCCCCCTGGACCCCATTTGGTGGGGGCAAAGGGGGGGTGTCCCCCTTTTCGGGGGCGAGGGGGCAGCGCCCCCCCCCCAGGGCCGAAGGCCGGACACAGCGCGGCAGGCAGGTCGGCCGGACGGCTTGTCGCTTGCGTCGGCACGCGCGCTGGCTTTAAGTCGGGGGGTGATCAACACCGCCGCCGCGCGACCGGTCTCAACGTCAGGTAAGGGCCCTCGGTCATGTCGCTGCCGCCTGAGTGGCTGAGGGTGTTGCGCCGGGGCGATGTCTGGGCGGTCGAGCTGCACGGGGTCTGGGACCTCGCGGCGGGTGCCACGCTCGATCGGCTGCTGGTCGAGGCCCCGCCGGCGCCGCCCGACGATGCGCGGTCGCTCGAACTCGGGCTCGGCGGGCTGTCGTCGCTCGACACGGTCGGGGCGTTGTTGGTGCGCCGCCTCTACCGCCAGCTCGCCGCGGCCGCCGGCGACCGGCCGGTCGCGGTCATCGGCGCGCGGCCGGCGCACCGGGCGCTGTTGGACGCGGTGTGGCGCGCGGCGGAAGCGACCACCGCCCCTGCCGCGGTGCCGCGACGCTGGACCGACCGGGTCGGCGGGCTCGGCGCGGCGACGGGGGCATTGGCCCGCTCGGCGATCGATCTGGTCGGTTTCTTCGGCCAGGTCTCGGTGACGGCCGCGCGCACCCTGATCGACCCACGCCGGCTGCGGCTGCGCCCACTGGTCTACCACATCGAACATGTGGGCTTGCGCGCGCTGCCGATCCTCGGCCTGCTCGCGTTTCTGATCGGGATCGTGCTCGGCTATCAGGGGGCCGAGCAGCTGCGCAAGGTCAGCGCCGAGTTCCTGGTGGTGGATCTGCTCGCAGTGTCGATCCTGCGCGAGATGGGGATCCTGATCACCGCGATCCTGGTCGCCGGCCGGTCCGGCTCGGCGTTCACGGCGCAGATCGGCACGATGAAGGTCAACCAGGAGGTCGATGCCTTGCGCACGATCGGGCTCGACCCGGTCGAGCTCCTGGTGCTGCCGCGCATCCTGGCCTTGGTGATCGTGCTGCCGTTGTTGACCTTTTACGCCAATTCGGTCGCGCTGTTCGGCGGCGCCTGCATGGTCTGGCTGCAGTTCGACATGACCATGATCGATTTCTTCGTCAACCTGCCGGGTCCGCCGCCGGATTTGCTGGATGCCTCGGTGGGTCTGCTAAAGGCACCGGTGTTCGCGGTGGTGATCGGTCTGGTCGGCTGCCACGAGGGACTGCAGGTGTCGGGCAGCGCGGAGAGCGTGGGTTTGCGCACAACACGGTCGGTGGTCGAGGCGATCTTCTTGGTTATGGTGATGAACGCGCTGTTTTCGGTCGTGTTCACCGCGCTTGGACTCTGACTTGAACAGGGGCGCGCATGGCGTCCCGGGTTTAGCACGAAAGTTGGCACGAAAGGGAGACAAGGCTGATGAGCGAACCTGGCACCCCGCCGGTCCTCGGTGTGATCGGCGGCAGCGGTCTCTACCAGATCGATGGGCTCGAGGACACCCGCTGGCAGGCGATCGACACCCCGTTCGGCCGTCCGTCGGACGAGCTGTTGTTCGGCACGCTCGACGGCATGCAGGTGGTGTTTCTGCCGCGCCATGGCCGCGGCCACCCGATCCCGCCGAGCGAACTCAATTTCCGCGCCAACATCGATGCGCTGAAACGCGCCGGGGTGACCGAAATCTTGTCCTTGTCGGCGGTTGGCTCGCTCAAGGAGCATCTGCCGCCCGGGACGTTCGTGATCGTCGATCAGTTCATCGACCGCACCTTTGCGCGCACCAAGACGTTCTTCGGCACCGGCTTGGTCGCGCACGTCGGGATGGGCCATCCGGTGTGCGCCCGGCTCGGCGACGCGCTGGAGCAGGCGGTAAAGCCGCTCGGGATCCGCCACCAGCGCGGCGGCACCTATCTGGTGATGGAAGGGCCGCAGTTCTCGACCCTTGCCGAATCGAACCTCTACCGCAGTTGGGGCTGCGACGTGATCGGCATGACCAACATGCCCGAGGCCAAGCTCGCGCGCGAGGCCGAGTTGTGCTACGCGACGGTCGCGATGGTCACCGATTATGACTGCTGGCACCCGGACCATGACCATGTCACGGTCGATGCGGTGATTGCGGTGCTCCAGGCCAACGCCGAACACGCGCGCGCGCTGGTCCGCGCGGTGGTGCCGCACTTGGCCGCCCGGACCGAACGCTGCCGGGCCGGCTGCCACACCGCGCTCGACACCGCGATCATCACGGCGCCCGACCACCGCGACCCGGAGATGATCCGCCGCCTCGACGCGGTCGCCGGACGGGTGTTGGGGTAAGGACCTGCCGCCGCCGCCCGCGGGACCGGCGTCCTGCGGGCGGCGTTAATCCGTGGTGCGACCGAACACGCCCTCGCGGTCGTCGGCGTCGAGCGCTGGTCAAGATCAGCACGATTTGGACGACCGACGCCCCAGTCTCGGCGTCCGGGATCGGGCCATAGTACGCGCCATATGTTGGGCGCATGATCGATGTTGACGCCATTCGAGAGCGATACTCGGCGCAGGCGCCGCGTCTTGACGAGCGGGGATGGCAGCCATCAATATCAAACGCGACGAATTCCATGGAGATTTGGAATCTACACCATCTTGCCACGGCCATCGGATCGAGCAACTATTTCCTGGCAAGCCCTTAATGCCATGATGCGAGCCTGGAGCACGATGTTTGCGAGGTTCACCGCGTCCGAACGCCTATGCGGCCAACCCCGGGCCCAATCGGTCTTGAGCTCTTGTGGGCGCTCTCACATCATCGGGGTCGGTCGGATCGCGTGGATACGCTCGCGCAGCCGGTCGGCCGTCGCGTCGAGCTCCTGGATCAAGGAGCGCATGATGCTGACCGCGTTGTGTCCCTGATCGACCAGCATCAGATGGGACATGTATGCCTCGCTGGCCCGGATCGCACGCAACAGGCCGAGCAGGTCGTCCGACACCCGGATCAGCTCCGCCCGGTTGGCGGTCAGCTCGCGATAAATGTCGTCCCATTGCGCGAGCAGGCGCTCGCGCTGCGGCGCCAACAGATTGGGGTCGTTGGTGACCAGCGTCCGCTTGTCGGTCGCCCACTCGATCACCCGGTTGACGTTGGCGGCAAGATCGCCCTCGCGCGCCAAGGGTGCAAGCGCCCGGTCGATCGACGCGCGCAACGCCTGCGCCTCGCCGAGCGCGGTGTCGAGCGAGAAGGTCGAGATGCCCTCGAGCTCGCGGCGCCGCTGCTCGATCACCCGACCGAGCCGGTCGATCTCTTCGGTGAAGCTCGCGAACGCCTCGGCAAGGACGCTCGGCTCGGCGGCGAACAACTCGTCGAACAGGACCGGCCGGACCGCGCCGGCAGAGCCGCTGGCCGGGGCAGGAGATGCCGGCGCGGCGGCAAGCGCGGCGACCGCAGGCACGGCCAGACCGACCGCGAGACCGAGGGCGACGACTGGGTTCGATCGCATGGCTGGGTTCGATCGCATGGTTTGACGCTCCCGCGCTCCGTCCGTTCGACTGAGAGCTGTTACCATACCACGTCGCGGGGTTGTGAGCAAAGCGCTGCAATGCAGTAAGGGATCGACGCGCCCGCACTTGCCGAGGCGGCAAGCCGAGACGTATGCAGTCAAAGGCAGCAGCCGGAGACTTGGACATGCCGAGCGGATATGACCAGGATTACTATACCTGGGCGATCGAACAGGCCGAGCATCTGCGGGCCCGGCGGCTTGACATGCTCGATGTCGACAATCTCGCCGAAGAGGTCGAATCGTTGGGACGGTCGGAGCACCGTGAGTTGAGCTCACGACTGGCCGTCATCATCGGCCACCTTTTGACACTTCAGGTGCAGACCACCCGCACCGAGGCGAACGAACGGAGCTGGCGGGTCACCGTCCGAGCCCAGCGCGCCCGCCTGACCAGACTGCTCGATCGCGCGCCGGGGCTGAAAAACCCGAACGCGATGGCGGACGCGCTCGAGAATGCCTGGATCGACGGTTACGCCCTGGCGGTCCGGGAGACCGGATTGCCCGAAGCGATGTTTCCTCAGGCGTTGCCGTACCGCCTCGACCAACTGCTGGACGGCGCGTACTGGCCGTAATCGCGCGGGCGACGGGCCGCTCGCGTCGACGTCGGGGGCGTGGTAAGGATTTTCGGCGCCGCCCGCGCGCGGCGTGCAGCACAGTTTCACCCCCGTCTGCCTGCCCGGACCCTTCGCATATGAGACTTGAGGAGATTGCCACGCGGCTGGACGCCCGTCTGGTCGGTGACGGGGCGCTCGAGATCGAGCGCGTCGTGCACCCGGCCGATGCCGAGGGTCCGGCCGACCTCGTCCTGGCCACCGACCGCGCGACCCTGGCGCTGATCGCCGGCACGCCGGCGCGCGCCCTGGTGGTCGCCGAGGGCGCAGAGCCGCCGGCCGACGCCCGCGTCGCCGCCGTGGTCACCGTGGCCCGGCCGCGGGTCGCGCTCGCGACCCTGACCGCGCTGTTCGACCGGCCGGCCCGGCCCGATGCCGGCGTCCACCCGACCGCCGCGGTCGCCGACGACGCGGTGCTCGGCGACGGGGTCGCGGTCGGGCCGTTCGTGCACATCGGGGCCGGCGCCGTGGTCGGTGCCGGCTGCCGGATCATGGCCCAGGTCACGATCGGCGCCGGCGCGGTGCTCGGGCGCGACGGTCTCATCCATGCCGGCGCCCGGATCGGCGACCGGGTCCGGATCGGCGACCGGGTGATCGTCCAGCCCAACGCGGTGATCGGCGCCGACGGCTTCAGCTTCGTCACCCCCGAACCCGGCTCGGTCGAAACCGCCAAGCAGACCGGGCGCATCGAGGCAACCAACGTCGCGATCCGCCGGATCAACTCGATCGGCACCGTGGTGATCGGCGACGATGTCGAAATCGGCGCCAACTCGGCGATCGACCGCGGCACCGTGACCGCGACCCGGATCGGCGACGGCACTAAGATCGACAACCTGGTCCAGATCGGCCACAACGTCAGAGTCGGTCGCAACTGTATGATCTGCGGCAATGTCGGGATTGCCGGCAGCGCCGAGATCGGCGACCGGGTGGTGCTGGCCGGCGGGGTCGGGGTTGCCGATCATGTCTCGGTCGGCGACGATGCCGTGGTTGCCGCCGGCTCCGGGGTCGGCAGCAATGTGCCGGCGCGCGCGGTCTATGCCGGCTACCCGGCGGTGCCGCGCGACCGGGCGCTTGCCCAGCTGCTCCTGATGCGGCGGCTCCAGGGGCTGGTCGACGACATCGGCCGGCTCAAGGCCTGGATCGCCTCCAGCGGCACCCCGCCACCGGCCTGACCGGGGCGACACCGGCCGCCCGCTTAAAAAAAGCCCAATAAGACGAGGAACCCGCACCATGGCTGACGCACCGGCCGAGATCGAAGCAAAGGTTCTGGATATCATTTCGGAGAAGGCCAAGATCGATCGCGAGCGTCTTGTGCTCGACGCCAAGCTGACCGATCTCGACATCGCCTCGCTCGACGTGGTCGAGATCATTTTCGCGCTCGAAGAAGTTTTCGACATCCAAATCCCCTACAATGCCAACAGCGCCGACAGCGAGTTCGGCACGATCGGCGATGTCGTCAGCGCGGTGACCGGTTTGGTCGAAGGAAAGGCCTGAAAACGGTGAGACGAGTCGTCGTTACCGGCATCGGGGTGGTGTCGCCGCTCGGGCTCACGCTCGACCGATTTTGGGCCGCGTTGACCGCCGGGCGATCGGGGATCGGGCCGATCGGCTCGATCCCGACCGACCGGCTGACGGTCAAGATCGCAGCCGAGGTCCGTGACTACGACCCGGCCGATCATTTCGATCCGCGCAAGGTCGGGTTTCTCGACCGGTTTTCCCAGTTCGCGGTGGTCGCAGCACGCGCCGCGGTCGCCGACGCCAAGATCGCCTTTTCGCCCGAAACGGCCGCGCGCACCGCGACCGTGGTCGGCACCGGGGTCGGCGGGCTGCACACGCTCGACGAGAGTTTCCAAAAGCTCTATCGCGACAACGCCACCCGGGTGCACCCGTTCACGATCCCGCGGCTGATGATCAACGCCGCGACCAGCCAGGTGTCCATGGAGCTCGGTCTGACCGGCCCGGCGTTCAGCGTCGCCAGCGCCTGCGCGTCGGCCAACCACGCGATCGGCGCCGCGTTCCACATGGTCCGTGGCGGTGTGGCCGACCTCGCGCTGACCGGCGGTTCGGAGGCCTGCATCACCGTTGGCACCATGAAGGGCTGGGAGGCGATGCGGGTGATGGCGTCCGACACCTGCCGGCCGTTCTCCAAGGGGCGCGGCGGCATGGTGCTCGGCGAGGGCGCGGCCTGCTTCGTGTTCGAGACGCTGGACGGCGCGCTGGCGCGCGGCGCCACCCCGATCGCCGAGATCGTCGGGTTCGGGATGAGCGCCGACGCCGGCGACATCACCGCGCCCGACGCCGACGGCGCGGCGCGTGCGATCGCAGCCGCGCTCGCCGACGGCGGGCTGGCGCCGGCGGACATCGATTATGTCAACGCGCACGGCACCGGCACCGCCGCCAATGACGCGACCGAGACCGTGGCGCTCCACCGGGCGTTCGGCGACCACGCGCGGCAGCTTTGCGTGTCGTCGTCGAAGTCGATGTTCGGCCACGCGCTGGGCGCGGCCGGCGCGCTCGAGCTCGCCGCGACCTGTCTCGCGCTACGCGACGGCGTGATCCCGCCGACCGCCAATTACCGCGAGCCGGACCCGGCGTGCGATCTCGACTATGTGCCGAACGAGGCGCGGACCCGGCCGATCCGGACGGCGATCTCCAATTCCTTTGCGTTCGGTGGGCTGAACGCCGTGCTCGCGCTCCAACGGGTGGAAGCGTAACGCGTTGGCAAAGGTTGGGGTGCAAACCCCAACCACTTGAATAAGGGGGGGCGGACCGGTGGAGATTTCGCGGCGCACGTTCACGGCGATGGCGGCCGGGACCGCGGCGGCGACCGTTGCCGGTTGCCAACACAACCCGGCGATCGACCGCAGCCAGTTCATCCTGATCCCGGACAGCTGGCTTGAACACATGTCCCACAGCACCTGGACGGATATCCAGCGCCGGGTGCCTGTCGTCCGCGACGGCCAGTTGCCGCGGGTGCTCGAACGGGTCGGGACCCGGCTGGCCGACGCCTCGGGCCGGACCGACCAGAACTGGGAGTTCGCGCTGCTCGCCAACCAGGTGCCGAACGCCTTCGTGCTGCCCGGCGGCAAGGTCGCGGTCCACACCGGCATCCTGCCGTTGATGGACAACGAAGAGCAGCTGTCGGCGGTGATCGGCCACGAGGTCGGCCATGTGGTCGGCCGCCACGCCTCGGAACGGGTCAGCCAGCAACTGGCGGCGAGCGGCGCCCTGTTGCTTGCGCAATGGTATTTCTGGGGCGAGTTCGACTCGACGACGCGGCGGCTGATTTTCGCGGCGCTCGGCGCCGGGGTCAGCTACGGCATCTTGATGCCGTACTCGCGCCAGCACGAGTATGAGGCGGACACGCTCGGCGTCCAGTACATGGCCAAGGCCGGCTATGACCCCAACGCGGCGGCCGGGTTCTGGCAGAACATGATGCAGGCGAGCGCCGGCCGGGCCCGGCCGATGGAGTTCATGTCGACCCACCCGGCCGACGACAAACGCCTGGCCGAAATTCGCGAGCAGATCCCGGGCGTGATCGAGCTCTACCAGCAAAACCGGCGCGCGTGACCGCGGCTCCGGCCGGCGACCCGGCGCGGCTGGCCGCGGCGCTCGCCCCGCCGGTCGGGGCGGCGCTGGCGGCGCTCGGTACCGCGGTGATCGCCGACCCGGCGAACGCGGCGCTGGCGGCGCGCCTGGCCGGGCAGACCGGCGCGGTCGCCGGGGTCGGGCACCAGCTTCGGCGCTTTTTCCTTCAGCTGATCGTCCGGGTCGGCGCGACCGGCGACCCCGGCGGCGCTCTGGCGCAGTGGCGGGCGGCGCGGTGGCCGGCATGGGTCCGGTGGCTCGGCACCGGCGGGCCGTTCGATGCCGCGTCCTGGCCGGACCTCGCGGCGTGCCGGCTGGCGGCCGGGGCCGCGGCGGCGGTCGGGCCCCTCGCGGATGCGCTCGGCGCACTCCTGCCCGAGGATCGAGCCGCGCTGACCGGCGACGGCGGCTTCGCGGTCGCCGGCCGGCTCCACGAACGCCTGCTAGCCCGCACCGCGGTGTTGGCGCCGGGCGGGCGGGCGGTGCGCTTGGCCGAGGGCGGCGACCGGCGGCGCGACGGCGCCTATTACACCGACGCGGTCCCGATCAACGCCCTGATCGACAGCGCGCTGGCACCGGTGGTCGCGGCGCGCGGGGCGGCCGCGCTCGACGCCGTCACCGTGTGCGACCCGGCGTGCGGCAGCGGCGAGTTCCTGGTCGCCGCCGCCCGCCATCTGGTCGCGGCGCGCCGGCCCGCAGACCCGGCGGCCGCGCGCGCGGCCTGGCGGGCGGTGGTGACCACCGCGCTTCACGGCGTCGACCGCGATCCCGACGCGGTCGCGCTCTGCCGGGCCCGGCTCGCCTGGCTGGCCGGCGGCGACGATCCCGCGATCACGGCACCGCTGGCGACCCGGGTGCGGGTCGCGGACAGCCTGGCGCTAGACTGGGCGGCGGCGTGGCCCGAGGTCGCGCGCGCCGGCGGGTTCGCCGCCG
>JANQHG010000158.1 GCA_028277115.1 Azospirillaceae bacterium
GGGGCCGATCGCCCCAACATCGGCGGTTCAGCTTTGCGGCCCCGACCGACCGGCGGTGCTCCGACCAAACGGAACGGTTCAACCAGATTTCGTGTCAGGACACCCTGAAGACACGCGACCGCAACGCATTGTCCTTTCGCCAGGTGGTCTTTTCGCCAGGTGCGCAGAGGGCGGCCGCGCACGAGCGCCGTCAGATGGTCGGGGCCCACCTTGCGGCGCAGCGGTCGGCGAACACGGCTTTCGACCGCCGAAGTGCTCCGCGTCACCGCCTTTCGGTGTCTGCGGTGCCGACGTTGCCAAGGCCCGGCACCGGAGCTGGGCGGGTGGTGCGCGACGGCAAAGCCGTCACCCGCGCCGCCCGGTGACCAGATGGACCACGCCGCCCGGGCCTGAGACCCAGAAGCCGTCGAAATCGTCCGGCAGCGGTTCGACCTCGTCGCAGCGGACCACCCCGGCGTCGGCAAGGTGGCGGGCGGCGGCCCCGGTATCCGCGGTCGTGACCTCGAGCCACACCTCGGGCTGGGAGACGTGGTCGACCCGGTCGAGCCACAGGGTGACGCCGCCGAACGCCACGGTGACGCCGCCCGGGTCATCGGTCACCGGCAAGCCCAGGGTGTCGCGGTAAAACGCGACCGTCGCGTCGAACAGGTGGGGCGGGATCTTGAGCGCGATGTTGGAACCGGGCGCGAAGTCTGGACGATCGGTCATCGGGAAGCTCTCGAGGAAACCAACGGGTCGGCCAACGCGGACCCTACCACCAATCGGACATGGCCGCACCGCGACGGGGCCAGCTCGCTTTTTGCGCGCTTTCACCGGTCGGGCGGGGTGCGCTACACCGAACGACCGCCGCCCGTTTCAAGGGCGGTCGCCGACCAAACCCACTGACAATCAAGAGTTTGTGAGGAGCCCCCCAAGATGCCGGTCAACGCGCTGCCGTCGCTCGATTTCGACCTTGGCGACACCGCCGATATGTTGCGCGATTCGGTGCGGTCGTTCGCCGACGCCGAGATCGCCCCGCGCGCCGCCGAGATCGACCGCACCAACCTGTTCCCGCCCGATCTGTGGCCCAAACTCGGCGCGCTCGGCCTGCTCGGGATCACCGTCGGAGAGGACGACGGCGGTGCCGGCATGGGTTATCTTGAACATATGGTCGCGATGGAAGAGGTCAGCCGCGCCTCGGCCTCGATCGGGCTCAGCTACGGCGCCCACTCCAACCTGTGCGTCAACCAGATCCGGCTGAACGGCACCCCGGACCAGAAAAGTCGCTACCTGCCCGGTCTGATCGCGGGAACCACGGTCGGCGCACTCGCGATGTCGGAGCCGGGCGCCGGGTCGGACGTGGTCGGTATGCGCCTGTCGGCCCGGCGCGACGGCGACCGCTTTATCCTGAACGGCACCAAGATGTGGATCACCAACGGCCCCGAGGCCGGGGTGGTCGTGGTCTACGCCAAGACCGATCCGGCAGCTGGGCCCAAGGGGATCACCACGTTCATCGTCGAAGACGGCTTTCCCGGCTTTTCCAAGGCGCAGAAGCTCGACAAGCTCGGCATGCGCGGGTCCAACACCTGCGAGTTGGTGTTCGAGGACTGCGAGGTCCCGGTCGACAACGTGCTCGGCGAGATCGACCGCGGCGTCCGGGTTCTGATGGGCGGGCTCGATTACGAGCGCGCGGTGCTCGCCGCCGGGCCGCTCGGGATCATGCAGGCGTGCATGGACGTGGTGATGCCCTATGTCCACCAACGCCGGCAATTCGGCCAGCCGATCGGCGAGTTCCAGCTGATGCAGGCCAAGCTCGCCGACATGTACACGACCATGAACGCGGCGAAGGCGTATGTTTATGCGGTCGGCCGCGCCTGCGATCGCGGCGAGACCGCGCGCAAGGACGCCGCCGGCGCGATCCTGTTCGCCGCCGAAAAGGCGACCTGGATGGCGTTGGAAGCGATCCAGTGTCTCGGCGGCAACGGCTACATCAACGAGTACCCGACCGGGCGGCTGTTGCGCGACGCCAAGCTTTACGAGATCGGCGCCGGCACCAGCGAAATCCGCCGCATGCTGATCGGCCGTGAATTGTTCAAGGAGACCGCTTGATCGGCAGGGGAACGTAGAGAGCGAGGTCGGGAACAGCGGACGACGTTTCGACCGGCAGACCGCCCTTGCAAGGAGTGTTGGGGCCGGCAACTCAACCTAAGGTTTCGGCCGTCGGCTGGATTGTCAACCCCAACGTGATGGCCCAACGTGATGAAGTTTGCGCTCGCCGAACATCTCGACCAGGCTCGACCAGAGGGTGTCGGTTCCGGCCTAGGCCGCCGGTGCGCGCACCACGGTGAGGAATGCGGACACCTGGTCGCGGACCCGGGTCAACTGGTCGGTGACCGCGCTGCTCGCGGCCTCGACCCGGGCCGCGGCTTCGCGGGTCGAGGTTGCGGCGGTGCTGACGTCGGAGATGTGCGCCGTGACCTCGCCGGTGCCGATCGCCGCCTCGTCGGCATGGCGGGCGATGTCCAGGATCGCCTCCTTCTGCGCATCGACCGCCTCGGTGATCGCGAGCGAGATCTTGTTGATCTCCCCGATCACGCCCGAGATGTTGGCGATCATCTCGACCGCCGCGCGGGTCGCGTCTTGGACCGCGGCGACCTGGGTTGCGATCTCGCCGGTGGCGCGGCTGGTCTGACCGGCCAGCGACTTGACTTCGCCCGCGACCACGCCGAAGCCGCGCCCGGCCTCACCGGCGCGCGCCGCCTCGATCGTCGCGTTCAGCGCCAGCAGATTGGTCTGGTCGGCGATGCCGTTGATCAGGTTCACGACCGCGCCGATCTGCTGCGCCGCCTCGGACAGGCCCTGGATCTTTTCGTTGGCGCGCTCGGCGTCGCGCACCGCATCGTGGGAGATCGACGACGATTGCGAGACCTGGCGGCCGATCTCGGCCGCCGCCGCGGTCAACGCCTCGGTGCCGGCGGCGACCGTGCGCACGCTCGCCCCGGCTTGGCGGGTCGCGGTCGCGACCGCCTCGACCAAACGAGCGGCGCGCTCGGCGGTCTCGGTCATCGTGCCTGCGGTCTCGTCGAGCGCGCCGGTGGTCCGCCCGACCTCGTCGAGCGCCAGCGACACCGCGCCGTCGAAGTCGCGGATCGATTGGTCGAGCGTCTCGGCCCGCCGGTCGGTCTCGGCCCGGCGCTCATGCTCGGCCCGGTTCATCTCGACGATCCGGTGACCGTTCTGGCGAAACACGTCGATCGCGCGCGCCATCTCGCCGATCTCGTCGCGTCGGTCGATATCCGGCACCGCGATCGACCAGTCGCCGCCGGTCAGCGCGTTCATCGCGCCGCGCAGCCGCTCCATCGGCCGCAAGATCATACTGAACCCGGCGAATGCGACCGCCAGGACCACCACAAACAAGATCACCGCGGACAGGATCTGCCGGCCGACATCGATCCTGACCGCGCCTTCGAGGTTGGCAGTCGAAAACACCACGGTCAGTCGGCCGAGATTCTCGCCGTCGCGCGCGATCTCAGCGTCGATCGACAAGGCGCCCTCGGTGTCGAGGGTGCCGAGGCTGTGTCGTTCGGTGCCGTCCGGCTCGACCACCCGCGCGCCGAGGAAGTTCGGGTCCTGCTCGAGGCTGGCGACCTGGCGGACCACCGCGTCGTCGTCGAAGTTCCACAATGCCGGGATCAGCGCGTCGGCCTGGGCCTCGACCATCAGCGCCGAGCGATCGGCGAACAGGGTCGCGCGCTCTTGGGCCCGATGTCGGGTCTCGATCACGGTGGCGATGGTCATGGTGATCGCCATGCCGGCGGCGAGGAACGCCAAGACCCGCAGGCGAAGCCCGAAGCGGCCGTGGCCCCGGTCGCGCGGCCGTGTCGCCCCGGCGGCCCCGGCCCCGACGTCGGCCCCGGCGTCAGTGGTCTCGGCGGTGACAGGTTGATCGCGGCGCATCGCCTCCTCCCGGACTGTCGGTCAACTTGACGGCCATCCCCGGCCGACCGGGTGGCGGGCGCCCGGGCAGCCGCGGCCCGCTCGACGCCGCTCACCCCGCGCGCCCACCGATCCACCGGTCAGTTCAGGTACCGACCGACCACCTGATCATACCGGCCGTCGGCCCGCATCGTCTCGAGCATCCGGTCGAACGACGCCACGACCTCGGGCGCGACCGACGCCCGGCTGAACATGAAGTGGACATCGTCGGCGCTGACCACCGCCGGGTGGCTCTCGACCCTGTCGCCGGCCCCTTCGGCACGCGCCAACGCCGCGCCGACAAATCGGTTCTCAAGAAAGGCATCGATCCGACCCGCCAAAAGCTTGCGCAGGTTGAGGTCGCTGCCCGATGCGGTCTGAACCAATCGCTGGAACCGTCGAGAGGTCATCAAACTGGTAAAGGTCTCGCCATAGTTATAGCCGCCGACCACGCCGAGCGACAGCCGGTTCGCCTCCATCGACGCGAGACCGTCGGACCCGAACCGACCGATCTCACCGGCCCGCACGAACAAAACGAACTCGTCGGCACGATAGGCGTCCGAAAACTGCGCGAACGCCTCGCGCTCCGGCGTCTTGGTCGCGCCCATCGCGGCGTCGGCCGAGCCGGTCTCGAGATTGGCCAACAACCGGCGCCATGGGATCTCGCGCGGCGTCACCGTGCATCCGATCGTCTCCGCGACCGCGCGGAACAGATCGACATCGAGCCCGGTCACCCGCCCGCCGTCGGCCATCTGGAACGGGGCGAACGGCTCCCAGCCGAGCGACAGGGTACACGCCGCCGCCGGCCGCACCGAAAGCCCGGCGGCGATCACCACCGCACCGACCACCATCCCAAGTTTCAGCCGATCCCTACCCATGTTCCCCCTCCGTAGACTCATCCGAAATGCCGCGGCACGACGGCGGACGGACGGCTCACGGCTTCGACGACCGCGCGCACCGCTTGCATAGGCTTTCAAGAAATGATCGTTAGCAGAGTATGCGGGTTGGCTCAACCGCGCCATTGCCAGACCTTTCGCCAGTTTCCGACAGCGGTCGCAGGTCGGTCCGTCGGGGCTCGCGTCGGTGATCGAACCACAGGGTCGGTTACGAAACCTTAACTCGACGATGGAAATCTCGCCCGATTATTATTGTAACATGTTTGCATTCCAAAGAGTTTCCAAGCCGACCCTCACGTCGGATCACCGCCCGAGGGCCGCCGCGGTTGGCGGGGCCGCTTGGCGGGAGTGGTCGTGCCGGTGGGTGGCTTGGCGCTGGCGGCTTTGGCACCCGCCGTCTTGCGGGCCGCGGTTTCGGCCGCGGGAGATTGACCTGCGGCGGTCTTGGTCCGGGCGGGCCTGGACGGGGCGGCGGGGTCGGCCACTTTGGCCGCCGACTTCGCGGCCGGCTTGGCGGTCTTGGCCGCTTTCGCCCCTTTGGCGCCGGTGCCGCCGTCGGCGCGCGCCTGCTTGGCGGCAATCAGGGCGACCGCCTCGTCCAGGGTCACCTCGTCGGGCCCGGTGCCCTTCGGCAGCGAGGCGTAAGTCTTGCCATGCTTAACATAGGGGCCGAACCGGCCCGACCCGACGGTGACCGGCTTGCCGTCGTCGGGATGGTCGCCGAGCGCGCGCGCCGAACCGCTGGCGGCCCGGCGTTTGCCCCCGCCCTCGA
>JANQHG010000167.1 GCA_028277115.1 Azospirillaceae bacterium
GCCATCCTCGCGATAGGTCTCGCGCAGCAGGACGGCGGGGGGCGAATTCCGGTTCGGGACGATGTCGATGTGCATGGCCAAATGGTGCCGTGGTGCCCGGCTGGGGTCAACCTTAAACGCACCAATTTACATGGGTACATTTTCCGCCGGTAAGTTTAAGATCCTAAGGAAATCTGCGCGTTTCAGCCGATTTGCGGGAAGAAGTTCGGGCTAAACAATCGGATTTGGTATTAGAGGGGTCCAAGGGGCACCCCCTGGTCGCGGGGGCACCCCCCCTTTGACCTTGGGGGCGCCAGCCCCAAAAAAACGCACGGCGGGTGCCGCGCAGCTCAAGACGGATCGTCGCCGAACAGCTCGTCGAGCGAACGGGCGTCGATCACGCGTTTCGCCAAGGCGTCGAGCTCAGCCGGCGTCGCGGTGCGCAGTGCCGCGGCGCGGGTCGGCGAGATCTCGCCGAACCGATGTCGGATCTGGGCTGCCAAAACCTCCGCCCGCCCCTCGGCGCGCCCCTCGGCGCGACCCTCTTCCATCCACTGTTCGGCGGCGAGCGAGACCATCTCTTCCTCCCAATCGGGCCTGACCCGGTGGACGACGGTGCGGACCAGATCGGGCGTGACGTCGCGGAACACCGTCAACGCGTAGACCAACAGCATCGAAAACAGCTGCGGCAGCTCGCGGGCGTCGCCCAGAGCCCGGGTCAGGACGTCCTCGGCCGTCTCGAGGTCGCACGGCCGCGTGCCATACTTGAGCGCCAGCAACCCGGCGCGCAAGGCAGGGTCGGCCGACAGCGCACGGTCCGGGATCGGGCCGAGATCAACCAGAGTGTAGCGGAAGTCCAGCAAGTCGTCCCGGATCGCCGCGGGCGCCGGGGTCGCGGTCGCAAAGGACAAAGGCACCGTCCAGGGTGCCGCACCGTGATAGACCACGATCGGCACGATCGCCGGCAACGTGGCGACCACGCCGCCCTGTCCGGTCGCCACGCGGGTCCAGATGCGCACCAGATAGCGCAATAGCTGGAGTAGCACTCCCGGGTCCGGCGTGCTCTTGTGCTCGATCAGGACATAGACGAACACTTCGCGGCCGCCGCTGAGCCGGACCCGGTACAGCCGGTCGCTCTGGCTTTCGCGAAGTGCCTCGTCGATGAAGTCGCCGCCGACCAGTTCCGGCGGCTCGTCGATCAAGTCGGCGACCAAGCCGGGCGGCAGATGCTCGCGGAGCAGAGCGCGCGCCGCCCCCGGCTGGTCGAGCGTGCCCCGGAACAGCCGGTCGTGCGGGCGGAACGGCGCGGACACGGCGGCCCGGGTCCGAGCGGGGCTGCGGTCAGGCCGGTACGATACAGTCTTCGATCGGGCAGACGTCGAGGCACTGCGGGACGTCGAACTCGCCCTCGCACTCGGTGCACTTTTCCGGCTCGATCACATACTTGCGCTTGACCAGGCTGATCGCCTCGTTGGGGCAGACCGGCTCGCAGGCGGCGCAGGCGGTGCACAGGTTTTCGACGATTTCCAGAGCCATGGCGGCAACTCTCCCCTTGGACGGGTTGACAGGGTAGGACGCGGCGGGGCGCGGCGCGCGGCCACGCTCAGCGGCGGCGTTCGATGGTGTCGGGGTCGGCGGTGATCGGCCGATAGATTTCGACCCGTGCGCCGTCCTCGACCGTGGTGTCAAGGGTGACGATCTTGGCGTGAATGCCGACCGTGGCGTGGTCGAGGTTGATGTCCGGGCATTGGTGAAGAATGCCCGAGCGCTCGATCGCCTGGCGAACCGTGGCGCCCTTGGGCACCTCGAGGTCGAGCCAGACCTGGCGCGACGGCTTGGCGTAGACCACGGCGATCTTGATCGTCTCGTCCGCGGCGGCGGGGGGGTCGGCGGTCATGACGGCGCCGCCTCGGCCGCCGCCGGGGCCGGTGGTGCCGGCGGTGCCGCCGCGGCCCGCGCCGCCGCGCGGTCGTCGATCAGCCGTTTGCCGGCCAACAGCACGCCGAGCGCCAGAAAGCCGCCCGGCGGCAGCACCATCACCAAGACCCCGCTGTAGTCCGTGACCAAGGTCTGCTCCAGAAAGGCGAACCCGCTGCCGAGCAACAGCGTCGCATCGGCGAACAGGGTGCCGCTGCCGAGGATTTCGCGCACCGCGCCGATCACCACCAAGGCAAAGGTGAGGCCGAGCCCCATCGCCAGACCGTCGATCGTCGCGGCGACCATGCCCGAGCGCGAGGCAAAGCTCTCGGCCCGGCCGAGGATCAGGCAGTTGACCACGATCAGGGGCACGAACAGGCCCATCACCTTGTGCAATTCGTGCAGCCAGGCGTTCATCGACATATCGACCAGCGTCACCATGGTCGCGATGATCAAGACGAACGCCGGGATGCGGACATCGGTCACGATCACCCGGCGCAGCGTCGCGACGATCAGGTTGGACATGGTCAGAACGCAGGTGGTCGCCAGGCCCATGCCGAGGCCGTTGGTCGCGGTCGCGGTCACGGCCATGGTCGGGCACAACGCCAGCATCTGGCCGAACACCGCGTTGTTGTCCCACAGACCCGCCGTGACGATCTCCGAGTATTTCATGGTCCTGCTGGTCCCAAATCTGGCCGGGCTGCCCCCGTTGGTCAGTCGAGAAGGCGCGCCCGGTGGGTGCGGAACAGGCGAAGCCCGTCGCGCACCGCCGTCACCACCACCCGCGGCGTGATCGTCGCGCCCGAGAACTGGTCGAACGTGCCGCCATCCTTTTTGACCGCCCATTGGTCTTCCGGCGGCGCGCCGAGCGACCGGCCGGCAAAGCGCGTGATCCAGTCGCTCTTCGAAACATCGATCCGGTCGCCGAGGCCCGGGGTCTCGCTGTGCTGGATCACCCGGACGCCGAGCACCGCGCCTGCGCGATCGACCCCGAGGATCAGCCGGATCGTGCCGCCGTAGCCGGCCGCGGTCAGCGGCAGCGCCACCGCGGTGACCCGGCCGTCCAGGGTCGCGCGATAGGCCGTGACCGGGGTGCCGTCCGCGGCCTCGACGGTCACCTGGTTGGCCTGGAGATCGCCGTCGTTGAGCGCGTCCGGCACCACTTGGCGCAACGCGTTGGCCAAGTCCTCGGCGGTGCGCTTTTTGATCTCGTCGGCGGTCAGCCAGTTGCCGGTGACCAGGATCGCGGCCGCGGCCATCGAAAAGGTGCCGAGCACCAGCGCGGTGCGGATCAACGAAGCGGGGGCGGGCGAAGCAGGGGCAGGCGCGGTCATGGCTTGGCCTTGGTCCGGCGGGTCAGCGGCTCGCCGCCGCGGGTGCGGCCGTGGACGCGCGGCCGCGATCCCCGGTCGATCAGCGGGGTAACGGCGTTCATCAGCAAGATCGCAAAGGCCATGCCCTCGGGGTAGCCGGCAAAACTGCGGATCACCCAGACCAGCACGCCGCAGCCGACCCCGAACAGCAGCTGGCCCTGGCGGGTCACCGGCGAAGTCACGGGATCGGTCGCGATGAAGAAGGCGCCGAGCATGGTCGCGCCGGCCAAAAGGTGCACCGTCGCATCGGCGTGGCGACCGGGGTCGAGCGTGTGCGCGATGGTCGCGATCGCGCCGAGGCTGGCGAGCAGCGCCACCGGCACCGCCCAGGAGATCACGCCGCGCCACAGCAGGATCAGCCCGCCGAGCGCCAGCAGCAGCGCCGAGGATTCGCCAAGGCTACCCGGGATCATGCCGAACGCCAACCCGGCCGGATCGACGGCCGCCGCCATCGTTTCGGCGACCGGCACCCCGCGCGAGAGCTCGGTCTTGATGTGGCCGAGCGGCGATGCCGCGGTGACCCCGTCGACGCCGCCGCCGTCGACCACGCCCCAGAAGGTCACCGCCAGCCCGTCGAGGAACCCCGGCGCACCGGCGCTGAACATGGGCGCCGGTGCGACATAGAGCGTCATCGGCACCGGGAACGAGATCAACAGTGCGACCCGGGCGACCATCGCCGGGTTGAACGGGTTCTGCCCGAGCCCGCCGAACATGTGTTTGCCGAAGGTCAGCGCGATCACCGCCCCGGTGACCCCGATCCACCACGGCGCCCACGCCGGCAGGCTGAGCGCGAGCAGCCAGCCGGTCAACACGGCAGAGCCGTCCGACAACGCCGGCAGCACCGGCCGGCCGCCGAGCGCCAGGCACGCCGCCTCGGTCACCACCGCGGTCAGGATGGTGATGACGAACAGGTTCAAGGCGGGCCAGCCGAACAGGTAGATCCCGGCCAGGGTCGCGGGTGTGAGCGCCGCCATCACCCGGATCATGATCCCGGCGACGCTGTTGGCGGCGTGGGCATAGGGCCCGGCGCGGTCCTGGGGCTCGAAGCCGCCGAAGCCCCCGGGATCGCCGACGCCGCCGGTCCGTGTGGTCATGCGGCCCCCGCGTCGCCCGCTGCGGGGGCTTTTGCGGCCTCGGCCGCCTTGGCGGCTTCGGCGGCCTTTTTGGCTGCCGCGGCGGCCTTGCGCTTGGCCAACGCCTCGCGCTTGGCGCGCGCGACCTTTTCCATCCGCGCGGTCCGGCCCTCGGCCAGCCGTTTCATCAGCTCGTGCTTGCGCCGGTCGCGATCCTCGGCGTTCAGCCGGCCCTTGGCGTAGTGGAAATACTGGGCGAGCGGGATGTGCGACGGACAGGCGTAGGCGCAGCTGCCGCAGCCGACGCAGTCGCGCACGCCGAGCGCCGCGGCGTCGTCGAGCCGGTCGTGCCGGACATACTGCACCATTTCGAACGGCACCAACCCGCACGGGCACACCGACACGCAGGTGCCGCAGCGGATGCACGGGTGCGATGGGCCGTCGTGGATCTCGCCCCATGAGAGCGCGAGCACGCCGCCGATCCCCTTGATCACCGGGACTTCGCGGTCGGGCAACGGCTGGCCCATCATCGGCCCGCCGGCGAGCAGCCGCGCCGGCGGGTCCTCGGCGAGGCCATCGCAGGCCTCGAGCAGGTCGGAGACCAGGGTGCCGAACGGCACCTCGAGGTTCATCGGCCGGCGCACCGCGCCGCCGCTGACCGTGACCACCCGCGAGACCAGCGGCCGGCCGAGCCGCACCGCGTGACGGATCGCACGTGCGGTCGCGACATTGTGCACGGCGACCCCGACGTCGGCCGGCAGTCGGCGCGCCGGGATCTCGTGGCCGGTGATCAACTGGACCAGATGGCGCTCCGACCCCATCGGGTAGCGGGTCGGGATCGCGACCACCACGATCCGGCCGTCATGGTCGGCCTCGATCGCGCCGACCGCGCGGGTCATCGCCTCCAACGCCTGCGGCTTGTTCGATTCGATCGCGATCCGGATGTCGCGCACCTTCAGCGTGTACGCGATGATCCGGACGCCGTCGATCACCTCGCCCGCCTGCTCGCGCATCAGCCGGTCGTCGCAGGTCAGGTAGGGTTCGCACTCGGCGCCGTTGATCACCAGGGTGTCGATCGGGGTGCGGGCGCCGAGGCCGAGCTTGACCGCGGTCGGGAACGCCGCACCGCCGAGGCCGACCACGCCGGCCTCGGCGACCCGCGCGGTGATCACCGCCGGGTCGGCGGTAAACGGGTCCTCGATCGGCGGCAAACAGGCACCCCACCGGTCCTCGCCGTCGGGCTCGAGCTCGATGCTGCGCACCGACAGGCCCGACGGGTGGGGCGCCATCCGCTCGCAGATCTCCAGGACCACGCCCGAGGTCGGCGCATGGATCGGCGCCGACACCGCGCCTTGCGGCTGGGCCAGCAGATCGCCCTTCAAGACCCGGTCGCCCGGCGCGACCACCGGGTCGGCCGACACGCCGGCGTGCTGTTGGAGCGGGACATGGAGCCGCGACGGCGGCGCCATCACCCGGATCGCCTGCTCGCTCGACAGCTCCTTGCGGTGTTCGACGTCGACGCCGCCGCGGATGCGAAACAGCTTCATTGCGCCCCTCCGGCTTCGACCTTGGTCGCGGCGGCGGTCGGGGTCGCCGCGCGCGCGTCGGCGCGGGCGGCACGCGCGGCACGTGCGGCGCGGGCGGCCGCGCGCACCCGGGCGCGCGAGCGGGCCCGGGCGTGGACCTGCGGCGACGGCTTGTGCCAGTGCCAGGTCGCCAGCGTCACCTGGACCGGGCGCAGCTCGACGCAGTCGGTCGGGCAGACCTCCTGGCATTTGCCGCAGCCGTGGCAGGCGTCCTGGATCACCGTGTGCATTTGGCCCGGCGCGCCGACGATGCCGTCGGTGGTGCAGTTCTGGATGCAGCGGGTGCAGCCGATGCAGCGGTCCTCGTGGATGAACGCGATCCGCGGCGCGGTTTCCTCGACCTCGGCGGTATCGAACGACACGCCGAGCCGTTCGGCGAGCGCCACCACGGTCTTGCGCCCGCCGGGCGGGCACAACGTCACCTTGGCGGTGCCCTCGGCGAGCGCGGTCGCCGCCTGGCGACAGCCGGCAAAGCCGCATTGGCCGCACTGGGCGCCGGGCAGCAGCGCCTCGAGCTCGGCCTCGAGCGGGTCTACCTTGACCGCGAGGAAACGCGCTGCGACCCCGAGCAGGGCCCCGAGCAGAGTCCCGAGAATGGACAGACTGACGACGGCGGTCATGGCACCCCTCCTAAGTAAGAAGAACGCGTTTCCTAATGAGCTTCCCACCGGCCCTCCGGGGCCGGTCTTCGGCCTTCGGCCGTGTCAGGAACGCCGCCCCCGACACCCCCGAAAAGGGGTTCCCCCCGTTGCCCCCCATTGAGTGGGGTCCAGGGGGCACCCCCTGGTCGGGGGGGTGTCGGGGGGTGAAACCCCCTGACCTTGGGGGCGCCAGCCCCCAAAACCAGGCGGCCCGATCACGACGTGCCGATCCCGGCGAAACCCATGAAAGCCAGCGACAACAGACCGGCGACCACGAAGCCGATCGGCGCACCGGCGAACGGCCGCGGCACGTCGGCGAGCGCGAGCCGCTCGCGCAGACCGGCAAACACCACCAGCACCAGGCTGAAGCCGAGCGCCGAGCCGAAGCCGTACAACACACTGTCAGTGAAGCCGTGCCGTTCTTGAATGTTGAGCAGAGCAACCCCGAGAACCGCACAGTTCGTCGTAATCAGCGGCAAGAAAATCCCCAGAGTACGATAGAGCGGCTGCGACACCCGTCGCACCACCATCTCGGTAAACTGCACAATCGCCGCGATGACCATGATCAAGGTCAATGTGCGCAGATATTCGAGCCCGAACGGTGCCAGCACCATCGACTCGATCGCCCAGGCGAGCGCCGCCGACAATGTCATGACAAACGTCGCCGCATAACCCATACCAATTGCCGTATCGACCTTGCTGGATGTCCCAATGAACGGACACAGTCCAAGAAATTTTACCAGCACAACATTGTTAACTAACACCGTACCGACGATCAGCAGGAAATACTCTTGCATGCCGTATGCTCCGAGCCGTCGCCCGATCCGGGCCGGTTTCGATCGCGGCGACCGGTCCATTCGCCGTTATGCCGGTGACAACGCAACATTTCCAACCGTTCCGCCGCCGATGCGCAACTTCTCACGCGACCGTGGCGACAGGAACCGCATCGGTCGGCACGGTATCCGCAACACGACCGGCGGCTCTCGGCGCATGGTGTCGCACCATCCTGGTGCGGGCGGGCGGCAGCAATGCCAGCCGCCGGTGGACCCGAGAGCACACGGCCGCCGTGCCGCGGCCAATTGCTGCCGGTCACAGCCGTCCGCCTCACCCGGCCGTCGGCGCCGGGTCACCCGGATCGACTGGCGGGATCGCGCGGCGCAGCACCACGGGCGCGGCCGTGCCGGTGGCCGGCGGGCTGCGCAGCCGGGCGACCAGGAGGCCGAACGCGAGCCCGACCGCCGCGCCGAGCGCGGCGCCGGCGTCGCCGGCCCCGAGCGCATCGAGCGCCAGCGCGCCGGCGATCAGGGCGCCCAGCGGCACCAGATAGACGGTGACCGCGGCGCCGAGCAGCGCCGCCTCGGGCACCCCGATCACCACCCGGTGACCCGGCCGGAGATCGGCCGCGACCAACCCGGCCTCGGCGGCGATCGCAGCGGCGATCGGCGGCTCGCTCTGGTCGCGCGCGCGCCGTCCGATGCCGCAGCCGGCCCCGGCGGCACAGCCCGCACAGGCGGCCGGCGGCTCCGGCACCAGCCAGACCTCGGCGGCGCCGACCGCGACCACCCGGGCGGTCCGCTCGGCCATCGCCGGGCCCGGATCGCCGTCGCAGGCGGCGGCCGGCGCGGTCATGCCGGCCTGGGCCGGGCCGGCGGCCGGGTCGGGGCGGCGAGGCCGGCGGCCGGCACCAGCTCGGTGACCCGCCCGGTCGAATCGACCGCGAGCGCCCGCGCGGCACCGCCGGCGCGCGCGATCGCGGCGCGCGCTGAGGTCGGGGCGACCGCGAGCGCGGTCGACAGTGCGTCGGCGCGCGCCGCGCGCGCGGCGACCACGGTGACCCCGGCGAGCGCGGGCGCGGTCGCGCCGGTCTTGGGGTCGATCAAATGGGTGAACCGGCCGGCACCGTCGAACAGGGTGCCGTAGCCGCCCGAGGTCGCGACCGCCTGGTCGACCAGCTCGACCACCGTGATCGCGCGGCTCGGCGCGCGCGGGTCGGCGACCCCGATCCGCCACGCGCGCCCATCCGGATGGGCCGCGAGCGCCCGCGGCTCGCCCATATCGACCAGGGTGCGGTCGAACCCGCGGCGGCGCAGACCGGCGGCGATCCGGTCGGTGATGAAGCCCTGGGCGATCCCGTTCAGGGTCAGCGCCGTGCCCGGCCGGGTCAGCCGGACCCGCCCGGCCGCAGGCTCGAGCGCGATCCGGCGCCAATCGACCAACGCCCGCGCCGCCGCGAGCGCTGCCGCCGACGGGCCGGCCGGGTCCGGGTCCGGCGCCGTGAAGTGGCGGAAGTAGAGCTGCCACAGCGGCTGGACGGTCGGGTCGAACGCGCCGTCGCTCACGCCCGCGATCGCGATCGCCTCGTCGATCACCGCGATCAGCTCCGGCGGTGCGTCGTCGAGCCGGCCGTCGCGGTTGAGGCGCCGCAGCGCCGAATCAGCCCGATAGAGGCTGAACACCCCCTCGAGCCGTTCCAGGGTCCGGACGGCGTCGGCCAGCGCCGCCTCGGCCGCCGGACGGTCGGCGCCATAGAGCGAAATCCGCGCCGGCGCGCCGAGCGCCCGGCCGTCCCAGCGCAGCATGGGGACTTCGCCGCCCAGGCGTCCGGCGACCAGCGGCACCCCGGCCGCGGCCGCGAGCAGGGTCAGCGTTCGACGCCGAGATAAACGCTTTGTCATCGAACGAATCCGGGGGTCACGGCGACCCTTCGGGGTCGAAGCATCTGCACCTGAGCATACCGGTAGGGGATTGATCGCGCCAGACCCTTGGCGGATCGATCGACCCGGGGGCGCGCTCGGCCGGGTCGGCGGTATCCCGCGGCTGCAGTGCTGCATTGCAATATTGGCTGATGGCACCGCGGTACGGCTTTGCCCGTACTCCGGGTATCGGCGATCATTCGGAATATAATTTCTGTTAGAGTTTCTATTTGATGCTGATACTGCGACCAATCTTTCCGCACACGCGCCCCCTTTGAACTTTTATTTCTTATCAAGGGCACCAATTGTACAGAGTGACGCCCCGAATCAGCAGATTCCGTACCAGGATGGCGCGAGGGTCCCAAATAACCGGTTCATTTTCAAGCACACTGCACAAAATGTCGCAGGCTCTCCGGTCTGGTTGCCGAATCGCGCCGGGTTATGAAAGCCTGATCCCAAGGCTGCGGTTGCCGCAGTGCCCAGTTGGGTTGCAAATGGGGTCGTGAATGGCGGAGACATCGACAGCTCTGGTCGAAGGAAACGAGGCCGCAGCCTCGGTTGGCTTTCGCTGCAGTGAAGTTGTGGCGATCTATCCGATCACGCCGGCCTCGCCGATGGGCGAGTGGGCCGACGAGTGGGCCGCCCAAGGTCGAGTCAACCTGTGGGGCATGGTCCCCGACGTGATCGAGATGCAGTCCGAAGGCGGTGCTGCCGGTGCGATCCACGGCGCGTTGCAGGCGGGGACCTTGGCGACGACCTTTACGGCGTCGCAGGGTCTGCTCTTGATGATCCCGAATCTGTACAAGATCGCGGGCGAGCTGACGCCGGCGGTCGTACATGTCGCCGCGCGCACGCTCGCGACCCATGCGTTGTCGATCTTCGGCGACCATTCCGACGTGATGTCGTGCCGCCAGACCGGGGTCGCGATGATCGCCGCCGCGTCGGTCCAGGAATCGCATGACATGGCGGCGATCGCGCACGCCGCGACCCTGACCTCGCGGGTGCCGTTCATCCACTTCTTCGACGGCTTCCGGACCTCGCACGAGCTGACCGACATCGTGCCGTTGTCCGACGACGACCTGCGCCATGTGATCGACGAGCGGGCGATCGCGGCGCATCGCGACCGCGCGATGACCCCGGACCGGCCGATCCTGCGCGGCACCGCCCAGAACCCGGACGTGTTCTTCCAGGCGCGCGAGGCGATCCAGCCGTTCTACGAGGCCTGCCCGGCGGCGGTCCAGGACGTGATGGACCGGCTCGCCGCGCGCACCGGCCGCGCGTATCGCCTGTTCGACTACCACGGCCACCCGGCGGCCGAGCGGGTGATCGTCGCGATGGGCTCGGGTGTCGAGACCGCGCGCCGGACCGCCCAGTTCCTCGCCGGGCGCGGCGAGGCGGTCGGGGTGATCTCGGTTCGGCTGTACCGGCCGTTCTCGGTCGCCGACTTCGTCGCGGCGCTGCCCGACACCGTGCGGTCGATCGCGGTGCTCGACCGCTGCAAGGAACCGGGCGCGGTCGGCGAGCCGCTGTATCTCGACGTGATCGCCGCACTCGCCGAGGCGCGGGCGACCCGCCAAGCCGGGGTCGGCGCCGCGGTGGCCGACCCGGTGGTGATCGGCGGGCGCTATGGCCTGTCGTCGAAGGAATTCACCCCGACCATGGTGCGCGCGGTGTTCGACGAGCTCGCGCGCGAAACCCCGAAGCGGCGGTTCACGGTCGGGATCACCGACGACGTCTCGAACTCCTCGCTCGACCCGGGGCCGGAGCTCGACATCAGCGACGAGCGCACCCACCGCGCGATGTTCTTCGGCCTCGGCGCCGACGGTACGGTCGGTGCCAACAAGAACTCGCTCAAGATCATCGCCGACGAAACCGGCGACCATGTCCAGGGCTATTTCGTCTACGACAGCCGCAAGGCCGGCGCGGTCACGGTGTCGCACCTGCGCTACGGTCCGGTGCCGATCGATGCGCCCTATCTGATCCGGTCGGCCAAGTTCGTCGGCTGCCACCATCATCCGCTGCTCGAGAAGATGGAGGTGCTTGAGGCCGCGGCCCCGGGCGCGACCGTCTTGTTGAACGCACCGGGCACCCCGGCCGAGGTCTGGGCCCGGCTGCCGGTCGAGGTCCAGCGCGTGGTGATCGACCGGAACCTGAAGCTTTACACGATCGACGCCAGCCGGGTCGCCGCCGACGCCGGGCTCGGCCGGCGGATCAACACGATCATGCAGACCTGCTTCTTCGCGCTGGCCGAGGTGATGCCGCCCGAGGTCGCGGTCGCGCGGATCAAGGACGCGATCACCAAGACCTACGGCCGGCGCAGCGAGGAGGCCGAGCGGCGCAACCACGCCGCGGTCGATGAAGCGCTCGCCCACCTTTACCCGGTGCCGGTGCCGGCCGAGGTCACCGCCGACCATGGCCGGCCGGTCAAGATCGGCAACGACGCGCCGCCGTTCGTGCGCGAGGTGACCGCGCGCTTGCTCGCCGACCAGGGCGACCAGGTGCCGGTCAGCGCGATGCCGGTCGACGGCACCTGGCCGGTCGCGACCGCGTGCTATGAAAAACGCGCGATCGCGATCGAGGTCCCGATCTTCAATGCCGAGCTGTGCATCCAGTGCAACAAGTGCGCGCTGGTCTGCCCGCATGCGTGCATGCGGGTCAAGGCGGTGCCGGCCGAGGCCTTGGAGAACGCGCCCGAGGGTTTCGTCTCCCTGCCGTACCGCGGCCGCGAGTTCAAGGACTGGCGCTATCTGCTGGCGGTGTCGCCCGACGACTGCACCGGCTGTGCGCTGTGCGTCGAGATCTGTCCGGCCAAGGACAAGGCGAATCCGCGGCGGCGTGCGCTCGAGATGCGCCCGATCGCCGAGGTCCGCGACACGCTGGCGCGCGACTTCGCGTATTACCTAAGCCTGCCTGAGACGCCGCGGACCCAGGTGCCGATGTCGCCCAAGGGCGTCCAGCTGTTCCAGCCGTTGTTCGAGTTCTCCGGTGCGTGCGCCGGCTGCGGCGAGACCCCGTACGTCAAGCTGATGAGCCAGCTGTTCGGCGACCGGGCGTTGATCGCCAACGCCACCGGCTGCTCGTCGATCTACGGCGGCAACCTGCCGACCACGCCCTACTGCACCGACGCCGCGGGCCGCGGTCCGACCTGGTCGAACTCGTTGTTCGAGGACAATGCCGAGTTCGGCTTCGGCATGCGGGTCGCGATCGATCAGCTCGAGGCCGAGGCACGGGCGCTGGTCGCCCGGCTCGCCGACCGGCTCGACGGCGTGCTGGTCGAGGGGCTGGCCGCGACCGGCCGCGACGAGCCGACGATCGCCGCCCAGCGCGAGCGGGTGGCGGCGCTGCGCCAGGCGCTCGCCGGGATCGACGACCTGGCGGCGCGCCGGCTCGATAAGATCGCCGATTATCTGGTGCCGAAATCGGTGTGGATCGCCGGCGGCGACGGCTGGGTCTACGACATCGGCTATGGCGGGCTCGACCATGTGATCGCGTCCACGCGCAACGTGAACCTGTTGGTGCTGGATACCGAGGTCTATTCGAACACCGGTGGCCAGCAGTCGAAGGCGACCCCGATCGCCGCGTCGGCCAAGTTCGCGATCGCCGGGCGGCCGACCGGCAAGAAGGACCTCGGCATGATCGCGATGGCCTATGGCCACGTTTATGTCGCCCAGATCGCGTTCGGCGCCGACGATCCCCAGACCACGGCGGCGTTCCTGGAGGCCGAGTCCTACGACGGGCCGTCGTTGATCATCGCCTACAGCCACTGCATCGCGCACGGCTACGACATGATCAACGGGCTCGAGCAGCAAAAGCGCGCGGTCTCGAGCGGTCACTGGCCGCTTTACCGCTACGACCCGCGGCTTTTGGCGACCGGAGAAAAGCCGCTCGAGATGGACAGCGACCCGCCGTCCACCCTGCTCGGCGACTTTATGGCCAACGAGTCGCGGTTCCGGGTGGTCGAACGCACCGACCCCGAGCGGTACAAGCGGCTGCTCGCGGCGGCCGAGGCGCAGGCGCGCCTGCGCGAGCAACGGCTGCGCTTCTTCTCCGGCTTCAGCCAAGCCCCGGGCGGCGCTCCCGGCTCCGCGTGATCCGGACCGTGGGCCACGGGTGGGGGCGGCCGCACGCCGCCCCCATCCCCCACCACGACCGCCGGGACCGCTCAAGACTCGTTCAGGATTTCTTCCGAGAAGGCATTGCTTCATGGATCTATCGACACGCTACCTCGGCTTTGATCTGCCCCATCCGTTGATGCCGGGGGCGTCGCCGATGGTCGACGACCTGGACACGGTGCGCCGGCTGGAAGATGCCGGGGCGGCGGCGATCGTCATGCACTCGTTGTTCGAAGAGCAGATCATCCAGGATCGGATGGCGTTGCTCCGCCACACCGAGGAACCGGCGGAGAGCTTCGCCGAGGCCTTGTCCTATTTTCCGCCGATGGACGCCTATGTCTTGGGGCCCGAGGCCTATCTGGCGCATCTGTGCCGGGTCAAGGAGGCGGTGTCGGTGCCGGTGATCGGCTCGCTCAACGGCCTGACCCGGACCGGCTGGACCGACCACGCCAAGCTGATGGAGCAGGCGGGCGCCGACGCGCTCGAGCTCAATATCTATTTCGTCGCCGCCGACCCCGAGGACACCGCGGCGGCGATCGAGGATCGGGTGGTCGATATCGCGGCCCGGGTCAAGCAGTCGGTCAAGATTCCGGTCGCGGTCAAGCTGTCGCCGTTCTTCTCGGCGTTGCGCCATCTGGTGCGCCGCCTGGAGGCGCTCGGGATCGACGGCTTGGTCCTGTTCAACCGCTTCTACCAGCCCGACATCGACATCGAGGCGCTGGAGACCGTGCCGCGGCTCGAACTGTCGTCGCCGTCGGAGCTGTTGGTCCGGCTGCGCTGGCTTGCCTTGCTGGCGGGGCGGGTTCGTCCGTCGCTCGCGGTCACGGGCGGCATCCACACGACACCGGGGGTGATCAAATCGGTGATGGCGGGCGCGCATGCGGTGCAGGTGGTCTCGGCGCTGCTGATCCACGGACCCGCGCATCTGACCAAACTGCGCGGCGAGCTGACCCAGTGGCTCGAGAGCCACGAATATGAGTCCCTCGCACAGATGCAGGGCAGCATGAGTCTCGAGCGCAGCCCCGACCCGTCGGCGTTCGAGCGCGCCAACTACATGAAGGTGCTGCAGGGCTGGCGCTCGGCCCAACGGCCGCGCGACAGTCTGTAAAGGCCGATCGCGATCGGCGCACATGAACCGCGGACGTTCGGTGTTTCGAGCGGCAAAGCGCCTGTCAGCAAGGGTGGTTGGGGGTGACACCAACTCCGATTGTTTGGTTCCGGTTCTCCACGCCTGAGGAAGCTGTTCACCGATCCTGTAGGTTGGGGCGATCGGCCGGCACGGTCTGTCTGTTTGCATCGCCGGTGGGGGCCGATCGCCCCAACATCGGCGGGTCAGCTTTGCGGC
>JANQHG010000212.1 GCA_028277115.1 Azospirillaceae bacterium
TCAGCGTCCGCCGGCGGCGCCGATTCGGCTGCGCCCGGCGTCGCTCGCCGGGCGCCCGGCGGTGATCGCGATCGGCAGCTCGACCGGCGGGCCGCAAGCGTTGTTCGAAGTGGTGAGCCATCTAAAAGGGGTGTTGACCCAGCCCCTGCTGGTCACCCAGCACATGCCGCCGACCTTCACCACCATCCTGGCCGAGCATATGACCCGCCAGTGCGGCGTGCCGTGCGCCGAGGCAAAGGACGGTGAGCTGGTGGTCGGCGGGCGCGGCTACATCGCACCGGGTGACCATCATATGTTGGTTGAACCGCGCGGCGGCGGGGTGGTCACGGCGGTCAACCGGGATGCGCCGGAAAATTTCTGTCGGCCGGCGGTCGACCCGATGCTGCGCAGCGTCGTACGCAGCTACGGCCGGTCGTGTGTCGCGCTGATCCTGACCGGGATGGGCCAGGATGGGCTGAAAGGGTGCGAGGCGGTGGTCGCGGCCGGCGGCTTGGTGATCGGCCAGGACGAGGCGACCAGCGTGGTATGGGGCATGCCGGGGGCGGTTGCGACTGCGGGCCTGTGCAGCGCCGTCCTGCCGCTGGGCGAGATCGGGCCGTATGTGCGCAAAGTCGCGACGGGGGCAGCGGCATGAGGGCCGACGACTTCGAGATGTTGAGTTCGCTTCTAAAGCAGCGCTCCGGCCTGGTCTTGACCAAGGACAAGGCCTACCTGCTCGAGTCCCGACTGATGCCGATCGCGCGCAAACGCGGCTGGCGCGGGCTCGACGAGCTCGCCCGATCGGTGCGTCTGACCCGCGACGAAGGCTTGATCGGCGAGATTACCGAGGCGATGACGACCAACGAGTCCTCGTTCTTCCGGGATCGCAAGCCGTTCGATCTGTTCCGCAACATCATGTTGCCGACCCTTCTGCAGACCCGGGCGAGCCGCCGGTCGTTCCGCATCTGGTCGGCCGCATGCTCGAGCGGCCAGGAGGCCTATTCGCTGGCGATGGTGCTCGACCAGGAGAGCGCCAAGCTGGCCGGTTGGACGGTCGAGATCATCGGCACCGATCTGTCGTCGGAAATGGTCGATCGGGCCCGGCGCGGGGTCTATTCACAGTTCGAAGTGCAACGCGGCCTGCCGATCCAAATGCTGGTCAAGTATTTCACCCAGGTCGGCGACAAGTGGCAGATCAATCCTAAGTTGCGGGAACAGGTGTCCTTCCGGATTCATAATTTGCTGCAGGACTTGACCTCGCTTGGGCAGTTCGATGTCGTCTACTGCCGCAACGTCTTGATTTACTTCGATCAACCGACCAAGACCAAGGTTCTGTCCCAGATGACGCGGGTGATCCCGCCCGATGGCTTCCTGGTGCTCGGCGGCGCCGAGACGGTGCTCGGGATCACCGAACGGTTCAAGCCGCTCGCCGACCACCGCGGCCTTTATGTTCATGCCGACCACGACGGCAACGCTGCGGTGCGCCGGGCGATTGCGACCGCCCGCTGATCACCGGTCCGGGGCCGGCGGTCCCTTCGCGAAATCCCCCGCATTTCCACGGGCGAACATGGTATAGACCCGTGTCACATCGGGACGGGGCCTCGACGTCGGGGCGTCGGGGGCATCGGTGCCGCGGCCTGGAGACAAAGCTGCCTTAAAAGGCAAGGTGCCAAAGGCGAAGGTGCCAAAGGCGAAGGTGCCAAAGGCGAAGGTGCCAAAAGGCGAAGGCGCCAAAAGGCGAAGGTGATTAAGCGAGGCGATCGTCATGGGGATTCTCGACGGCTTTACGCTGTTTGCGTTGGCGCTGTTCGCGTTCGCGCTGATCTTGGTTTGGCTCGGGGTGGTGACCGTCCCCCAGGGCAAGGAGTTCACGGTGGAGCGGTTCGGACGCTACACGCGGACCTTGTCGCCCGGGCTACATTTGATCGTGCCGTTGATCGACAAGATCGGATCGAGGATCAGCATGATGGAGACGGTGCTCGACGTGCCGTCGCAGGAGGTGATCACCAAGGACAACGCGATGGTCACGGTCGACGGCGTGGTGTTCTATTCGGTCCTCGACGCCGCCAAGGCGTCGTACGAGGTCTCGAACATGCACCTCGCGATCCTCAATTTGACCATGACCAATATCCGTACGGTGATGGGTTCGATGGACTTGGACGAGCTGCTGTCGCAGCGCGACAAGATCAACGCCCAACTGTTGCACGTGGTCGATGACGCGACCAGCCCGTGGGGCATCAAGGTGACCCGGATCGAGATTCGCGACATCGTTCCGCCGCGCGACCTGGTCGACAGCATGGCGCGCCAGATGAAGGCGGAACGCGACCGCCGCGCCGCGATTCTGGAGGCCGAGGGGCAACGCCAAGCCGCGATCCTGCGCGCCGAGGGCGACAAGCAGGCGGCGATTCTGCAGGCCGAAGGCCGGCGCGAGGCGGCGTATCGCGACGCCGAGGCGCGCGAGCGCGAGGCCGCGGCCGAGGGCGAGGCGACCCGCCTGGTGTCGACCGCGATCGACGGCGGCAACATCCAGGCGATCAACTACTTCGTTGCCCAGCGCTATGTCGATGCCCTGAAAAATGTCGCGGCCGCCCCCAACCAGAAGGTGTTGTTCCTGCCGATCGAGGCGAGCAACATACTGGGTGCGCTGGGTGGGATCACCGAGATCGCGCGCGATGCGTTCGGCGGCCGACCGGACGGCGCGGGGGGCCTGGACGGCGGGACCGGCCCGACCCCCGGCGGCGAACCGGCGGGTTTGCCCGGCGGCGGCAAGGCCGGCGCGGTCGCGCAGCTGAGCGCGCCGTCAGCCCCGGCCGGCGACCACGGCCCGGCCGAGCATGGCGCGGCGGGCGGTCACGGGCACGGCTGAGGGGGGCAAGCGACCCGACCGCCGCGGCGACCGATCACGCGAAGCGAGCGGGAAGGCTGAACCGCTGAGACACCGATGATCGTCATCGACTTCTGGTTCTGGTGGATCGGGGCTGCGGTCTTGGGCGCGATCAATCTGATCGAGCGCAGCGGTGTTTGTCTGTGGATCGGCGTGGTCGCGTTTTCGATCGGGGCGTTCGGCGTGGCGATGGGCGACGACCTCGCCGCGCCGTTACAGGTGATGCTGTTCGTCGCGCTTGCGATCTTCGTCGTGTTCGCGACGCGCCTTGCGACCCGTCGCGACCCGACGGCGGGCCCCCGCCCGACCCTCAACCGGCGCGGTCACCAATACATCGGCCAGGAGATCGTGTTGCAGAGCGCGATCGTGAACGGCCGCGGCCGCGCCTTTGTCGGCGACACCTTGTGGACGGTCGAGGGCATCGATCTGCCGGAGGGCGAGACCGTCCGGGTGATCGGGACCGACGGCGTGCTGCTCCAGGTCGAGAAGGCCTCGACACCGGTGCGCACGCCGGGGCTCAGGTTCCCCTATGATGGGCGACGCGGCCGCTGAGCCGTCCGGCGCGCCGCCCGCGGGGGCGGCCCCGCTCAGCGATGCGCCGAAGGACCCGAAACTGATCATCGAGATCGGTTGGACCGATGCCGAGCAGGTCGCAGAGCTGCTGGCGCGCGGGCGGCACGTGGTTGTGGTCGAGGGTGACCCGGCGTTGGTCGAGGCCGCACGCGCCCGGTTTCGCGTCGCGCTGGCCGGCGGGCGCCTGCGCCTGATCGAAGGCGCGGTCGCCGGGGTCGCGGCCGGTCACGACAAGGTCGCCTATCGTTGTCGCGGCGGCGACCGCATGGTCACGGTCAGTCTTTTGAGCGTCTCGGACGTGTTGGAGCGGTTCGGGGTGCCGGCGCGGCTGGCGATTCGCGACTGTGACGCCGCGGCGGTCGGGGTCGCGGCGCTGGCCCGGTTTCGTGAGCGGCCGGATCGGGTTTCGGTTGCCGTGGCGTTGGGTGCCGAGGTGGTCGCGGCGATCGATGGTTTGGCCGGGCTCGGCTATCGCCGGTTTCGGCTCGCCGCCGATCGGCAGCCGTGGTCGCGTTGGCGCAGCGGGACGGCGCTGCGGCGCCGGCTCGGGCTCGGCCTCGTGGCGCGGTTTGTTGTGGGCCGCCGCCCGACAGTCGGGCGTTTGGAGGCCGCCCTTAACTCGCCGTAGGCGACGGCTGCCGCGCCGCTTTGTGGGCTTCGCCCCCCTGACCCCCCTCATTAGCAGGGGTCAAGGGGGGTGCCCCCCTTGCGGGGGTCCGAGGGGGCAGCGCCCCCCGAACGGCCGTCAGGCCGCATACCGGCGGCGCAGGTGACCGCTTACGCCGCCGAGCTCTGACTCTCGCCGCCGTCCTCGGCCGCCGGCGGCGGCTCGCCGGCCGCCGCCTCGTCCGCCGCCAGCGCCGCCGCACGGTCGCGTTCCGCCGCGACCTGCTTTAACCGATTGACCACGCTGCCTGTCCCCGCCGGGATCAGCCGCCCGACGATCACGTTCTCCTTCAGACCCTCGAGATTATCGACTTTGCCGTAAACCGCGGCCTCGGTGAGCACCCGCGTCGTCTCCTGGAAGCTTGCGGCCGAGATGAAGCTGTCGGTCTGCAGGCTCGCCTTGGTGATCCCCTGCAGCACCGGCCGGGCCCGCGCTGGCCGCAGCCCTTCGTTCTCGGCCTTCAGGTTGACGATCTCGTACTCGGTGCGGTCGACCTGCTCGCCGATCAGGAAGGTGGTCTCGCCCGGGTCCTCGATCTCGACCTTCTGCAACATCTGGCGGACGATCACCTCGATGTGCTTGTCGTTGATCCGGACACCCTGCAACCGATAGACGTCCTGGATCTCGTTGGTCAGGTAATTGGCCAACGCCTCGACGCCGAGCACGGTCAAGATGTCGTGCGGCACCGGGTTGCCGTCCATTAGCAAGTCGCCGCGGCGGACATAGTCGCCCTCCTGCACGCTGATGTGCTTGCCCTTGGGGATCAGATACTCGTGCGGCTCCTCGCTGCCGTCGGCCGGGACCACCAGGATCCGCCGCTTGGTCTTGTAGTCTTTGCCGAACTCGACCCGGCCGTCGATGTCCGAGATGATCGCGAAATCCTTCGGCCGGCGCGCCTCGAACAGCTCGGCGACCCGCGGCAGACCGCCGGTGATGTCACGCGTCTTCGAGCCCTCGCGCGGGATGCGCGCCAGCACGTCGCCCGCGCGCACCCGGGCGCCGTTGTCGACCGACAGTATAGCATCGACCGACAGGAAGTAGCGCGCCTCCATGCCGTTCGGCAGGGTCACCACCTCGCCGTCGTCGTTGCGCAACGTGATCCGTGGCTTCAGGTCGCTGCCGCGCGGCTGCTGGCGCCAATCGACCACCGCCTTGAACGAGATGCCGGTCGCCTCGTCTACCTGCTCGCGCACCGACACGCCTTCGACCAAGTCGACGTAGTGCGCGATGCCTTCGGTCTCGGTGATGATCGGCAGGGTGTAGGGGTCCCACTCGGCCAGCTTCTGGCCGCGTTCGACCTTGGTGCCGGCGTCGGCGAGCAGCTTGGCGCCGTAGGGCACGCGGTGGCGCGAGCGCTCGCGGCCCTGGTCGTCCTGCAGCACGATTTCGCAGTTGCGCGCCATCACCACCGGGATCTGGTCGCTGTTCAACACCACGTTGCGGTTGTTGATCTGGACCGTCGCCTCGAACGCCGCCTCGACCTGGCTCTGCTCGGCGCCGCGCTGGGCGGCGCCGCCGATGTGGAAGGTGCGCATGGTCAGCTGGGTGCCGGGCTCGCCGATCGACTGCGCCGCGATCACCCCGACCGCCTCGCCGACATTGACCAGGGTGCCGCGGGCCAGGTCGCGGCCGTAGCAGCGCGCGCACACCCCGGTCCGGCTCTCGCAGGTCAGCACCGAGCGGATGCGGACCTGGTCGACCCCGGCGCCCGAGATTTTGTCGACCGCGCGCTCGTCGATCAGTTCGCCCGCGCCGATCACCACCTCGCCGTTCAGCGGATCGACCACATCGACCGCGGCCGAGCGGCCGAGCACCCGGTCGGCGAGCGGCGCGATCACCTCGCCGCCGTCGATCACCGCCGCCACGGTGATGCCGCGCTCGGTGTGGCAGTCGTCCTCGATGATGATGCAGTCCTGCGCGACATCGACCAGACGCCGGGTCAGATAGCCCGAGTTGGCGGTTTTCAGCGCGGTGTCGGCCAGACCCTTGCGCGCGCCGTGGGTCGAGTTGAAGTATTCAAGGACGGTCAGCCCCTCCTTGAAGTTCGAGATGATCGGGGTCTCGATGATCTCGCCCGACGGCTTGGCCATCAGGCCGCGCATCCCGGCCAGCTGCTTGATCTGGGCCGGCGAGCCGCGCGCGCCCGAGTGCGCCATCATGTAGACCGAGTTGATCGAGCGTGCCGGCCCGCGGATCTCCGAGATCACCTTCATCATCTCGGACGCCACCTTCTCGGTGCACTCCGACCAGACGTCGACCACCTTGTTGTACTTCTCGCCCTGGGTGATCAGGCCGTCGAGATACTGCTGTTCATACTCCTTGACCCGCTCGTGCGCGTCCGACACCAGCTTGATCTTGGCCTCGGGCACCACCAGGTCGTCCTTGCCGAACGAGATGCCGGCGCGGCATGCCCGGGTGAAGCCGAGCTTCATCAAGCGGTCGGCGAAGATCACCGTCTCCTTCTGGCCGCAGTGGCGGTAGACCGCGTCGATGACGTTGCCGATGTCCTTCTTGGTCAGAAGCTTGTTGATCAGCTCGAACGTGACCGCCTTATGGCGCGGCAGGATCTCCGACAACATCATCCGGCCGGGGGTGGTCTGGACGCGCTTGGTCCGCCACTCGCCGTCCGCCTCGATGGTCCGGAAGCGTGCGGAGATTTTGGCGTGCAGGCTGACCACCCCGGCGTCCAGCGCCTGCTGGATTTCGCCGATGCTGGAAAACGCCATGCCCTCGCCGCGTTCGCCCTCGCGCTCGAGCGTGATGTAGTACAGCCCAAGCACGATGTCCTGCGACGGCACGATGATCGGCTTGCCGTTGGCCGGCGACAGGATGTTGTTGGTCGACATCATCAACACCCGGGCCTCGAGCTGGGCCTCGAGCGACAGCGGCACGTGCACCGCCATCTGGTCGCCGTCGAAGTCGGCGTTGAACGCGGTGCACACCAAGGGGTGCAGCTGGATCGCCTTGCCTTCGATCAACACCGGTTCGAACGCCTGGATGCCGAGCCGATGCAGGGTCGGCGCCCGGTTGAGCAGGACCGGGTGCTCGCGGATCACCTCTTCCAAGATGTCCCAGACCTCGGGCCGCTCCTTTTCGACCATGCGCTTGGCCGCCTTGATCGTCGACGCCATGCCGTAGAGCTCGAGCTTGGCGTAGATGAACGGCTTGAACAGCTCGAGCGCCATCTTCTTGGGCAGGCCGCACTGGTGGAGCTTGAGCTCCGGCCCGACCACGATCACCGACCGGCCCGAGTAATCGACGCGCTTGCCGAGCAGGTTCTGGCGGAACCGGCCCTGCTTGCCCTTCAGCATGTCGGACAAGGATTTGAGCGGCCGCTTGTTGGCGCCGGTGATCACCCGGCCGCGCCGGCCGTTGTCGAACAGGGCGTCGACCGCTTCTTGCAGCATGCGCTTTTCGTTGCGCACGATGATGTCGGGCGCCTTCAGCTCGATCAGCCGCTTCAGCCGGTTGTTGCGGTTGATCACCCGGCGGTAGAGGTCGTTCAGGTCGGAGGTCGCAAAGCGGCCGCCGTCGAGCGGCACCAGCGGGCGCAGCTCGGGCGGGATCACCGGGATCACGTCGAGGAT
>JANQHG010000084.1 GCA_028277115.1 Azospirillaceae bacterium
AAACTCTCGGTCTCGGCGAGGACGGGTACGGTCACCGGCACGCCGAGCGCGGCGCCGACCCGCTGCGCCGCCTCGATCAACGCCGCCCCGCCGACCAGCTGCGCCGACGGTGGCCGGGCGGCCGCCGGTTGGAAGATCGTGCCGATCCGCACCAACGAACCGCCGAGTGCCGTCCGGTCGGCGTGCTCGCGCGCGACCACCCGCGCCGACTCCCGGGCGTAGCGCTCGGTCGCATAGGTCTGGAGCGCGCCGAGCGCCCAGCGATGATAGCGTTCGAGCCCGCGGGCGAGCCGGCCGGCCTCGGCGAGCAGCCGGGTCGGCGCCGCCATCAACGCCGGACCGCCGACCAACACCAACCGACCGTGGCGGGTCACCGGCAGCCCGGGGTCGTCCGGGGTCACCATCAAGGGATCGAGGCCGTGGAACCGGATCGCGCCGGACTGGGGCTTCACCCACAGACAGCGCTCGTCGATCCCGAGCAGTTCGCCCGGGTCCACCGTGGCCTCGCCGGGCGCGGCGGGGTCGCTCGGCGGCGGGCCGACGCCGACCAGGGCGCCCAGCCGTTCGAGCCAGCTGTCAAGGCGCGCCGGGTCGGCGAACACCTCGTCCGGGCCTATCCGGCGCACCCGGGCCCCGGGCAGCGCGACCAAGGTGATGCGTCCGACCGCGCCCTTGTCGGTGTCCTCGAGCCGCGGCAGACCGGGGATCAACGCCCCGGTCTCGAGCCGCATCAAGGCCAAGCGGAAACCGAGCGCGTTGAGCGAGGTCCGTTCGCGCCAGCGTAGATCGACCGCGCCGGCGGTCACCACGAAGCCGCCCTCGAGGCCGTTCAAGAGGATCGGTCGGCGGGTGTCGACCTCGCACTCCGTCCCAGGTGCCAGCGCACCGACCGGCCCCGGGTCGAGGCCCTCCGGATTTTCAGGGTCCTCGGCGGAGCCCGCACCTGCCGCCCCGGCGGCCGCAGCCGGCACCGACCGGTCGTCGGGCGCGGGTGCCTCGGGCGCCGTCCCGGGGTTGGCCGGGGGGGCGGCAGTGTCCTCGGCTTCGGTGGCCACGGGCGGGCCCTCCCCTCTCGCTTTTTCGGGGTCTGCGCGGGTCCGGGCGGCCGGTCACGCGGCCTTGACCAGGGCGGCGTAGGCCTGGTCGCGATCGAGCAGCGCCTCATGGCTGCCGCGCTCGACCGCGCGCCCCCGGTCGAGCACGATGATCTCGTCGCAGTCGCGGATGGTGCTGAGCCGATGGGCAACGATCAGGCTGGTGACCCCGCGCCGGCGCAGGTTGCGGTCGATCGCAAGCTCGGTCAAAGGGTCGAGCGCCGAGGTCGCCTCGTCCAGGATCACCACCGACGGGTTGGTGACCAACGCCCGGGCGATCTCCAGGCGTTGGGCCTGGCCGCCGCTGAAGTTGGCGCCGCCGTGGTCGATCCGGCTTTCATAGGCGCCGGGACGCGCCGCGATCTCGTCGTGGATCGCGGCATCGCGGGCGGCCGCAACCAGATCGCTCTCGGGCACCGACGGGTCCCACAGGCTCAAGTTTTCCCGGATCGTGCCGTCGAACAGCACGATGTCCTGATCGACCACCGAGAGCGAGCTTATGATCGCACAACGCGGGATTTCGTCGATCGGCAGGTCGTCGATCAAAATCCGCCCCGACCACGGCCGATAGGTCCCGGCGAGCAGCTTGGCGACCGTGGACTTGCCGCTGCCCGAGCGGCCGACCAGGGCGAGCCGGCCGCCCGGCGCGATCTCGAAGCTCAACCCCTCGATCAACGGCGGGTCGAGCGGCGCATAGCCGAAGGTGACGTCGTCGAAGGTGACCTTGCCGGTCAGCTTGTCGCGCACGCCGCGGCGCTTGCCGGTTTCCTCATCCGCAAACGCCGGCGGGTGGGACATGATGTCGTCGATCCGCGCCAACTGGCCGCCGATCTCCTGGAGCTGGCCGCCGAACGCGACCAGCGACTGAAACGGCTGGGCAAAGCCAGCGAGCAGCAGTTGGAACGCGACCAGCTCGCCGACCGACAGATGGCCGTCGATCACCCGCAGACCCCCGATGCCGAGCACGGTCGCGGTGGTCAGGGCCGAGATCATCGCCGACCAGACGGTGACGTCGGCCGACCACAGCTGCAGCCGGTGGCGTGCGGTCAACACCTTGGCCTGATAGCCGGCCCAGCGCGCAAAGAAGTCGTTCTCGCCGCTGGTCGCCTTCAAAGTCTCGATCATGGCGATCCCGGAGATCCCGGTCGCCATCAACTTGCCCTCGTCCTGGAGCGCGTTGCGGTTGAGATTGGCCCGCCGCTCGGCGCCAAGCCGCAACACCGCGACATTGGTCAGGGTCAAGGCAACCGCAAGAAAGGTCAAGACCAGGTCGTACAGCGCCATCAACTCGACGAAGAATAGCACGGTCACAAGGTTGACCGCGTTGGTCGCGAGCTGGCCCGACAACAGCTGGGCGAGCCGGTCGCCGGCGCGCAGCCGGGCTGCGATGTCCCCCGCAAAGCGCTGGACGAAGAACGAGATCGGCAGGCGCAACAGCTGCCAGACCATCCGCCCCGAGGTGGTGACCATCAGCTTGGTCTCGAGCCGCATCAGATAGGCCTGTTGCAGCCAAGTGAACAGCCCGACCACCACGAACCCGAGGCCGAGCGCGACCAACAGCCCCTCGACCCATTCGATGTTGCCCTGGATCAGGACATTGTCGATGAAGATGCGCACGATGTTGGGCAGGATCAGCCCGGGCACCACCAGGCACAGGCTCGCGATCAGGACAAAGGCCGCCGCCCATTCCATGCCGGCGAGCCGCGCCAGCAAGGCCCGGATCGTGCAGGGCGGCTGGCCGGCGCGGCGAAAGCCGAGGCCGGGCGCGAGCGCCAGCGCGACCCCGGTGAAGTTGGCGTCGAACTGGGCGCGGTCGATCCGCCGTGGTCCCGAGGCCGGATCATTGATATAGGCGTGGCTCGGGGTCACGCCCTCGACCACCACGAAATGGTTGAACGCCCAAAACACGATCATCGGCAGGCCGTGGGCCGGCAGCTCCCCGGGCTCGAGGCGCAAGCCGCGGGCGGTCAGGCCATACTGACGCGCGGCACGCAGAAGGTTGCTCGCGTTCGAGCCGTCACGCGACACCCCGGCAGCGACCCGGAGGTCGTCGAGCGGGACCCAGCGCCCGAAATGGGCGAGCACCATCGCAAGACAGGCGGCGCCGCACTCGATCGCCTCCATCTGGAGCACGGTCGGCACCGCGACCCGGTGTAGCCGCGGTCGGCGGAACCTCGCGATCAGCTGGCCCGCACGCGCACGCAGCGCGGCGATCACCGACCCAAGCGACCCGCGCCCGAGCACGCGCGCCGGCATCACAACAACCACCCGGCGAGAATCGGCAGCAGGGTCGCGGCCGGCGCGGTGTCGCGGATCGTGATCGTCGCCGAGACCAGCATGCCGTTTTCGACCTTGACCGCCTCGCCGCGCGACGACGACCAACGATAGCGGTTGGCGCTGGTCTCGTCCGCGACCAGGTCGATGTTGGTCCGGAGGCTCGAACCGAGCCGCGAGAATTGGGCGACCAGGAAGTCGTTCTCCAGGTCGGCCTCCATCTTCTCGCGGGTCACCGGCAGGGGCGAGATCTGGCGCACCTCGGCGAGCAACACGCCAAACTGTTCGCGCGGCGCCGTGTTCAGCGCGATCTGCGCCGCCATACCGGCCTCGATCCGTTGCCCCAGGTCCGCCGGCACGTAGATCAGCGCACCGAGCCGGCTGGATCCGGTCTGCAACCGCACGATCGGGTCGCCGAGCGAAAGCTCCTCGCCGATGCTCGCGACCAGTTCGGTGACCCGGCCGTTGGCGGTGGCGCGCACGTGCTCGGAAAAGCGCAACTCGACCTCGAGCCGGCTGATCTCGGCCTCAAGATCGAGCACCGCGGCGCCGAGCATCGCACGCAGCGAGTCATAAGACCCGCCGCCGATCTGAACCGTCTGGTCGATCACGGTCATCGCCTCTCGGGCAACTTTGATCTCGATCGCCTGTTCGCGCAACTCGTCCATCAGTTCTGGGAAGGTCATGTCCCCCGGCTCTTTTACCTCGCCATCTGCGCCGCTTCTCTGGTTGCGTTGAGCCGGTCGCCGGGTCGGCGGCGGTGCCGGCGGCGGCGCTGCCGGTCGCGCAGCCGCCGGACCGGGCGGCGCGCCGTCCGCACCGGGCGACAGCGCTCGGGCGGTGGTCTGCCGGGTGGTCTGGTCGATGTAGGCCTGAAGCGGCTCCTGAACCGCCCCCGGTGGCTGTGCGGTCGGCAGGACCCCGCTCAACAGCCCGGCGGCGCCCGGGGCGCTGCCGCCGCCGCCTGGGACCGGAGCGTTGGTTGCCGGCGGCGCGGCTGTGGTCGGTGCCGGAGCGGGCGGTGCCGGGGCCGGCGCGCGGGCGGGCAGTGGCGCGGGCGCAGCAGCCCGGCCGGCCAGCGCCTCATCGTCCGGGAGTTCGGACGGGCCGAAGCTCAAGACAGTGCCGCGCTGCGGCACCCGCCGATCGATCTCCCGGTTGACCGCGGCAATCCGGTCGTTGGCGGCATTGATTTTGCCATACAGCGACAACCGACGGGTCTGCGCTTGAGAGGCCGGCGAGCTGAACACCGCGCCCAGGCGTTCGAAAAAGCTGACCGTCCATTCCTTGCGCAGCGCCGTCAGCGCCTCGACCACCTTGCGGCGCATCTTGATCTCGAACTCGGCGGCCGGCCGCCGGACCACCGCGACCACCTGTCCGCGCACCACCCGGTCGCCGAGACCGACCATGAACCGATCGACATGGCCGCCGGCGGTGGTCGACGTGACGGTCAGGAAGGCGCCGTCGTGCTGGACCAGAATGCCTTGCCCGGACACCGTGATCGGCCATGAGCCGAGGAACGCCCATAAGATCCCGATCAACAGCAATAAAATCGCCGCACTCAGCAATACCCAACCACGGCTGTCGGTGATCCGGATCAGGGTGTTGAGTTGATCGGGCGAAGAGACGCTTTCGACCGCGGCGCGGCGGAACAGAGAAGTTGTCATGGTCTCGGCACCCGCCTCTTGCCGGGGTCACGCGGGCGCGGCGGTCGCGGCTGCCCGATCGACCGGGCGCGCCTGACCGACCCCCGGACGCTCTGACGCTGAGGCTCAGAAACTGCTGACGTTGATCGTCCCGATCCGAATCAACGTCCAGTTGCCTGAGTTGACGTTGGTGATCGTGGTCGCGGTGCCGAATTGGGTGTTGCCGTCGAGCATTTCGTCGAACAACTCGCCGCCCCAGCCGCCGGCGCCGAACAGCATGCCGAGGAAACCGCCCGAGACTTTGCCGAGCTCGTTGTCGTCGAGCTCTTTTTTGATTCGGTCGGGCGGCGGCAGCACGACGTGCAGGGTCCGGTCGTCGTTCTGGTAAACGTGCACGGTTACGTCGTCCCGCAGGCTGAAACCCAACGCGGTCAGCGCGGCGTGCGGGTCCGCCAAAAGCGACGCCCGAAACTCGGGTTCCATGGTTGCCTTGGCGACCACCGCCTCGAGCGGCCGAAGATCCTGCTGGGTCTGCTGTGATTGCTGGGGTTGGGTCATGTCGTCCTCCCGCAGCCCCGGTCGTCGGGGCGGTCATAAAATCATATTCAATCGCGTGCACGGCTGGTTTATCAGATTGCCGATCACGTGCAGCAAAGGTGTCGGGTGCAGCGTGGGCAATGTTCAGAGAATGACTCTTACCAGCGTTCAATCGTCGCCGCAACGCACCGGACGGTGGACCCGCGCCCATCGTTTGGGGGACGCAACCGGCACCGCGGTCTGCGGGGGAGCGCATGAGCGCTTGTCTCCTCGGCCCCGTCCGATCTATCACGGCGTTTGGATCGGCGCGCGCCTTCGCAAGGGATCGGCGGCGACCGACAGGGACCGGCTGCGGGCGGGGATGGACGCGCGATGATCTTTGTGTGTCTCGATGTCGAAGGGGTTTTGTTGCCCGAATTCTGGCTCAAGGTCGCCGACCATTACGGGATCGACGACCTGCGCCTGACCACGCGCGAGGTGCCGGTCTACGACGACCTGATGCGCCATCGGATCTCGGCCCTCGACCGCCATGGCCTGACCTATGCCCGGCTGCGCCCGGCGATCGACGGGATCACGGCGCTTGCCGGCGCGCGCGCCTTTCTCGACCGGCTGCGCGGGCGCTACCAGGTCGCATTGGTCTCGGACTCGTTCTACGACTTTTTGATGCCTCAGATGGCGGCGCTCGGGCATCCGACCCTGTTCTGCCACCATCTCGAGATTGAGGGCGGCGACGGCCGGATCGCCGGCTACCGGCGACGCCAGGAGGACCAGAAGCCCGCGGTGGTGGCGGCGCTGCAAGAGCTCAACTACTCGGTGATCGCGGCGGGTGACTCGTTCAACGACCTTGGCATGATCCGGACCGCCGACCGCGGCATTTTGATCCACCCGCCGCCCGCGGTGACCGCGGCGTGCCCGGAGGTGCCGACGGTCGATAGCCTGGAAGCCCTGGCCGACGCGATTGATGGCGCCGCCGCGACGCTCGGCCCCGCGCGGTTCCGCGGCGCTTCCGGATGAACCGGTACGGTCACCGTGCTTGAAGAGCGGGCCAAAGCCCCCCATCGGCACGGGGGGGATTTAGATTTAGAGGGGGGGGATACGGTGGTGCCGCCTGGCAACCGCCATCGCCCGGTCGCGAGGCGGCCTTGCCGACCGGCTCCGTCGTCGCCGGTCGGCCCCCATCCGGCCGCTGGCGCGGCCACCTTCCCCCGCCTTGGGGCGGGGGAAGGCGTTCTTGCCGCGCCGCCCGTCGGCTTCCGCTTAGACTTACTTGCGCAAGCCGCGCTGATAGATGCGTTCGATCCGCTCGGCCGAGACCTGGGCTTGGGCGGCGGCGTCCTGGGCCTGGAGCGCGGCTTGTTCGGCGCGCATCGCGGCTTGGCTCGCCCGCTCGGCGGCGGCCAGCGCGGCCGCGGCGTCGGCACGCGCCTGTTCGTCAACCGTGCTGCAGCCGGCGGTCGCGGCCGCGACCACCACAACCATGGCGAAAGAGGTCAGCTTAGGGGACATGGGCGTCGGCGCTCCTCATCGATTGGCACAAGGGCCCGCGAGCGGCCGCTGGACAAGGGGCAACCGCCCCGGGGCGTTGAGCGGTAGCAGGCCGGCACGCCCGGCGCAAGCTCTTGCCCGACCCGCTGTCGGACCGATCTAGCCGAGCCGCGCCGCGCAGCCCACAATCAGGCCGGCCGCGTTGCCGTCGGCCGCGTCGGCGAACGCATAGCCGCCGCCGCGGCGCTTGGCGAAATACATCGCCGCGTCGGCACGGCCGAGCAGCGCGTCGCCGGTGCCGCCGTGGTCGGGGCACAGCGCCAACCCCAGACTTACCGAGACCGAGCGCAACGTGACGCCAAGGTCGAGCGGCGCCTGCACCGCCGCGATGATCCGATCGGCCAGGATTGCCGCGTCGCCCGACGATACCTCGGTGACCATCAAGCCGGCAAACTCGTCGCCGCCGAGCCGGAAGAACGAATCCGCCCCCCGGGCCAGCACGCGCAGACGGCGCCCGATCTCGCCCAGCGCCACGTCACCGGCGCGGTGGCCGAGGGTGTCGTTGATCTCCTTGAACCGGTCGAGGTCCATCAGCATCAGGCCGAACGCCACCCCGTTGCGGCGATGGCGCGCGACCAACTGGTCGAGTTGGTGGCCGAACAGGTTGCGGTTGCCGAGACCGGTCAGGCTGTCATAGAGCGCAAGCTGGACCAGACGCGCAGTGTCTGCGCCCAACAACCGTTCGCGGGCCGCGCGGTCGACCGCCACGCGCACCGCCCGCACGATCGCCGGCGACGACAACGATCGCTTGGTCAGGTAATCGACCGCGCCGCGCTTCATCGCCTCGACCGCCACCGCCTCGTTGCCCGCCCCGGTCAACATCACCACCGGCACCGCGGGGCCGGCCGGGTCGCCGCCCGCCGGCAGCGCCACCAACTCCGACAACAGATCGAGCCCGTCGCAGTCCGGCAGACGATAGTCGAGCACGACGCAGTCGAACGGTTCCGCCTTGAAACTGGCAAGACCGCTTCGGCCGTCAGCGCATTCGATCAGCTCGACACCCGGGATATGACAAATCAATGACCACCGCACCTTAATGCGGTCGACCTCATCGTCGTCGATGATCAGGACACGTATCATTCCTATCATCCGCCTGGTAAATTGCAGATTGTCAAATATTTATCGATCATTGTCAGCGGATATATGGACTTATAGTTGAATTTTTTATTATCAATACAACCTGCAACATTGTGTCGATACGTAATCATAAGATCTGTACCATCGCTCGAGGCGGTCAGAACGAAGACAACCCTTGAGCGCAATTCTGAATCATTGCGAATCTCTGAGAGAAATTCAAGGCCATTCATGCGCGGCAGATTGAGAGCAAGCCGCACGAGAAAGGGCGCGGCCAGGCGTTGCCGACCATTGACGCCGCGTAAGATCTCGAGTGCTTCGACCCCGTCGACGGCGTGTTCGATCGGGTTGGCCAGCCGGAGTGCGGCGGCCAGCGCCGCGAGGTCGACCGTCTCCGGTTCGCCGGTGTCCCGGCCGAGCCGCGCGTCGAACAGCAACGCTTCCAGGAGGTTTTCCATCCGGGTGGTGCGCGCCCGGAGCAGCCTGAGATGGCCGGTCGACCGCGGGGGTACCGCACTCGCGCAGGTCCTGGGCGATCCACGACTCCAACGTGCGGATGCCGCACAGTGGCGCCTTCAGGTCCGTGCGACGCAACATAGGCGAACTTGGGCCGGCTCCTGTTCGACCGTGCCAGCTGGCCGGTCAGTTCGACCTCGCGGACCTCCGACCTCGCGGACCCCGGTGACGGCGAACAGGCGGCCGACCACCCGGTTCACCCGGCCGGGTCAGGGTCGGATAGGCGTGCGCTTCGAACCAGGCGTCCAGGTTGTCGTAGTAAACCGCGACCACCACTTGGTCGGCGAACGCGCGACGGTCGGCGGCAAAGAAGTTGAGCTCGACCGCGTCGGGAAACAGATCCCACAGGTTGCGACCGATCGCGTCGGGGCCGGTCGACGGCCGACGCGCTCGCGGCCGCTCCGGCCGTCTCCGGGTCAGCCATACAGCCGCTCGGGCGGCGTGGTCACCGGCACCACCTCGACCAACCCGCCGGTCCCGGGGCCCGGGGCGGCTGCCCGGTAAAAGCAGGTCCGGCGGCCGGTGTGGCAGGCGACCCCCTCCTGATCGACCCGTAGCAGCACGGTGTCGCCGTCGCAATCGACCCGCAGCTCGACCAGCCGCTGGGTCTGGCCCGAGCGTTCGCCCTTGCGCCACAGCGCGCCGCGCGAGCGCGACCAGTAACAGACCCGCCCGGTCTCAAGGGTTTCGGTCAGCGCCGCGGCGTTCATCCAGGCGAGCATCAACACCTCGCCGGTGTCATGCTGCTGGGCGATCGCCGCGACCAAGCCGTCGTCGTTGAACCGGACGGCGGCGAGAATGGCGTCGAGGACGCCGCCGCTCACCCGACCGCCGCCATCGCGACCGCGGTGTCGCTCATCCGGCACGAGAAGCCCCACTCGTTGTCGTACCAGGTCATCACGCGCACGAAGGTGCCGTCGATCACTTTGGTCTCGTTGATCGCGAAGATCGACGAGCGGGTGTCATGGTTGAAGTCGGTGCTGACCAGCGGTTCGTCGTACCAGCCGAGCACCCGTTCGAGCGGGCCGGCCGCCGCCGCCGCCTTGATCGCTTCGGTGATCTCCTCGACCGAGGTCGGGCGGCTCGCGACGAACTTGAAATCGACCAGGGACACGTTCGGGGTCGGCACCCGCATCGCGGTGCCGTCGAGCTTGCCGGCCAGCGCCGGCAACACCTTGCCGACCGCGCGCGCCGCACCGGTGGTGGTCGGGATAATGTTGGCCGCCGCCGCGCGCGCGCGGTGCAGGTCCTTGTGCATGGTATCGACGATCCGCTGGTCGCCGGTGTAGGCGTGGATCGTGGTCATGTACCCATGCTCGATCCCGATCGCACGATGGAGCACCGAGGCGACCGGCGCGAGACAGTTGGTGGTGCAGGACGCGTTCGAGACGATCTTGTGGTCGTGGCGCAGCGCGTCGTGGTTGACGCCGTAAACCACCGTGAGGTCCTCGTCGGTCGCGGGTGCGGAGATCAGCACCTTGCGCGCGCCCGCGGCCAAATGCTTGGCAGCATCGTCGCGCTTGGTGAACCGGCCCGAGCACTCCATCACGATGTCGATGCCGAGCGCGCCCCACGGCAGCGCCGCCGGGTCGGCGCCGCACAGCACTTTGATCGCACGGCCGGCGATTTCGATGGTGTCGCCCTGACCGGCCACCGGATACGGGAAGCGGCCATGAACGCTGTCATACTTCAACAGGTGCGCGTTGGTCGCGGCGTCGGCGAGATCGTTGATCGCGACGACCTCGACATCGCTGCGCCCCGACTCGACGATCGCGCGCAGCACCAGCCGACCGATCCGCCCGAACCCATTGATCGCAACCCGCACAGCCATCTCAGTCTTTTCCTTATCCCGTGAAACTCGTCGATGGAACACGCCGAAGCCCACCCGCGGACCCGACCGAGAGTGGGACGACTGAGGCAGGGTGCCGCGGGAATCGGCACAGGTCAACGATCGCAGTGCAAAAACCTTAGCATTTCAAGGTCCATTGCCGTCGCGTCCAGGGCGGAACCGGCGGCCGTGCCGCCCCCGGTCCCGGACCGGTGTCGCGAACCGGGGCGCCAGGTCATGCCGCGGCCCGTCCGCGACCAACCCCAGAGTGTGGCCCGCGACCTTAAGTTGGCGCTCGAGCGACACCGAGACGCCACATCCCCATCGGAGCCTGACCGAAGCCGACGGTTTTCGCAAGTTCTGCCGGCGTTCCCCGCCGATTGCCTGTTTTGTTTGCAGCGCAGCATCGGATACAGTCGCGTTTCAGTGTAGCTTGCCCGGTTTGCGAGGTCCCATGGCCGAGGACATGTTGAGGTTTGCCGGCGACTTTCCGGTTCCCCGTCTCGACGACTGGCGCGCCGCGGTCGAGGCGACGCTGAAAGGGGCGCCGTTCGACAAGAAGATGGTCCACCGGACGCTCGACGGTCTGACGGTCAAGGGGCTGTACACCGAAGACGATTGGCCGGGCGCGGACGACCCGACCGGGTTCCCCGGCGCGGCACCGTTCACCCGGGGCCCGCGGCCGCACGGCCGGCCGGACGGCTGGGATATCCGCCAAGCCCATGGCGACCCCGATCCGGTGCGCACCAATCGGGCGATTCTGACCGACCTCGAACGCGGCGTGACGTCGATCCTGCTGACGCTCGACGCCGCCGGCCGCGCCGGGCTCGACAGCGACGCCGCCCCGGCCGCGCTGGCCGGCCGGGGCGGCGTGATGGTCTCGACGGTCGACGACCTCGACCGGCTGCTCGAGGGGGTCTATCTCGATCTTGCGCCGATCGCGCTCGACGCCGGCGGCCAAGCCGTGACCGCGGCGGCGCTCTTGGTGGCGCTGTGGCACCGGCGCGGGGTCGCCGACGCCGCCGCCCGGGGCGCGTTCAACGCCGACCCGATCGGCACGCTCGCGATCGACGGCCGATTGGAGGTGCCGCTCGACCAGGCGCTCGCCGAACTGGCGGAGCTCGCGACCCATACGGCGCGGACGTGGCCCGGGGTGACCGCGGTCGGGGTCGACAGCGCCGCCTGGCACGGCGCCGGCGCGACCGAGGCGCAGGACTTGGCCTACACGCTGGCGACCGGGGTCGCGTATCTGCGTGCGATGACCGCGGCCGGGCTCGACATCGACCGGGCGCTCGGCCAGATCGCGTTCACGGTCGCGGTCGGCTGCGACTTCCCGATCGCGATCGCCAAGCTGCGCGCCGCACGCACCTGTTGGGACCGGATCGGCGAGGCGTGCGGCGGCTCGCCCGCGGCGCGCGCGATGCGACTCGGCGCGCGCACGGCCGACGTGATGATGACCAAGCGCGACCCGTGGGTGAACATGCTGCGCACCACGGTCGCCTGCTTTGCCGCCGCGGTCGGCGGCGCCGACACGATCACGGTGGCGCCGTTTGACGCCGCGCGCGGTCTGCCCGACGAGTTCGCGCGCCGGATCGCGCGCAACACCCAGATCATCTTGCAGGAAGAGTCGTCGCTCAATCGGGTGATCGACCCCGCCGGCGGCTCGTACGCGTTGGAGCGGCTGACCGACGATCTGGCCATCGCCGCCTGGACCCTGTTCCAGGAGGTCGAGGCCGAGGGCGGGATCGCCACCGCCCTGATCAGCGGCCGGATCGCGACCGCGATCGACGCAAGTTGGCAAGCCCGACTCAAGCTGCTCGCGACCCGGCGCGAGCCGATCACCGGGGTCAGCGAATTTCCGAACCTGGCCGAGCCGACGCTCGACCGACCCGCCCCCGACCTGGCAGCGTTGCGCCAGGCGGCGGCAGCGCGCCTGGCGGCGGCGCGCCGCCGGGCACCCGACGCCGCGGCCGGGGTGCCGAGCG
>JANQHG010000145.1 GCA_028277115.1 Azospirillaceae bacterium
AAACCGGCCCCCAAGGACCTCATAAGCGGTTTCGTCGATGCGCTCTTGGCGACGACGACCCGATCAGCCTGATCGGTCCTCTAAACCACCCGACCCCACAGGAACAACACCCCGAAAGGTGAAACTTCCCACCAGAGCCAGACAGCCCGTCGCCGCCTGCGCATCCCTTCTCACGACAAGGTATGCAATTTTTCAAGAACCACCCGCGAACCAGCGCGGCACCGAAATGAACGGTGAAACCCCAGCCTGAGACATCGATTAGCGACAAACGCGACATCACCGAAAAGAGTGAACCGCCGAAAGCGCCGCCCGTCCCAAGCGAGACACGCAATATATTGCCTGACCGGCCCCGACGCAAGCGTTTTTTTTGGGGGGGGCGACCGAAACCGGATCGATTGTCGCCATCGCAACCGCGCAGCGTCCCTGCGGCGCCCGCGCACACGGGCGCACACGGGCATTGACACCCTGGCCGCACATGCGCAAGGTGCGCGCCATATTAAGAACAAATTGTCGCAACGGACCAAGATCCCCCCACGCTGTGGGTGGCCAGCCACAGGGAGCCCGCCGTGCAGTCCAAGGGCCTGATCCTCTTCGCGATCCTCGTCGTGAACGCGCTGGCGACCGGGCTCGCCGTGGTCCACATGTGGCAGATCAAGGTGACAGGCCTCGATCGCCTCGGCGCCATGATCGCCGAGGCGCCGGGGGTCTCCGATTGGTTCACCCCCCGGCCCGGCGATCCGGCGGCCGCCGACGCGGTCGCCGCGGCGGACCCCGTCGTCCCGGGAGCGGCCGACTCCGACACCCCCGACGGCCTCGCCGACGCCGGGAACGCCGGCGGCGCGCCGATCGACCGGGCGGTGGTGGTCCGGCGCGGCGACACCTTGATGGGGCTTTTGCTCCGCGCCGAGGTGCCGCGCCACCAAGCGCATGGCGCGATCACCGCGCTTGCCGAGGTGTTCGACCCGCGCCAGCTCCAGATCGGTCAGCGGCTGCGCCTCAAGCTGGTGCGCAGCGGCGGCGAGACCCGGTTGATCGGCCTCGAGCTGGCGCCGAACTCGCTGCGGCGGATCGCGGTCGCGCGCGACCTGGCGGGCGAGCGCTTCGTCGCCCGCGACCAAGAACGCGCGGTCACCACCCGCTTGGCCGCGGCACGCGCCGAGATCACCTCGAGCCTGTTCGAGGCGGGGGCCGGCGCAGAGGTGCCGCAGGCGGCGATGGTCGGGCTCTTGCGTCTGTTCGCCTATGAGGTCGATTTCCAGCGCGACCTCCATGAAGGCGACCGCTTCGAGCTGTTGTACGAGCGCCTCGAGACCGACGACGGCACGCTCGCCCGGATCGGCGACATTCAGTTCGCGGCCCTGACCCTGGGCGATGTTCGGCGCGCGGTCTATCGGTTCGAACGCTCGGACGGCCGCACCGACTTCTATACCCCTGAGGGCGAGAGCATCAGAAAGTCGTTGTTGCGCACCCCGGTCGACGGCGCCCGCATATCGTCCGGCTACGGGATGCGCCGCCATCCGATCCTCGGCTACAGCCGCATGCACAAGGGGATCGACTTTGCCGCCCCGACCGGCACCCCGATCTTCGCGGCCGGCGACGGTGTGGTCGAGTTAATCGGACGGCGCGGCTCTTATGGGCACTACATCCGCCTGCGCCACAACGCCGAGGTGTCGACCGCCTATGCCCACATGAGCCGCTACGCCAAAGGCCTGCGCCGCGGCAACCGGGTCTCCCAGGGCCAGGTGATCGGCTATGTCGGCTCGACCGGGCGGTCGACCGGCCCACATCTGCATTACGAAGTGCTGCGCAACGGCCGCCAAATCAATCCGCTCAGCATCGATCTGCCGACCGGCGACAAGCTGACCGGGCGCACGCTCCAGGCGTTCCGCACCCGGGTCGAAGAGATCGACCGCGCCTTTGCAACCAGCGCCGCGTCGATCCAGCTCGCCCAGTTCACCCCCGAGTAAGCCCGTCCGCCGGGACGGCCGGCACGGGCTTTCCGTCGTCAGCCGGGATCGGTCAGAAGCCCGCTGATCACGCGCGCCGCGGCGCGGACCGCGTCGTCGTCGTCGAGCATCCGCTGGAGCGCCCGCCGCGTCGCAAGCGCGCGTCGACGGTCCGCCGGATCGCCCGGCTCGGGCCCCGGCGCCGCCGGCTCAAGGTCCAGGCCGGCGCCCGGCCCGCCGGTCACGGCGCGCCCGCGCATGTCACCTCATCCGCGACCAGCCGGCCGATCGCGAGACAGGCGGTCAGACCCGGCGATTCGATGCCGAACAGGTTGATCAGACCCGGCACACCGTGATCGGCCGGCCGGTCGATCCGGAAATCGGCCGGCGGGGCCTCCGGACCGACCAGCTTGGGCCGAATCCCGGCATAGTCGGGCACCAGGGCGCCGTCCGGCAGCCCGGGCCAGTAGCGGCGAATCGCCTCAGCGAACGCCGGTGCCCGCGCCGGCGAGACGTCATAGTCCAAATCCTCGACCCACTCGACGTCCGGGCCGAACCGCGGCCGGCCCGCCAAGTCGAGCGTCAGATGAATCCCGAGCCCGCCGTCGACCGGGGTTGGGTAGATCAGATGGCGGAACGGCACCCGGGTGCCGACCACCCCGAAGTAATGGCCGCGGGCAAAGCGCAGGCGCGGCACCCGGTCGGCCGGCACGCCGTCGATCCGCCCGGCGACCGCAGCGGCGGCGAGGCCGGCGCAGTTGACCACCCAGGGGCAGACGATCCGGGTCGGCTCGGCGCCGCCGATCTCGAGCATGATGCCGTCCGGGCGTGCCGCGCCGCCGACCACCGGGCTCGACAGCGCGACCATCGCACCATGGTCCTCGGCCTCACCCTGGAGGGCCAGCATCAAGCCATGGCTGTCGATGATCCCGGTCGACGGCGACCACAGCGCGGCGTCGGCGACCAGCGCCGGCTCGCGCGCGTCGAGCCCCGCCCGGTCGAGCCACACCAGATCCGTCACCCCGGCGGCGGCGGCGTTGGCCGCCAGCGCCTCGAGTCGTGCAACCTCGGCCGCACCCGACGCGACGATCAGCTTGCCCGAACGCCGGTGCGGCACACCGCGCGCACCGCAGTAGCGATAGAGCGCCTCGCGCCCCTCGATGCACAGCCGCGCCTTCAGACTGTCGGGCCGGTAATAGATGCCGGCGTGGATCACCTCGGAATTGCGCGCGCTGATCCCGCTGCCGATCCGCGCCGCCGCCTCGATCACCAAGACCTCGCGACCGGCCGCGGCGAGCGCCCGCGCCACCGCCAGCCCGACCACCCCGGCCCCGATCACCGCGCACTCGACGCGGTCCATCGCCCGCCTCCCCGAACTCTGCCCTACCCTGCCCGGCCGGCCCTGCCGCTCAGTCGATCTCGTCGAGCACCGCCGCGACGGTGTCGAGGATCTGCGCGATCTGGTCGGTCGAGACGATCAGCGGCGGCGACAGCGCGATGATGTCGCCGGTGGTCCGGATCAGCACGCCGCGCTCGAAGCACCGCAGATAGGCCTCGAACCCGCGTTCGCCGGGCGCGCCCGAGCGCGGCTCGAGCTCGATCCCGGCGACCAGGCCGATCGTGCGCAGATCGATCACATGGCGCCGCCCCTTCAGGGCATGGACGGCGTCGGCCCACGGTGTGGCCAGCGTGGCGGCGCGGGCGAACAGGTCCTCGTCGACATAGAGCCGGAGCGCCGCTTCGGCCGCAGCACAGGCGAGTGGGTGGCCGGAATAGGTGTAGCCGTGGAACAGCTCGATGCCCTGGCCGTCGGTCGCCATGAAGGCGTCTTGGAGCGTGCGCCGGACCGCGACCGCGCCCATCGGCACCGTGCCGCTGGTCAAGCCCTTGGCGAGCGTGATCATGTCGGGCACCACGCCGAACACCTCGGCCGCGGTCGCGCCGCCGAGCCGGCCGAACCCGGTGATCACCTCGTCGAAGATCAACAAGATGCCGTGGCGATCGCACAGCGTGCGCAGCCGCTCCAGATAGCCGACCGGCGGCACCAACACCCCGGTCGAGCCGGCGACCGGCTCGACGATCACCGCCGCGATCGTCCGGGCGTCGTGGAGCTGGACCAGTTGGTCGAGCGCGTCGGCGAGATGGCCGCCCCATACCGGCCGGCCGCGCGACCACGCCTGATGCGCGCGGTCGTAGGTGTGCGGCAGATGGTCCACTTCGGGCAACAGCGCTTCGAACGGGCGCCGGTTGGCCGGGATGCCGCCGACCGACAGACCGCCGAACCCGACCCCGTGATAGCCGCGGGCCCGCCCGATCAGCCGGCGCCGCGTGCCCTCGCCGGTCAGCTGATGGTAGGCGCGCGCGATCTTGAGCGCGGTATCGACCGACTCGGACCCCGAGTTGGTGAAGAAGATCCGGTCGAGCGTCCCCGGCATCATTGCCGCCAAACGCGCCGCCAGGCGAAACGCCGCCGGGTGGCCCATCTGGAACGCCGGCGCATAGTCGAGCGCCGCGGCCTGGCGCTGGATCGCCTCGACGATCGGCCGCCGGGCGTGGCCGGCGTTGCAGCACCACAAACCGGCGGTGCCGTCCAACAGCGTGCGGCCGTCGTCGGTGGCGTAGGTCATGCCCGACGCCGCGACCACCTGCCGCGGCGCCGCCTTGAACCGCCGGTTGGCGGTGAACGGCATCCAATAGGCGGATAGATCGTTGGGCCGGGCGGCGGGCGCGGTCATCGCACGAACGGGTCCTTTTACGAGCGGCGGGCCTGGCCCGACGGGGTGTCGACCGTGGGCGGTCGAAGGGGACGGCGCCCCTCGGTCACGCGGCAATCGCGGGCTCGTTGGCCGACAGGTCGAGCAGCGGCAGGAAGGTCTTGGGTTCCTGGGCGCCCGACAAGGCGAACCGGCGGTTGAAGATGAAGCAGGGCACGGCGTGGAGTTCGAGGGCGCGCGCCGTCTCCTCGGCGGCGAGCACCTGGACGCGCTCGCCGTCACCGCGCAAAAGCTCGAGCACCGCCTGGGCCGACAAGCCGGTGCGCGCCGCCGCCGCCGCCAGCACCGCGGGCGCGCCGATGTCCTGACCCTCGACGAAATAGGCGGTGAAGATCGCCCGGATCACCGCCTCGGCCCGGTCGCGGTGGGCGGCGAACGCGACCACCCGGTGGGCGTCGGTCGTGTTCGGCATGTGGCGGATTCGCGAGAGATTGAGCGGCAGCCCATCGAGCGCCGCCGCCTCTTCGACCATCGCATAGACATGGCGCGCCTGCTCGCGGCCGCCGAACTTGATCGCGAGATAAAGGCTGCGGTCGATCCCTTCGGGCGGCAGATCCGGGTTGAGCTGGAACGGGTGCCAGACCTGGAGCGCGCGCAGCCGCGGTCGTTCGGCCAGCGCGCGCGCCAACCGGTTGAGCCCGAGGTAGCACCAGGGGCAGACGAAGTCGGCGTAGATGTCGATCACCATCGAGCCGCGCACGCCGGCCCCGGCGCCGCGTTCGGGCGCCGGGGCGGTCGCGCGTCTGTCGCTGTGGTCGCGCCGGTGTTGACCTGGTAACACTGACACCCTGTCCGCCGTTGAGGATCGAACGACGGCGGTCGCGGCCGGACCGATTTGGGTGCGTTGCACCGTCGCCGACCGCGGATCCGCCGCGAAAGCCGTGGTCGAGCATGCGTGATTCCTACGTCGACGACAAGGTCCGAGCAGCCCTGATCGAAGGCCGCGGCAGCCGCGCCCGCGCCCAGCGGCTGTTGATCGAATGGGCGGCCAAGGATGCCCGGCTGTTGCTCGGCCTGGCGCGGCCGTTCATGAAGGCGATCACGCTGGCGGCGATCGAGGGTGCCGGCCGGCGCGGTCTCGCCGTCCCGGCCGCCAAGCCCGCCGCGCCTCCCCCGCCCCAGTTGAGCGACGACGCGCTCGATGCGGTGCTGCGCCAGATGGGTCGCGCCCTCGGGCCGTCGCCCGCCGCCGACCAGGCCGACGACGCGATGCCGTCGCCGCCCCCGGGCGCCCCGGGCGCGCCCGCGGCCGGTGGTCTGACCGCGGCCGATCTGTTCGGGGCGC
>JANQHG010000185.1 GCA_028277115.1 Azospirillaceae bacterium
ACCGGCGCGACTGGTGGAGACCGGCCGCGGGCCGGCCGCGCTGGCGCTGACCACGCCGCATGGCGAGACCCGGTTCGACGGCGCCGTGCAGGTCGCGCCGTTGCCCGGGCTCGACGGCACGTTCCGCCTGGCGGTGCCGTCGGTCGCGGCGCTGGCGCGCTGGCTCGGCCGGCCGCTGCCGGACGGTCGCGACCCGGGTGGCGTCGAAGCGACCGCGCGCTCCGGCGCCGACGGACGGTCGGTCACGCTCGCCGACGCCGTCGTCTCAGGCGACGGGGTGCGCGTCGCCGCCGAGGGGTCGCTCGACCTCACCGGCGCGGCGCCGCGGCTCGCGCTCACCATGACCAGCGACCCGCTCGACCTCGACCGGTTCCTGCCGGCGCCGGCACCCGGGTCGCACCCGGGCACCGATCCCGGACCGCCGGCGCCGGCGCCCGCCGGCGGCGCGCCGGCGGGCGGCCTGCTGACGCTCCTGTCCGACCGGCCGATCCCGCTCGACCGACTGCGCACCGCCGCCGCGACGATCGATCTTCGGCTCGGGGGAATCACGGGCCGTGGGGTGACGGTCGGCCCGACCGCGCTGCGGCTCGACCTCGCCGACGGCCGGCTGGTTGCCACCCTCGACCAGGACCAGTTGGTCGGCGGCCGGGTCACCGCCCGGGTCACCGGCGACGCCACCGGCGCGGTGCCGACTCTGTCGGCCCGACTTGCGGTCGCCGGGCTCGACACCGCGGCGCTCACCGGTGCCGCCGCGCGCGGCCCACTGTCGCTCGAGCTCGCGGTGGACAGTCGGGGCATGAGCCCGCGCGCGCTCGCGGGCGCGCTCTTCGGCACCGCATCGCTTGCGTTTGACGGCCGCGCCGGGACGGTCGGCCCGGTCACTGCGACCCTGACGCTGCCCGAGACCGGTGCGCCGGTCCAGCTGTCGGCAACCGCGATGGTGGCGGACCACCCGGCCGAACTGACCGCCACCACCGCACCGATGACCCGTCTGGTGCGCGCGACCAGCGCGCCGCTCGATCTGACCCTGACCACCCCGACCGGCAACGCCCATCTCGACACCGAGCTGACACTGGCCCCGACCGTCAGCCTCGACGGGACGATCACCGGCCGGGGCGAGGTGCCGACCCCGCTCGCGCTCCGGGCTGCGGTCGGCGCGACACCGACGACGCTGTCGTTGACCGACCTTTCGGTCTCCGGCGATGACGTGGCGTTGACCGGCGACGTTCGGCTCGACCTCGCCGCCGCGCCGCCGCGCCTTGATGCCACGCTCGCGGTGACCAAGGCGGTGCTCGACCGGTTTTTTCCGGCGCCGCCCCCGGCGGCGGGTGGACCGGAGGCCGCGGGGCCGACCGACTTGGGCGGGTCCGCGCCGCCGCCGTGGCCGACCGCGCCGTTGCCGCTCGACCGGCTCGCCGCGTTCGACGCCACGGTTGGGGTGACGCTCGCGTCAGCGACCGCCAACGGGCTCGCGATCGGGCCGGGCGCGGCGACGCTCAAGGTGACCGCAGCGCGGCTCGACCTGTCGCTTGAGCCGCTGTCGGTCGCCAATGGGACGGTCACGGGGGCGGTGACCGCCGACGGGGCGGCCGTGCCGCCCCGGGTGTCCGGCTGGCTGCAGGTCGACGGCGTCGCCGCCGGCCCGGTGGTCGCGGCCGCGACCGGCGCCGCCACGCTGACCGGCACGACGGATGGTCGGGCGGACCTCGAAGCGCGCGGGGACAGCGTCCGCGACCTGGTCGGACGTTTGGCGGGCAGCGGCCGGCTCGGGTTTCGCGACGGGACGATCCAGGGGATCAACATTCCGGCGATGCTGCGCGGGCTCGGCCGGCTCGGCTTGGACCCGGGTGTCGCCGCGGGGCGGCGCACCGACTTCGCGTCGCTCGGCGGCAGCTTCCATGCGACCGACGGCGTGATCAGCTCGACCGACCTCGACCTCAAGGCGCCGCTGGTGCGGGTGTCGGGCGGTGCGCGGGTCGCGCTGCCGCCGCGCACGATCGACGCCGAGGTCATCGCGAAACTGGTCGGCACGCTGACCGGCCAGGGCGGCGGCGACAGCCTGGTCGGGCTGCCGGTGCCGATCCGGGTCACCGGACCTTGGCATGCCACGGCGGTCACGATCGACTGGAGCGGCGTGGTCGAGCAGGCCGTCCGGGACCCCGAGTTGCTGCGCCTGTTGCCGGACGAGCTGCGCACCACCGTCGATGGGCTCGGCGGTGGCGCCGAGCGGCTGCTCGACGCGCTTGACCGGGTGATCCCACCATCGGGCCGCCCCGAGGGGGGCGGGCCCTCCGGCGTCGAGGGCGACGGCGATGCCGGACCGGTGCCGGAGGAGGCGGTGCGTATCTTGAGGGGGCTGTTCGGGCGTTAGACAAAAGCCGACGCCCGTTGCGCGGGTTTGGGGGCCGGCGCCCCCATGGTCAGAAGGTTTCACCCCCCCCCGACCAGGGGTTACCCCCTGAACCCCATTAAGTGGGGGTCAAGGGGGGCAACCCCCTTGCGGGGGTCGAGGGGGCAGCGCCCCCCGAACGGCCGTCAGGCCGAACGACGGCACCGAGACCAAGACAAGGCGATGACGGGCGCACCAACTCCGGGTGCTCAGTCGTGCGGGTCGCGCTCGCGATCGCCGACGCGGTAGCGCCAGGCGGGTCCCGGTCGTCGGGATTACAAAAAGAACGACTTCAAGACCAGAGAGAAGACGCCGGCAACCACTAAGCCAAGCATCCATCGCATCAAATTCATCTCACCGCGCAGTATGGCAATCTCTCGATGCAATACGGCGGTCTCTCGATCGATCTTCGCACTAAGTTTTTGGTCAATACCGTCGATCTTGGACGAAAGCCTGTGATCGACACCATCGATTTGGGACGAGAGCCTCTGGTCAACACCATCGATCTTGGACGAGAGCCTGTGATCGACGCCATCGATCTTGGACGACAGGCCCTGGTCGACGCTGTCGATTTTGGACGAGAGCCGCTCAATGCCGACCGTCACGGCAGATTCATGCCGTTCTTGACGACTCTCGACAGCCGACAGGCGCTCCCGGTCCGCAGCGACCGCCTCAGCCGCCCGCCGCGCTTGGTCGTCCGGTGTGCCGGCCGCCCGAAAGGCGTCGTAGAGCTCGGTGATCATAACCGTCATGACCCTCGCTCCCCTCGGTCGGCAAATCGGTTGCTCACATCGCCGGCGCGGCGGGCTCGCAGCGCAAATCGCGCAACAGGGTCGTCGTCGAGGTCCCGGCGAGCAGGTCCTTCAGCGTCACCGACAGCCGGGTCCGCTCGCACGCCTCGGCGGCGTCGAGCAGGTGCGCGCACGCGTCCTTGAGCGCGGTGTCGAGGCCCGAGAGGTCGTAGACATTGCCGCGGATCCCGACCTCGAGCGACAATGCCAGGTCGTACAAGGTCGCCTCGGACAGATCGCGGGTCAGAACCCAGCTGTCGCGGTTGGTGCGGGCGACCCAATCGCTTTCGCGCAAGACCTCGAGCATTGCCTCGACCAACACGCCGCCGACCCGCACCCGGTGGACCAGCGGCCGGCGCCTGAGCCCGCCGCCGCCGCGCGATGCCGAGTAGAGCTCGGACAACAATGCGACCGCGATGGTCAGCCGCGGCGACGGCGCGAGGCCGCCGAGGCCGCTTCGGGTGCGCGACAGCTTGTCCGCGCGCCACTCCGGCAACGCCGCGCACAGCTCGGCGCCGACCAACACCGTGGACCACGCGATGTACAGCCACAGCAGGAAGATCGGCACGGTCGACAACGCGCCGTAGATCGTCTGATAGGCCGGGAACGACTGGACATACCAGACGAACAGGAACTTCGAGAGTTCGAGCAACAGCGCCGCGATCGCGCCGCCGAGCATCGCGTCCGGCCAGTGAACCACCCGGTTGGGGATGATGATATAGACCAGGGTGAAGCCGACGAACTCGAAGGTCAGCGGCAGATAGGGGCCGTACCAGGCGAACGGCGCCCACATGCTTTCCATGTCCGAGCTGTCGATGGTCGAAAACAGCGTGCTCGACACCGAAAAGCTGGCACCCAGCAACAACGGCGCCAGGGTCAGCAGGGCCCAGAACGACAACAGGCGGGTCAACAGCGGCCGCGGCTCGCTGACCCGCCAGATCGCGCCGAACGACCCCTCGATCGTCGACAGCAACAACACCGCCGACACCGCCAAGCCGACCACACCGAACGCCGTGGTCTGGCCGGCGTTTTCCATGAAGCTCGCGACATAGTCGCGCACCGCCAGCCCGACCTCGGGCACCAGGTTGGAGAACAGAAAATCCTGTGCCTGGTTGCGCAAACGATGGAACGCCGGGAACGCCGAAAAGATCGAAAACCCGATCGTCAACAGCGGGACCATCGCGAGCAGCGAGGTGTAGGTCAGTGCCGACGCGGTCTGGAAGCAGTTGTCGTAGTAAAAGCGCCGACCGGCGAAGTAGAAGAAGCCGGCGACCTCGTGACCGATCGCCGCCGCGCAACGCCCGACGCGGTCGACGATGCCGCGCGCGAACCGACCGGTTCGCTCGACGACGGTCTCGGAAGCGGTTTGGGGCGGGGTCGGGGCGTCCATGGGAGCAAACGCGGGCCTCATCTCGTTGGTGCCGTTTGACGGGTGGGACCTTTGGTGTAGGATACCCCCGCACGGCTTGCGGTATCCATCCAATAGAGAGTCATCGATGACCAGTCCCTCTCCGCTCATGGCTGGCAAGCGCGGCCTGATCATGGGCGTGGCCAACGACCGATCGATTGCCTGGGGCATTGCCAGCACGCTTGCGGCGCACGGCGCCGACCTCGCCTTCACCTATCAGGGTGAGGCGTTGGAAAAAAGGGTCAAGCCCCTGGCAGAGTCGGTCGGCGCCAACCTGGTGTTGCCGTGCGACGTATCTGACGACGACGCGATCGACCGGACCTTCGAGCAGTTGGCGGCCAGCTGGGACCGCATCGACTTTCTGGTCCACGCGATCGCCTTTTCCGACAAGGCCGAGCTCGACGGCCAATACCTGGATACCAGCCGCGCCAACTTTGCGCGCACCATGGACATTTCCTGCTATTCATTCACCGCGGTGTGTCGCCGGGCCGCCCGGCTGATGGTCGAGGGCGGCAGCCTGTTGACCATGAGCTATTACGGCGCCGAACGGGTGATGCCGCACTACAACGTTATGGGGGTCGCCAAGGCGGCGCTCGAGGCGAGCGTGCGCTACCTGGCCGCTGACCTCGGCGGCCGGCGCATCCGGGTCAACGCGATCTCGGCCGGGCCGATCAAGACGCTGGCCGCCAGCGGCATCGGCGACTTCCGCTATATCCTGAAGTGGAACGAATACAACGCGCCGCTGCGGCGAAATGTCACGATCCACGAAGTCGGCAACGCCGCGCTCTATTTGTTGAGCGACCTTGGCAGCGCGGTCACCGGCGAGGTCCATCACGTCGACAGCGGCTACCATACGGTCGGCATGGTCTCGATCGACGGCGCCGCCGACACCGCGGCCCTGCTGCAAGGCCTGGTCGGGGGTGCCGCCAAAGCCGGCGCCTGAGCGCGGCCGGCGGACCGCCCGCGCGATGGCCGGCAACAGCTTCGGCACGCTGTTTCGCGTCACCACCTTCGGCGAGAGCCATGGGGCGGCGATCGGCGCGGTGATCGACGGCGTGCCGCCGCGGCTGCCGCTCGACGAAGCGCCGATCCAGGCCGCACTCGACCGCCGCCGGCCCGGCCAGTCGCGCTTCACCACCCAGCGCCGCGAGCCCGACCGGGTGCGCATCCTGTCGGGGGTGTTCGAGGGGCGGACCACCGGCAGCCCGATCGCGCTCGAGATCGAGAACACCGACCAGCGCTCCAAGGATTATGACGAGATCCGGGACAAGTTCCGCCCCGGCCACGCCGACTACACCTATTGGGTCAAGTACGGCATCCGCGACCATCGCGGCGGCGGCCGGTCGTCGGCGCGCGAGACCGCGTGCCGGGTCGCGGCCGGCGCGGTCGCGACGCTGGTGCTGGGGCCTGCGATCACGATCCGCGGCGCCCTGATCCAGCTCGGGCCGCACCGGATCGAGCGCGCGCGCTGGGACTGGGCCGAGATCGGGCGCAACCCGTTCTTCTGCCCCGACCCGGTGGCGGCGGCCGACTGGGCCGACTGGCTCGACGGCGTGCGCAAGGCGGGGTCGAGCGCCGGCGCGGTGATCGAGCTGGTCGCCGACGGCGTGCCCGCGGGCCTGGGCGCGCCGGTCTACGACAAGCTCGACGGCGACCTCGCGCGCGCCCTCATGACGATCAACGCGGTCAAGGGGGTCGAGATCGGCGAGGGCTTTGCCGCCGCCGCTCTGTCGGGCGAGGACAATGCCGACGAGATGCGGATCGGCGCCGACGGCCGCCCGGTGTTCCTGGCCAACCATGCGGGCGGCATCCTGGGCGGCATTTCGACCGGCCAGCCGATCGTCGCGCGCTTTGCGGTCAAGCCGACCAGCTCGATCCTGACCCCGCGACGCACGATCGACATCCACGGCCGCGAGACCGAAATCGTGACCAAGGGCCGCCACGACCCGTGCGTCGGCATCCGCGCGGTGCCGGTCGGCGAGGCGATGATGGCGTGCGTGCTCGCCGACCATCTGTTGCGCCAGCGCGCGCTCGCCGGGTCGGTCCCCGATGGCCCTTGAGGCAGTGCGTGCCGGCACCCGCCGGGTCGTCCTGGTCACCGGCGGCAGCCGCGGCATCGGCCTGGCGCTGGTCGGCGCGCTCACCGAGGCCGGCTACCGGGTCGCGACCTGCAGCCGCAGCGCGACCCCGGCGCTCGACGCACTGATCACCAGCCACGGCGCCGAGCGGATCAGCTGGCACGCCGCGACGATCGGCGACGCCGCCTCGGAGCAGGCGCTGGTCGCGGCCACCGTGGCCTGGGCCGGCGCCGACGGCCTGTGGGGCCTGGTCAACAACGCCGGGATCGCCGGCGCCGGCATCCTTGCGACCTTCCCGGTGCCCGACATTGAACGGATCATCGCGGTCAATCTGACCGGCGCGCTGCGGCTGAGCCGTCTGGTGGTCCGGGTGATGCTGGAGCAACCGCCGGGCGGCCGCCTGGTCAACGTGAGCTCGGTCATCGGCAACCGCGGCTTCACCGGGCTCGCCGCCTATTCGGCCTCCAAGGCCGGGCTCGACGGCATGACCCGCGCGCTCGCCCGCGAACTCGGACGCCGGCGGATCACGGTCAACGCGGTCGCGCCCGGCTACCTCGCAACCGAGCTGTCGGCCGAGCTCGGCGACGCCCAGCGCCGCCAGATCGTCCACCGCACCCCCCTCGGCCGCCTCGCCACCCTCGACGACGTCACCGCGGTGGTCGCGTTCCTGCTCAGCGACGCCGCCCAGTTCATCACCGGCCAGACGATCGCGGTCGACGGCGGGCTGACCTGCTGAGCCGGAGCGCCGGCGTGCGCGGTCACCGTCAGGCCTGACCCTTGCGGCGCATGTTGAGCGCCAGCCGATAGATTTCCGGGACCGCATAGCGCACCGGCTCGGTGTCGGTACCTTCGTAGACGCTGATCAGGCCGACCTCGCGCGCCAACTCGATCAGCTCGGCCTGGATGTTCGCCTGTTTCAACTGTTCGGCCGGTAAGGGGGTTCGCTGGCCGTTCAGAGCATCGAAGACCGGGTCGAGCTCGCTGAACTCTTCCCTGAGGGCGCCGAACGCCGCCTCCGAAACCTGCGGCAGGCATCTTTCTAGCGAACGCGGGCGTAGTACGCTGCGTTCATATGGTGTCTTCTGGCGTTCTTGAATTTCCCATTTCGTCACTTCGCGGAACAGCATAAGCAGGTAACGCGGGTTCCGATCATCATTGCCATCACGAAGGCGGTTCCAAACCCAGTTGGCGGTAAAGGCGGTCCCGCTGCCCTTCATCCGGTCCCCGATCAACAACGACCATGCCCGACGAACCTGTTCTTCCGACCAACGATCCAGGCTGATGCCGCCCGAAGCGTCAAGGGAAGGCTCCCCCGAAAGAACTGCAACAAAAGACGGCGCCCTCATCGCGTGGCTTAAGACCAGTTTCAGAAAATCGATCCGATGGCGCCATACCAGGCTGACTTCGCGACCATAAAGATGGCTCTTGTTGTCGAAGTTCAGCGCACGCCAGATATCATCCCGCAGCATGATCTTGAAGCGCAGGTTCTTAAACCCTCCCGCCTGATCGATCGCCAGACCGAACAGACCCTGGGTGGCGTCGCGGCGGCGCCGACGCTCGTTCGGCGCGCTGCCGAACCCGGTGTCCAACCCGTCGAACAGCAACAGCGTGTCGGGTGGCAACGCGGCGTCGTGGGCCCTGAGTTCTGCCTGAAGATGAAGATCGAGATCGGTCTCTTTGAGCGCATCGTCCAAGGCTCTGATCGTGGGCAGGGACGAACGCTCCGGGGCCGGTGGTGGGTGCCCGAGCGCCGCTTCGATCCGCTTTAGGATGAAGAAGAGCCAGAACGTCTCCCACGACGCGCCGGTCGCCGCCAGGCGCCGATCGACCGCTTCGAATTCGGACCGTCCCCATGTCCACGGCCAGTCCGACTGCAACGTTTGTGGTGCCGTGACCACGATCGGGCGGGCCGTGGAGTGGTCGGCCAGTCGCCGAAACAGAGCCGTCTTACCGGTCCCCTTGCGTCCCCGAACCAGCGTGACGCGCGGGTCCAGCGCCCTGCGCACACTCTGGGTTTCCAAAAAAGTCGTTCTAAGGTCATCCTGCTGTTCGGCGCTGCCGGTCGGGAACGATAGCTCTGCCAGAATCTCCGCTTTCCGATCGGCCAAGGTCGGCGGCCCGGCGGCCTCGGCCTCGGTGGGCAGGACCCGCGCGATCCAGTCGGCAATTGGCTCATACGCCAAGGCCGACTTGCCGTCCGCGTCCGGGCGGTCGCTCGCCGCCAGCACCTCGCCGTATTCGATCAGGTGCGTGATCTCCGTCTCGGCCAGCCTGGGGTGAGGGCCCCGGCGTGCGTTGATCGGTTCGATCCAGTCCGCGACCCACTCCAGTGCCCGCCGGGCGTAGGCCTCGAAACTATGACCGGACGGCAACGGGGAGGCGATGAAGCGCGGCTCGGGCGCCAGCGCCTGGCCCGCCATCGGGCGGGTCGTGCGTGCCGACCCCAGGGCCTGAACCAGCGCTTTGGTGCCATGAAGGGCTTGCGGGTGGGGAAAGAAAACAACAATGGCAATATCCGGCACGTCGAACAACAAAGGCCCGCTTAAGCCCGATAATCCCGTGCGGGCATCCAGCAGAATCGCGTCCGGAGCAAAGGGCAGGCCCGTCTTTAGCAAATCCAAGAGGCGACGCAGCGGGTTGCGATCCTCTCGATACCAGGATGCCGGGTCCAACAGGGCGAGACGTTGGGCATAGCGGGCCGAGGCTCGTCCCGCGGGCAAGCAATAGAGGTCGTCGGCCTCGCTGACCCGGATCAGATGGGCGGTCACGTCCAAGTCGTCCCCGCCGCTATCGAGCGCGGCGAGCAAAGCGGTGACGCCCTGGTCGGCGCGAATCTCCTCTTCCTTGATCCCGAACAGTGTCGCCAACCCGGGCGCCTCCAAATCCATGTCGACCGCGACCACGCGGCGGCCGCGCGCTGCCAAGGTGCGGGCGGTCATGACCAAGGCAGTCGTCCGCCCGACGCCGCCGCGTAAGGAATAGAAGGTCGCCAAGACCGGTGCTTTGATGTCGTCGTCGAAATCGGACGCAAACACGACGGGGCCGCGGTCACCCGGGTCGCGATCCAGTCGGTCCGGCCACAACGGCAGGTCATCGCTTTCGATGTCGGCGGGCAGCGCCCCGGCCACCTTTGCTTCGTCGGGTGTCAAGACATCGCACCACGCGGTCGGGCGGGTTGGTGGGTCACCCAGCGCCAAACGGCGTCGCTCCGCCGGTGCGCGGCCCTCGAACGCCGCCGCAATGACCGCAACGATCCAATCACCGAACGGACCCTGTTGGACTCGAATCTCTGCGTCGCATACACCGTGCGCGGCCAGGTGGCCGCGAATCTCGGCCTCGACTTCGTCGCGGGTCGCCATCAGCCCCTTCGCCTTTTGCTCGCCCGACGGCGGCATCGTGTCGTCACCAACCCGACCAGCCTTTGGGCACCGGACAACAATTCGGTCGCGGAATGCGATGAGTTTATAACGGACTGGTAGCGCAGATCCGTGCACCAATGTTCAACAAAATAACTGGTTTCCCCCGATTGGTCCTGGAGGTCCGCGAGCGCGAAGCGACAGCTGGACCATAGGGATCGCAGATCGTGACCGCCGGGGCCGCCCGGCGGCCGCCGCCGCCCATGCGACATCAGGTACGCCTTCAGGGCACATTCGACCGCGTACCCGGCCAGATAGACCGACCCAACCTCGCAAGCGTTGACCCGGGCCAGCACGCGCGCTTCGCCCAGCCGCTGCTGGCTCACCTCAAGCCAGGCCTCATCATTATCGGGGTTGGGCATATGCGGCATGGGCCAAGCTGTGCGGGCGGCGGTGCCCCATCCTTCGACGGCATGGCCTTGAGATTACCCCTGGCGGTGGTTCCCTTTCGAGCGTCTTGAAGGGCTTCAGGCCGATCGACGTGATCAGCCTCGGTGCGGATTATCGCGCCGCATCCGACCGCCCCCACCACGCCTCGATCACCATGCCGTAGACCGGGGTTACCGTCGGCCGCGCCAGGCGCGACCAGTAGGCGACCCGGTCGCCGGCCAAATGGAAGAGCGGGATCGTGTAATGCCCCCACAGCAGCACCCGGTCGAGGGCGCGGGCCCGGGCGACCAGGGTCTGGCGGCTCGGCGCATCGGCCAGGCCGGCGGCCAGCGCATCGACCGCCGGCGAGCGGATGCCCGGGTAGTTGCGGCTGCCGTCGGTGTCGGCCGCCGCCGAGCCGAAGTAGTAGAGCTGCTCGTTGCCCGGCGACAGGGTCGAAATCCATGACCGGATCGTCATGTCGAAGTCGAACGCATCGAGCCGGCCCTGATACTGGGCGCTGTCGACGGTGCGGACCGTCGCGGTGATGCCGAGCCGCGCGAGCGTGCGCGCGAACTCCAGCGCGATCTTTTCCTCTGCCGGGTCGTCGAGCATCACCTCGAATGAAAACTCGTGGCCGGCGCGGTCGACCAGGCGGCCGTCGCGGACCCGCCACCCGGCGTCGCCCAGCAGGCGGAGCGCTGTCCGCAGGTTGCGCCGGAGGCCGCGCGGGCCGCTGCCGTCGGTCGTCGGCAGGGTGAACGGCGCGGTGAACAAGGCCGGCGGCAGCCGGTCGCGGAACGGCTCGAGCAGCGCCAGTTCCTCGCCCTCCGGCACCCCGCGCGCCGCCAGCTCCGAGTTCGGGTAGTAGCTGGCGGTGCGCCGATAGGCGCCGCGAAACAAGACCCGGTTGATCCACTCGAAATCAACGGCGTGGCCGAGCGCCATCCGCACCCGCCGGTCGGCGAACAACGGGCGCCGGGTGTTGAAAATGAAGCCGCGCGTCGGCGCCGGCCGCCCGTGCGGCAAAATCTCGCGCAACAACGTCCTGACCGCCCATCGGGTCGGGTCCGCCTTGCGCCGAAGATCGATCGCGCCGGACCTGAACGCCTCCAACGCCACCGCCTCGTCGCGGCAAGACTCGTGCCGGATCGTCTCGAAGTTATCGAAGCCGCGCCGGACCGGTAGGTCCCGCCCCCAATAACCCGGTACCCGCCGGTACTCGATGAACCGGCCGGGCTCGGCCCGCGACAGCGGGCGACCTGCTGAGTGAGGCACCGCGGTCACCCTCACGCCTGCCCCTTACGGCGCATGTTGAGCGCCAGCCGATAGATTTCCGGGACCGCGAAACGCACCGGCTCGGTGTCGGTGCCCTCGTAAACGCTGATCAGTCCGACTTCGCGCGCGAACTCGATCACGTCTGCCGGACTCTGCGCCTGGGTCAGCTGTTCGGCCGCCTTTGCGCGCCGGCCACCAATTAAGTTGCGGGAAGGACGGCCACCCGCAACGGTCAAGGACGGCGCGGACAAAGGCGTGGTCCGCGCGGGCGCCGTTGAGGTAGAGTTGTGGGCTGGGCCGGGGGCGGCCCGGACCGCCACGCCGACCTGTCTTTTCAGCGCCGATGTTCACGCTCTCCCAATCCCAGCTCGCCGATTTCCTGCTCCACGTCGCCCCGGTGCGACCGGTGATGATCCAGGGCGCGCCGGGGATCGGCAAGTCGGCGTTGGTCACCGGGTTCGCCGCGGCGGTCGGGCTGCCGTGCGTCTCGCTGCTCGGGACCCAGCTGGCCCCGGAAGACCTGATCGGCGTGCCCCAGATCGTGGACGGCCGCAGCCGCTTTTGCCCGCCCGAGCTGATCGCGCGCACCGACCCCTATTGCCTGTTCCTCGACGAGTTGAACGGCTCGTCCCACGACATCCAAAAGGCGTTCTACTCGCTGATCAACGACCGGCGGATCGGCGCCTTCCAGCTGCCGCCGGGAACCGTGGTGATCGCCGCCGGCAACCGCAGCCAGGACAACGCGATCGTCAAGACCATGTCGTCGGCCTTGGTCAACCGCATGATCCTGGTCACCCTGGAGCCCAGCCATCGCGATTGGCTGGTCTGGGCCCGCCAAGCCGCCCTCAACCCCTGGGTGCTCGACTACATCGCCCTGCGCCCGACCCACCTGTGGAGCCAGCCGCCCAAGAGCGAGGTGCCGTTCTCGACCCCGCGCTCCTGGCACATGCTCAGCGACGCCTTGGCCCAGTTCGGCCCGGACGTGCCGATCGAGACCGTGTCGGTGCTCGCCCACGGCTGCCTGACCCCCGATCACGCCACCCAGTTCGTCGCCTTCGTGCGCCAGGTCCACGCCCGCTTCGACCTCAACCGGCTGCTCAAAGGTGATCTGCGCTGGCCCGATCGCCCCGAAGACCGCGATATCCTCTACTTCCTGGCGCACTCGTTCCGCGAGCACCTGGCCAAGGAGCTGCCCGCCGACCCCGGCGACGTCCGCCCGCACCACCGCGAAACCGCCCACCGCGCCAAAGCGCTTCTGAAGGACCTGGCCACGCTCAGCCTGGAGATCGCCCAGACGGTGGTCGCCGACACCCAAGACGGCGCCGACCTGCCGGCCTGGCTAATGGTCGAAATCGTCCGCGACCTGCCGCGCCTGGCGGCCCGGCGCGAGGGCGCCGGACCGTGACCACCGCGCCCCCCGCGCGCCCCGCACCGCGGCCGCGGCCGCGGCGGCGTGGCCGATGACCCGGACCCGGCGCCGCGCACAGCGCGACGACCCGGCGACCCAGGCCTTCCGCGCCGGGCTGAAGATGATTTCCGATCATCCGCTGTTCGCGACGCTCGCCCAAAGCGCCCGCGTCGTGCGCGACCCCACGCGCGGCTGGGCGCCCGACGCCTGGGCGGTCGTCGACCAAAGCGGCCGGATCGTCTGCCACCCGACCCGGCGCGGCGACCCCGAGGTCTGGGCCTATGTCCTGGCCCACTGCCTGCTGCACCTGGGCTTGGGCCACTTCCGGCACCGCCCGCTCGACTTGGCCTGGAATGCCGCCTGCGACCTGATCGTCGCCCGGTTTCTGGCCGACACCCGCTTCGGCCGGCCGCCGGAGAGCGCGGCCGTGCCCGACACCCTGCCGGCCGGCGACGAGACCGCGATCGCCCGGCAGTTCCGCGACCGCGGCGTGCCGCCCGAATACGCCGCCGCCGGCACCGCGGGCGCGCAGACGCTCGACATGCTGTGGCACGACCGCCTGCGCTACGACCACAGGCGCTGGACCGAGCAATTCGCCGACGGTCTGCGCCGCGCGGTCACCCGCGCGGTCGACGTCGCCGGCGGCAAGGTCGCCACCCTGGGCGCCGAAACGACCCGTCCGTCCGACCGCACCCGGGCCCGGCGCTGGTTCATCGACAGCTACCCGCTGCTCGCCGCGCTTGCCGCCGCGTTCGACGTCATCGAAGACCCCGAGCTGTGCCGGCAGTTCGACGTCACGGTCGCCATGGTCGACATGACCGCCCAGGAGATCTTCCTCAACCCCGGCGCCGGTCTCACCGCCGCGCAATGGCGGTTCGTGATCGCGCACGAGATGCTCCACGTCGGCCTGCGCCACGACACCCGCCGCCAGGGGCGCGACCCGTTTTTTTGGAACTGCGCGTGCGACTTCGCGATCAACGCCTGGCTGATCGAGATGGGGATCGGCGACATGCCGCCCTCGGGCCTCTATGATCCCGCCCTGGTCGGCCTGTCGGCGGAGGACATCTACATGCGCATTTGCGGCGATCTCCGCCGCCTGCGCAAGCTGGCCACCCTGCGCGGGACCGGGCTGTGCGACATGGTCGGCAGCCGCAACGACGGCGACGATCGGACCACCGCCGTGCCGACCGACCTCGACGCCTTCTACCGCCGTTGCCTCGACCAAGGCCTGAGCTACCACCACGCCGAAGGCCGCGGCCTGTTGCCCGCCGGTCTGGAAGAAGAAATCCGCACCCTCGCCCAACCGCCGATCCCCTGGGACGTCCAGTTGGCGCGCTGGTTCGAGACCTGGGTCGACCCGCTCGAACGCCGCCGCAGCTTCGCCCGCCCGAGCCGCCGCCAAAGCGCCGCCCCGGAGATCCCGCTGCCCGGCCGCCTGGCGCTCGACGAGGCCCGCGACGGCCGCACCTTCGCCGTGGTCCTGGACACCTCGGGCTCGATGGACCGCGCGCTGCTCGGCAAGGCGCTGGGCGCGATCGCCAGCTTCGCCGCCGCGCGCGACGTGCCGGCGGCCCGCGTCATCCACTGCGACGCCGCGCCGTTCGACGCCGGCTACCTGCCGCCCGACGACCTGACCCGGCGCGCCACCGTGCGCGGGCGCGGCGGAACCGCGCTCCAGCCGGCGCTCGACCTGCTCGATCGGGCGCCCGACTTTCCGCGCACCGGGCCGGTACTGATCATCACCGACGGGGCGACGGATCGGTTGACGGTGCGCCGGCCGCATGCCTTCCTGATGCCGGTGGGCGGGCGGCTGCCGTTCACGCCCAAGGGGCCGGTGTTCCGGATGAGTTGAGCGCGCTCGCCGGGGCAGGGGTCGGACCGATCGCGGAGATTTCCCGGTGGCACACCCGATCGTCACCCCCATGACCGTCGACGCGTTCCTCGCCTGGGACACCGGCGCCGACCAGCGTCACGAACTGCACGACGGCCGCCCGCAGGCCATGGCGCCGACCACCGCGGCGCATCAGATCGTCGCTTGGACCCTCGGCGCGCTTCTCGGGACGGCGCTCCGCGCGCGTCCCCGGTGCACCGCACGGCCCGCCGCCGACGTTCGCATCCCGGACCGCGACGATCTTTGGTACCAACCGGACTTGGCGGTCACGTGCGCCCGCCATGACCCGGATCAGATCGCGGTTCCGGACCCGATCCTGATCGTCGAAGTCCTGTCGCCGTCAACGGAAAACATCGACCGCAAGCGCAAGCTGCCGGACTATCGCCTGATCCCGTCGCTGCAGGAGATCCTGCTGATCGACCCGTCACGCCTCTACGCCGAGGTTCACCGACGCCTGGACGATGAACGCTGGCTGGTCGAAATCCTGCGGACCGCCGAGGCGATTCTGCGCCTGGACAGCGTCGCGATGAGCGTGTCGTTGCAAGAGGTGTATGACCGGGTCGCGCTCGACGACGGCGCGGAAGGGTGAGGGCGACCGGGGCCTGGTCTCCAACCCGGGGCCCGTCGTCGGGGCGATCGGCCGGCGCGCGCCGTCGGTTTGCCGTTGCGTTTGCGGGTCGATCGCCCCAACAGCGGCACCGCCGCTTGTCGGCGCGCGCGCACACCGGGGGTCTCCCGATCGACCGCAGAGCGGCGCGCGCACCGACCTACGGTTTGATCCGAAGCCGCCGCTCGCGGTCTCGGCCCACCGGCGGTCGTCGTCGACCGCGCCGCCGATCCGGCGGTTGAGCCGATCGGCCGCACGCAACTGCTTCGACGCCGGCCGCGGCGCGCTGTACAACCGGCCATCAAGGATTACGCCGACCATTCTGCTGAGGGACGACCCCCACCATGCTGACCGTCTTGGCGTTCGTTGGCCTGATACTGATCGGCGACGGGACGCCGGCCGCCGCCGACACCGACGCCGATCAGATCACCTGGATCGAGCCCGAACACCAACCGTTCTTCTTCACCAAAGGTCCGCGCGCCGGCACCGGGCTGGCGCAACGGATCAGCCGGGCCCTGATCGCGCGCATGCCCCGGTTTCGCCACGAGATCCTGGTCGCAAACACCCGGCGCAGCGTCGTCATGATGGCCGAACGCGACGGCTGCTGTATGGTCGGCATCGCCAAACGCTATGAGGGCGGCCGGATCGCGCTGAGCCGCCGCGGCCTCTCCATCTTTTCAACCCACGTGATCTATCGGACCGCGGATCGCGACAAATTCGCGCCCTACATCCTCGACGGCAATCGGATCGACCTCGACCGATTGCTGCTCGACCGGCAACTGGTGACCAGCCTGGTCAGGGGGCGGTATTATTCGACGGGGATCATCGAACTGGTTCGCCGCCACCAGGACCGTCTGTCCCACCTCACCCAGGCGGTCAAGCCGGAAACGCCGTTCCAGCAGCTGCGTGCCGATTGGATCGACTACGCCTTGGGCCAGCCGTTCGCGGCGTTCTGGCATCTCGGCTGCGCCAGCCGGGCGTGCGGCGACACCTTCGGCTTCCTTCGGGTCGCCGGGGAGCCGGTGACCCATCGCGCCTATATCGGGTGTTCGAACCGCCCGGTCGGACGCCGCGCGCTCGCGGCGCTGGATGCCCTGCTCGACCGGCCCGAGGTGCGCACGGCGACCACCGCCGGCATCCGGCGGCGGATCGCCGCGATGGCTCACGTGCTCCCGGTCGACAGCACCCCCGGGTTTTTAGAGTGGACCGCCGACCAACCGGCGCAGTGACGCGTGCACGCGTCGCGCAGGCTCGCCCTATCGCGCCGCGTTCGGCCGCGCCCACCACGCCTCGATCACCATGCCGTAGACCGGGGTCACCGCCGGCCGCACCAGGCGCGACGACCACCAGGCGACCCGGTCGCCCGCCAGATGATAGAGCGGGATCGTGTATGGGCGAACCCCGCCGGGTCGGTCGGCGCGCCGTGGATCGCCAGACCATGCGCCGGCGCCGCCTCGACGGCTGCGACAGATCGCCCCGGAAACCCCGCCGCGGCCATCAGCCCGGCCACAACGGCCAAGGCGGCACCGACAGGCGACCGGCGGCAGACACGGCGGCACGGCACGGGCGGATCTCGCTCAAACGGTTCGGGGCGCGGGGGGCCAGGGATACGCGGGTCGGCAGGGCACACGCCGACCCGATCGGTCGCGGCGGAGCTTGCCCCCGCGCGCAACCGCAACCACCGCGCAAGCCGCTTGGCCAAACGCCACACGCCTCGTTATCCTCGATCTCCGGACATCGCGGCCCTGCGCCGCCTCCGCCGGAGTGCCCCCCATGACCGGACCGGCCCCCACCGCACCGACCACCCCCCGGCTCGAGGTCGTGGTCGGCGACATCACCGCCGAAACGGTCGACGCCATCGTCAACGCCGCCAACAGCGCATTGCAACGCGGCGGCGGTGTCGACAATGCGATCCACGCCGCGGCCGGATCGGCCCTGCAACCGGCGCTCGACCAACTCGGCGGCTGCCCGACCGGCGACTGCCGGATCACCCCGGGCTTCAACCTCAAGGCCCGGTACATCATCCATTGCGTCGGCCCGATCTGGCACGGCGGCACCGGCGGCGAGGACGACGCGCTCGCCGCCTGCTACACCCGTGCGATCGCGCTCGCCCGCGACCAGGGCGTGCGCTCGATCGCGTTTCCGGCGATCAGCACCGGCGTCTACGGCTTCCCGCGCGACCGCGCCGCCCGGATCGCGGTCGCCGCGGTGCGCGCTGCGCACGGGCCGGGCGGCCCCGACCTGGTCCGGTTCGTCTGCTTCGACGACGCCTCGGCCAACGCCTATCGCACCGTCCTCGACCGCGCGGGAGACCAGCCAGGGTGACCACCGACGTCCCCCCGCCACCGCTCGCCGCCGAGGTCGATATCGCAACCGCCGCCGAACGGGTCTGGGCGATCCTGTGCGACGTCGCCGGCTACCCGAGTTGGAACCCGGTGGTCCGCATCGTCGAAGGACGATCCTGCCGGTGGGGACGCCTGATCCTCAAACTCACGCCGCCCGGGGTCACGCCGGTCACCCTGCAGTTGCACCGGCGCAGACTGCGCAAACCGCACACCATCGAAGCGACCGCCCATTTGCTCGCCCCGGGGCTGTGCAGCGGTGACGTCGTCCTGACGGTCGTCTCGGTCGATCAAGACCACTGCCGGGTCATCGCGGAGACGCGGCTCCGGGGCGCGCTCGCCGGGGCGTTCGGGGACGAGCTGACCGCGGCCTGTACCGCCGGATTCGAGGCCATGACCGAGGCGCTGCGCCAAACGGCAGAGGCAAAGGGGGGCGCCGCCCCCCTTTGACCCTCCCGCCAAGGGGCGAAGCCCCCTGGACCCCCGCGAACTGTGCGTTGCAAAAACTGCGGGCGGGGCGCCACACCATTTATGCATACTTACGCTAAAGACCAAACCTTGCCCGTTTCCGTCCGAGGGGTCGGCAATGACCGTGCGCAATCTCGATTACCTGTTGAAGCCATCTTCGATCGCAGTGATCGGGGCCAGCCGCCGGCCCAACACGATCGGCGCCGTGCTCGCCCGAAACCTGTTTCACGCCCGCTTCAAAGGACCGATCATGCCGGTCAACCCGCATGAACAGGCGATCGAAGGCGTCCTCACCTACCCCTCGGTCACCGCCCTGCCGCTGGTGCCCGACCTCGCGATCTTGTGCACGCCGGCCGAAACCGTGCCCGGGTTGATCGCCGAGCTCGGGGCCCGCGGCACCAAGGCCGCCGTCATCATCTCGGCCGGGTTCGGCGACGCCGACGGCCAGGCGTTGCGCGACAAAGCCCTCGTCGCGGCGCGCCCCCATCTGATGCGCCTGCTCGGACCCAACAGCCTCGGCCTGATCGTCCCGGGCCTCGGGCTCAACGCCAGCTTCGCCCACGTCGCCCCGAACCGGGGCGAAATCGCGCTGGTCGCCCAGTCGGGCGCGGTGATCACCGCCATGATCGACTGGGCCGCGACCCGCAACATCGGCTTTTCCCACCTGATCTCGATCGGCGACACCGCGGACGTCGATTTCGGCGACCTGATCGACCACCTCGCCAACGAGCCGGACGTCCGCGCGATCCTGCTCTACGCCGAAGCGGTGGTGCACGCCCGCAAGTTCATGTCGGCGGCGCGCGCGGCGGCGCGCCAGAAACCGGTGATCGTGATCAAGGCCGGGCGCAGCGCCGAAGCGGCCCGCGCCGCCGCCACCCACACCGGCGCGCTGGTCGGCACCGACGCGGTCTACAGCGCCGCGTTCCGCCGCGCCGGCGTGCTCCGGGTCAACGATCTGGGCGAGCTGTTCGACGCGGTCCAAACCCTGTCGATCGGCGCCATGGCGGCGTTCGGCCGCGCCGGCGCCGGCCGCCTGGCGATCCTGACCAACGGCGGCGGCATCGGCGTGCTGGCGACCGACGCGCTGATCGCCGACGGCGGCCGGCTCGCCGAGCTTGCGCCCGAGACCACGGCCGCGCTCGACCAAGTCTTGCCCAAGCTGTGGTCGCGCGAAAACCCGATCGACATCATCAGCGACGCTCCGGCCAAACGCTATGCCGACGCGCTGGAAATCCTGATGAAGGACCGCAGCATCGACGCGATCCTGGCGATCAACTGCCCGACCGCGATCGGCGACAGCTTCTGGGCGGCCGAGGCGGTGGCCGAAACCTACGCCAAGCTGCCGCGCCACAGCCGGACGCCGCTGCTCACCTGCTGGCTCGGCGACGGCGCCCAGGCCGAATCGCGCCGGCTGTTCGCCGCCCACCACATCCCGACCTACACCACCCCGAACAGCGCGGTGCGCGGCTTCATGCACCTGGTCCGACACGCCCGCAACCAGGACCTGTTGATGCAGACGCCGCCGTCGGTCCCGGACAGCTTCGAGATCGATCCCGAGCGCGCCCGCGCCCTGATCGACGACGCGCTGCGCGACGGCCGCGACTGGCTGACCGAGTTCGAGGCCAAGCAGGTGATCGCCGCCTACGGCATCCCGGTGGTCGCGACCCACCGGGCGGCAGACCCGGACGCGGCGGCCGACGCCGCGCGCAGCCTGGGCGGCCCGGTCGCGCTTAAAATCTCCTCGCCCGACCTCACCCACAAGTCGGCGATCGGCGGCGTCGTGCTCGACCTCGGCGAGCCTGAGCAGGTGGGCGCCGAGGCGACCCGCATGCGTGAGCGCATCGCCGTCCTCGAGCCCGACGCCCGGATCGACGGCTTCACCGTCCAAGAGATGGTCCGCGGCGCCGATCAGCACGAGCTGGTGGTCGGCATGACCGAGGACCGGCTGTTCGGCCCGGTCTTGATGTTCGGCCTCGGCGGCACCGGGGTCGAGGTGACCGACGACCGCGCGCTCGCCCTGCCGCCGCTCAACCTGATGCTCGCCCACGACCTGATGGCGCGCACCCGGGTCTGGCGCCTGCTCCAGGGCGTTCACGGCCGCCCGGCGGTCGCGACCGACGCGATCGCCGACGTCCTGCTCAAGCTCTCCCAATTGGTGATCGATTTTCCGGAGATCGTCGAGCTCGACATCAACCCGCTGGTCGCCGACCCCAACCGGGTGATCGCGCTCGACGCCCGGGTCCGGGTCGCGATCCCGACCGCCCCGGGCGCCCGCCGCCTGGCGATCCGGCCCTATCCGAAGAACCTGGAAGAGATCGCGCGCCTGCCTGACGGCACCCCGTTCCTGCTCCGCCCGGTCCGCCCCGAGGACGAACCCGGCCTCCAGGCCCTGTTCGAAAGGATGACGCCCGAGGACATCCGCCTGCGCTTCTTCGCGCCGAAAAAACACCTGTCCCACTATGCCGCCGCGCGCCTGACCCAGATCGACTACGACCGCGAGATGGGCCTGGTCGCGGTCGCGCTCGACCGCGATGCCGACGGCCAACCGGCGACCAGCCACGGCCCCCTGCGCGGCATCGTCCGGATCGCCGCCGACCCCGACAACCAGCACGCCGAGTTCGCGGTCATGGTCCAGTCCGACTTCACGGGCCACGGGCTCGGCACCCTGCTGATGCGCAAGATCCTTGACCACGCCCGGTCCCGCGGCATCGGCGAGGTCACGGGCCAGGTTCTGCGCGAGAACACCGGCATGCTCAAACTTGCCAAATCCCTCGGCTTCCGCCGCCGCCCGTCGACCGACGACCCGGGTGTCGTCGAGGTCGCGCTTGGCATCGCCGATCGGTAAGCCCGGGCGCCCGTATTGTCTCCTGACCCCACAAAATGGGGTCCAGGGGGCAACCCCTGGTTGGGGGGTGTCGGGGGGCAACGCCCCCTGACCTTGGGGGCGCCAGCCCCCAAAACCTCGAAGACCGGCGTCGGTTTTCGTTCATCAGCCGGTCGGGGCCGCAAAGCTGAACCGCCGATGTTGGGGCGATCGGCCCGCACCGACGATGCAAACAGGCAGACCGTGCCGGCCGATCGCCCCAACCTACATGATCTGTGAGTAGTTTTCTCAGGCGTGGATAACCGGAACCAAACAATCGGATTTGGTACAAGCACGCCCTTCTGGCCTCATGCGGTGTTTGGCTGAGCGTCTTTAAATTATCTCGTCTTTCAAACACCCAATCGACAAGACGGAAGACACCGGTCGAGCTGGTGGCGTCAGCTCTCCCGTGCGTTGCGGACCGGAACAGGTCCCTCGCGGCCCAGGACGGGTGCCGGTGATCGCCCGCCTGCGACCACCGGTCGGTTGGCGCCCGGTCTGAAAAATGCTAGAATGTCGTAAACATTTGGTGGGGGCTTTTCGATATGGTCGCCCGGATTTACTTACTCTTGCTCGTTACAGTTGCATTGATCATCGATCCCGCGGCGGCGGCGGGACAGGATGGCCGGGTGGCTCTGGTGATCGGCAACAGCGCCTATCAGCACGGCGCGCGGCTGCGCAACCCAAGCAACGACGCCGCGGCGATCGCCGAGGTGCTGGGGTCGATCGGGTTCGATTTGATCGGACCGGACCAGAGCCAGGGACCGTTGTTCGATGCCGAGAAACGAGACATGGAACAGGCTCTGCGCACATTTCGCCAGCGTTCCCGCGACGCCAAAGTCTCGTTTTTCTATTTTGCCGGTCATGGGATTCAGTATCAAAACCAGAACTACCTGCTCCCGATCGATGCCTACCTGAGGGATCCGCAAGACATCCCTCTCGACACCGTTTTGGTCGAGGCGGTGCTTGCCCAGATGAAATCCGACGTCAATATCATCGTCCTTGACGCCTGTCGCGAGAACCCGTTTGCCGACGTCTTGCAGTCGAACGGTCTCGTGCGCGGGGCGTCGGGGACGCGCGGCTTTGCGCGGGTCGACCAAAACGCGTTGCAGGGCGGTTCGCTGCTGGCGATGGCGGCGGCGCCGGGGGCCTTCGCCGAAGACGGCACCCGGGGCAACAGCCCGTACGCCACCGCCCTCATGCGACATCTCGCGACGCCGGACGTCTCGGTGCGTCTTTTGTTTGCGCGGGTGCGCGAGGCGGTCGAGCAAACGACCGACGGGCGCCAAAGGCCCGAGGCGATCGATCGCCTGCCGTCGCGCGAAGTGTTCCTGGTCGCGCAGCGCCCGCCCGACCCGCCTCCGAACCCGACGCCGCCAGTCGGCTCGACGCCCCAACCCCGCGACCCGAGCAGCGTCGCCTGCGATATCCTCTACCGCAGCGAGAATCCACGGGATTTCCAGGCCTACATCGACCAGTTTCCGAACGGCGTCTGCGTCCAGTTCGCACACTTTCGCCTGCGCGCGCTGATGCCGGAGCCGACCGCGCGCGACGATCGCTTCGCCGACCTGGCGCTCGGCCGTCAACACCGTTTGGACCTGCTGCAGAACGACAGCGATGCGGTCCGGATCACCGACCTTGGGACGCCGCAGGCCGGCACCGCGACGATCAGCGCCGATGGCCGGGCCCTGTTGTTCACCCCGCCGGACCAAGGACCCGCCGGCACCTCGTTCTCCTATCAGGTCGAGGGACGCAACGGCACCCGGGCCCGCGGGACCGTCACGGTGGCTTGGCGCGGACCGCCCGCACCGCCGCCGCGCGTGACGCCCGCGCCGTCGCGGCCGTCCCAACCGACGATCCAAATCCTCGACGGGATCGACTTCGACAACTCCGGCAACCAAGGCCTGGATATCCAGATGTTGCGACGGATCAGCCACCAGGATTGTCAAAACGCCTGCTTGAGAAACACCAATTGCGCCGCCTACACCTACAACACTCGCTTTTCCGCCTGTTTCTTAAAGCGCGGCATCGCCAAACGGGTCTCGTTCCGCGGCGCGATCTCGGGTCTGGTCGAGGGCAGGTCGGCGGTAGCCACGCGCACCTCGCCGCCGCAGCGCCCGCGCACGCCCCGTTTCGAAATCCTGCGTAACATCGACTTGCCCGGAAACGACCTTCACCATAGAAACGGCAGGATCTATATCAGAACCAGCCAGAGTCAGTGCCAAACCTTGTGCGTCGAGCGACGCGACTGCGCTGCCTACACCTATAACGCCAACAATCGTGCCTGTTTCTTAAAGAGCCGGGTGTCGAGTCGAACCCGGTTCAACGGGGCGGTGTCCGGGGTGATCTCGCGGTGACCGGCCGGCGCGGCGGACCCGGGTCCGGGCGAACGCTACGGTGCTGACCGCTTGGACATGCCGCGGACCTCGGGTATAGACTGCGCGCGCGGAGCCGGGGCGGTCGCGCCGTGTCGCCGTCGGTCGGCGATGCGGGCCGGCGATCGTGGTCGGTTCGGTTTGCCCCTTTGCATCGTCGAGCCCCGACGACCCCGGTAGCGCGAGGCGCGGTCGCATGGATGGACTTCAGCGCACAGGCTCGGGTCGCCTGACCGAAGCGCGGTGGACGGTCGTTGCGCTCGCCCTCGCACTGACCCTGATGCTGGTCGGCCCGCCGTCGGCCGACCCGGCCCGGGGCCAGGACAGGCGCCCGACGGCCTCGGGGGTGCGGACCGGGATGATCCCGCCGCCGATGCGCCGACCGACCAGCCTTTATGCGCGGCCATCCGCGCCGACGGACCCGTGGCGCCGGCCGGCAGCCGGCGCAGGGATCCCGATCGACGACCTCGACGTCGGGTTCGCCCCCCCGGTCACACCGCCGACCGTGCAGATCCCGCCACCGCGCCGTCGGCCCCAGCCGTGGCCCTCGGGCCTGCCGGCGCGGCCGGCGACCGCCGCCATCGTTGCGGCGCCCCCCCCGCCCCGTGACCCGCCAAGACCGGCCCCGGCCCGGCCAGCCGAGCTCCGGCAGCAACTCGGGTCGATGCTGATCGTCGGGTTCGACGGCACCAGCCCCCGCGACCCGGCGGTGGTGCGGACCGGGCACTATCTTGACCGCGGTCTGCTGGGCGGCGTCTTGATCGGTAAAAGGAACGTCCAATCCAAGGATCAGGTTCGTCGTCTGATCAGCTATTTCCGGCGCCGCAGCGCACCGACGGTGCCGTTGATCGCGGTCGATCAGGAAGGCGGCTACGTCCAGCGGCTCGGGCCGGCAGCCGGGTTCACCCGCATCCCCTCGGCCGAGCAGGTCGCCGCGCTTGGCGCCGGCGCCGCCCGGCGGATCTACGACACGATGGCGCGGGAACTCCACGAGGTCGGCATCAACCTGAACCTGGGCCCGGTGCTCGACATCAACATCGACCCGAACAACCCGGTGATCGCGCGGTTCGAACGAAGCTATGGACCGGATCCCAAGACGGTCGCGCAGTACGCCGCGATCTTCGCCCAAGCGCACGACCGGTGGGGCATCGCGACCGTGGCCAAGCACTTCCCCGGACACGGCAGCAGCCGGACCGACAGCCACGATCAGTTCGTCGACGTGACCGGCACCTGGCGGGGCGAGGAACTCGATCCCTACGACGACCCCGAGGTGGTGCGCAGCGTCGAAGGGGTCATGATGGCGCATGTCGCCCATACCCATCTGACCGGCGGCCGCGCGACGCCGGCCACCTTGTCGCACACGGCGATCGAGGAGTTGTTGCGCCGGCAGATCGGGTTTTCCGGCGTGGTGATGACCGACGACCTTGAAATGGCGGCGATCCGGGGGCGCTACCGGGTTGCGGACTCAGCCGTCCGGGCGGTCAAGGCGGGAAATGATCTGGTGATTTTCTCGAACACTTGGCGGTCCGACCCGGATCGGCCGGCGGTACTGGTTGACGCGTTGGTCGGCGCCGTCGACCGCGGCGAGCTGTCGACGCGCCGCGTTGAACAGTCGGTCCGACGGATCGAGGCGTTGCGGAGGAGGCTGGGCGATGGTGGCTAGCGTGTCGGCGAGGGTGCTGGTGCTCGGGATGGCGATCACCGCGTGCTCGCCCGCATCTTACGGCGTCTCGGCCGAATTGTTGGACGAGGAAAACAGCTGGCAGGCCTACCGTCACCGGGAGTCCAACGGCGGCGATGTCTGTTACGCCGGCGCGCGGCCGAAATCCAGTATCGGGGCCGGGCAAACCCGCGGCCAGGCTTATCTGACGGTGTCGTTTTGGCCAGTCGAGCAGCGCCTTCATGAAGTGAGTTTGGTTGCCGGCACCGAGATCGGCGAGCCGACGGTCGAGGTCTCTGTTTTCATGGGCGAGACCGTGCCCAGCCAGTACTTCACGCTGTATTCCGAGGGTGACCGCGCCTGGACGCCGGGCGAGGAGGACGACCGCCGGCTGTTCGACGCCATGAAACGGGGCGGCCAGATGACGGTGTCGATTCCCACCGGCGACGGACGTGAGATCAATGACGAATACTCGCTGTGGGGTTTCACCGCCATGAGCACCAGGGCAATGCAGGCGTGCGGCGTCGACCCCGCAGGCATTGGGATCGTCTATTGATCGTTCGACCGCGGGCAACGGCGGGTGTCGCGGCGCTGGTCGTGGCGACCGGCCTTGCGGTCGGTGACATCCAAGCCAGGAGGGCGAACGCCGCGATGGCAGCGCAACCGGCCGGTGCCGGGATGGAGCTGACGCCGGCGCCGTTTGCGGCGTTGCGCGGTTGGCACGACGACGCGGTCGGTGAGGCGGCAAAGGCGCTCGCCGACAGCTGCCGGGCGCTGTTGGCCGGGGTGCCGAGCGATCCCCCGGCGCGTCCCGATCTGGGCGTGCCGACCGCGCGCTGGCAAGCGGTGTGCGAAGCCTTCGTCGGGCGGTTCGGCGATGCCCGCCCCACGCGCGACGCCGACGACGCGGTCCGCGCCTTTCTCGAGACGTGGTTTACGCCCCATCTGGTGCGCGACGACGGGGACCCTTGGGGGTTGATCACCGGCTATTACGAAATCGAGCTGACCGGGTCGATGACGCGCAGCGGGCGCGATCAGGTGCCGCTGTACCGGCTGCCGCCGAGCGACCGTCTGAGACGCCAGCCCCGCACCGCGCTTGCGTCCGGCGGGTTGGCCGGACTGGGGCTCGTGCTGGTCTGGGTCGACGATGCGATCGACGCGTTCTTTCTCGAGATCCAGGGATCGGGCGCGATCGCCTTGCGCGACGGCACCACCCGCCGGGTCCGCTACACCGGGTTCAACGGCCATCGCTATCGACCGATCGGGCGCCGCCTGGCCGAGCTCGGGGAAATCGCGCTCGCCGACGTGACCATGCAGTCGATCCGCCGCTGGCTCGACGATCACCCGGATCGCGCGCAAGCGGTGATGAACTACAACGAATCTTATGTGTACTTCGACTGGCTCGAGACCGGCGCACCCCAGGGGTCGCAGGGGACCGATCTCAGCCCCGGCCGGTCGCTTGCGATCGACCCGCGCTATCTGCCCTATGGCGCGCCGATCTGGCTCGAGACCAGCCACCCGGTGACCGGTGCCCCGCTGCACCGGCTGATGGTCGCCCACGACAAGGGCGGGGCGATCAAGGGGCCGGTTCGCGCCGATTTCTTTTGGGGTACCGGCGCCGCGGCCGGCGAGCTCGCCGGACGGATGAAACACCAGGGGCGTTACTTCGTGCTGTTGCCCCGCCAATCTCCCGCCGGCACCGCGCCGTGAGGCGCGGTGCGGGTGGCCGACCGGGCAGCGAATGTACAGCGTCAAGCGAGGGCGGATCATGGTCAACGGGGGCCGAAGCGGGGTATGGGTCGCGATCACGGCCGGCGTGTTGGCGGGCGCGGTCGGCCCCGGCGGCCGGTGCCTGGCCGAGATGGTCCACGGCGTCGCCATGCACGGGACCCCCACCTATGCCGCGGGGTATCGCCATTTCGACTATGTCGATCCGACCGCGCCGACCGGTGGTGAGCTGCGGCTCGGCGCGCACGGCACCTTCGACAGCGTCAACCCTCTGATCGTCAAAGGCGCGCCGGCCGCCGGCCGCCATTTGACCTACGAATCTCTGCTGGCGCGGGCGTGGAACGAACCGTTTTCGCTCTATGCCCTGATTGCCCAGGGGGTCGAGATCGCGGACGATCGCAGTCGGGTTACCTTCGCGCTCAACCCGGCGGCGCGTTGGCATGACGGCACGCCGATCACCATCGCAGACATCCTGTTTTCCTGGCGGACCTTGCGCGATCAGGGCCGGCCCAATCATCGCTTTTATTATGGACGGGTCGCACGGGCGGACACGCCGGCGCCGGGGCAGGTGCGGTTCGTGTTCAAACCCAACCCGGACGGCACCTACGACCGCGAATTGCCGATGATCATGGGTTTGATGCCGATCCTGTCGGAGACCTACTACAGAGACCGCGCGTTCGCCCGCACCACGCTGGAGCCGCCGCCGACCAGCGGGCCGTACCGGCTGGCCGAGGTCAGTCCGGGCCGGTTCGTTCGTTATGACCGCGTCGATGAGTATTGGGGTCGCGACCTACCGTCGCGAGTCGGGTTTGGTCATTTTGACAGCATCCGGTATGATTATTATCGAGATGAAACGATTGCTTTCGAGGCCTTTAAAGTCGGTGAGGTTGATTTCTGGTCCGAATCGAACCCGGCGCGCTGGGCGACCGGTTATGACTTCCCGGCGGTGAACGACGGCAGGGTCGTGGTCGAGGAGTTGGCCAATGGTCGTCCGGCCCGGATGATCGGGCTTGTCTTCAACACGCGCCGCGCGATCTTCGCCGACCGGCGGACGCGCGAAGCCCTGGGGTTCGCGCTTGATTTCGAGTGGTTGAACAAGGTGCTGTTCCATGGTGTCTATCGGCGCACCATGAGCTATTACGCCAACTCCGAGTTGGCGGCGCGCGGGGCGCCGAGCGCGGACGAACGCGCCCTGTTGGCGCCGTTCCGCGACCGGCTCCCGGCGGGCGTGCTGGCCCGCGCGTTCACACTGCCCCACACCGACGGCAGCGGGCCGCGCGGTCACCGGCGCAATCTGCGCCGGGCGCTCACGCTGCTCGCGGACGCCGGCTGGCAGGTGTCCGACGGTCGTCTGGTCGGACCCAGCGGCGAGCAGTTTGCGTTCGAAATCATGCTGAACGATCCGGCCAACGAAAAGGTGGCGCTGCAGTTCGGGCGGTCTTTGGAGCGGATCGGCATCGCGGTCTCGGTGCGGACCGTCGACAGCTCCCAGTATCAGGCTCGGCTCGACGAGTTCGATTTCGACATGATCATCGGCGGCTGGATTTCGACCCTGTCACCGGGGAACGAGCAACTCTATTACTATGGCTCGGCGGCGGCCGACCAGCCCGGCAGCCGAAACTACCCCGGCATCCGCTCCGAGGTGGTGGATCACCTGGCGGCGTCGCTGTCGCAGACCCGGACCCGTCAGCAGCTGGTCACAGCGGTGCGCGCGCTCGACCGGGTGCTGTTGTGGGGCCACTATGTGATCCCGCTCTACCACCAACCGCATGACCGCGTGGCCTATTGGCGCAAACTGCGCCGCCCGGCGGTGACCCCGGTCTATGGACCGATGATCGAGAGCTGGTGGGCAGGCCGATAGGCAAGACCGTCGCGCGGGTCACCGGGCGGTCGGGATGCGGGCCCACCGGCGACGGTCAGGTGCCGGCGACGGTCATCTCGGCAATCCGGACATGCGGGGCGTCGATGCCGTAGCGGAACACGAGATCGTTGGCCGGGGTCAGCGCGCGGAACATCTCGACCAGGTTGCCGGCGATCGTCACCTCGCTGACCGGCGGGCCGAGCTGTCCGTTCTCGATCCAGAACCCCGCCGCACCGCGGCTGTAGTCGCCGGTGACGCCGTTGACCCCTTGGCCCATCAGCTCGGTGACGTAAAACCCGTCGGCGATCTCACCGATCAGCTCCTCCGGCGTGCACTCGCCCGGCGCCAGAAAGACGTTGCCCGGTGTCGGGTGCGGAATGGTCGACGTACCGCGCGACGCGTGCCCGGTCGGCGTGAGCCCAAGCTGGCGCGCCGAGCGCAGATCGAGCAACCAGGTCGCAAGACGGCCCTCGGCGACCAGATCGAGCCGTCGGGTCGCGAGCCCCTCGCCGTCGAACGGCCGCGAACGCAGACCCCGCGCCAAGTGCGGGTCGTCGACGATCGCGATCCGGTCGGCGAACACCGGCTGGCCGAGCTTGTCCTTCAGAAAGCTGGTGCCGCGCGCAACCGACGGGCCGCTGATCGCCCCGGTCAGATGACCGATCAGACCGCGTGCGACCCGCGGTTCATAAACCACCGGGACCCGTCGGCTCGCCGCCTTCTTGGGGTTGAGCCGGCGCACCGCCCGCTCGGCGGCGCTCTTGCCGAGCGCTTCGGCCGGCATCAGGTCGGCGCCGTACACCGTCGCCATCCACTCGTAGTCGCGCTCCATCGCGGTGCCGCTGCCGGCGATCACCGACAGCCGCAAGCTGCGCCGCGACAACGCATAGCTGCCGGCAAAGCCGTTGCTGGCCACCAGCGCATAGCGGGTGCGGTACCACAACGCCTCGGCGCCGTCGGAATTGGTGATGCCGTCGACCGCGAGCGCCGCCTCTTCGGCGCGCTTGGCCTGGTCGACCAACTCGGCCGCGTCGGGCTCGTGATCGTCGGCGATGTCGAGCGTCGGCGGGTCGCGGTCGATCTGGTCGGAGTCGGCAAGGCCCGACCACCGGTCTTCCGGCACCGCGCGCGCCATCGCAACCGCGCGCTCGACCAACTCGGCGAGCGCCGGCGGCTTGGGATCGGCGCTCGACGCGATCGCCTGGCGGCGGCCGATCACGACCCGCAGCCCGATGTCGGTCGACTCGGCGCGTTCGAGCTTTTCCGGCTGCCCAAGCCGCTGCGACAACGACAGCGACGTGCTGTCGTACATCACCGCATCGGCACCATCCGCCCCAGCCGCGCGGGCAGCGGCGATCAGGTCCTCAAGCACGGACAGCGCCCGGTCCGAGTCTGCGGCATTCGACATCGACAAACGGCTCCTCGGTTTTGGTCCCAGCGTGGCGGGCGGGCGGCGATCGGGCGCCGACCCAGCCACCAACATCGGGCGTCGGTCTGAAGGCGGCAAGGGTGCCCCCGTGGATCGCGGCGACGCTGCGATCGGGTCTGGACGCTCGCTGCAACGTTTTGGGGGCTGGCGCCCCCAAGGTCAGGGGGTTTCACCCCCCGACACCCCCCGACCAGGGGTTACCCCCTGGACCCCGTTGGTTCCCCAGCCGCACGGCAGGGGAAAGTCCTCCCCCCCCACGAGACGTGGGGGGAGATAAGGGGGGGGTATGGCGGCTAAAGTCATTGAGTCCCAATGGGTTGCAGCCGATGGTGTATAGCGGGTGAATAAAAAAAAGCCCTTGGCAACGGCCGACAGGACGAAATCTGGCCTATCACCCAGGACAGGTCGCCGACCGCCGGTGAGCAACCAAACAAAAAGAGCCCCCGGGGCGTCCCCGAGGGCTCGACGAAACCCGGCACCACAGCGCCCCGGCCGGAAACCCGGCCGGGTCAAGCGGTCAGTGTCACTCGGCCGCGGCGGTCGCGGCGGCGATCCAACCGTCGAAGGTCGCCTGGTTCTCAGCGATCCAGGCATCGGCGTGGCCAGTGATGTCCTCAGGCGCGTCCTCGCCCTGGAACATCTTGGCGTTCTGATCGAAAATCGCCTGCAGCGGCAACTCCATCACCTCGAGCAGCTTGCGCACCGCCGGGTTGGCGTCGAGGAACGCGGTGTTGGCAACCGGCCGGATATCGTTGGCCGGGAAGCCCATCGAGCACGGGTCGGCAACGCAGCCGGCCACACCCTCGAGCGTGGTCTGATCCTCGAACGCCTTTTGGTCGTCCGGCAGGCTCGGGAACGGCACCTCGATCCAGACGACGTCCCGACCCGGCGCCAGCAGGCCGACCGTCCAGTTCGGGGTCCAGGTATAAAAGAAGATCGGCTCGCCCGCCTGAAAGCGCGCCAGCGCGTCGGCCATCGACGCCGAATAGCCGGCCTTGATCGGGTCGACATAGTCGCGCAGGTCGTAAGCGTTGAGGTGATGCTCGATCACCAACTCGCAGCCCCAGCCCGGCGGGCACGCGACCAACTCGGCCTTGCCGTCCGAATCGCTGTCAAACAGCGCGGTGATCTCGGGCCGCTTGAAGTCCTCGACGCTGCCGACGCCGTGGGCCTCGGCGGTCGCCTTGTCGACCAGATATCCCTGCAGCGCGCCGCCCTTGGCGACATAGCCGATCACCTCGGCGCCGTAAGAGAAATCGTCCTCATAGGTGTTGTGCAGCGGGAACCAGCCGTTGGCCCAGAAGTCGACGTCGCCCTGCGCCACCGCCTGGTAGAATACCGGGTTGTCAAGCGACTTCGGCCGCTCGACCGTGTAGCCGAGCGCCTCGAGCGCCTTGACGTAGACCTCGGCCTGGAACCAGCCGGTGTCCCAGGTTGCGCGCGCCGGGGTCACCGTCACCCCGGCGCCCGGACCCTCCTGGGCCACCGCGGCACCGGCGGCACCGATCGCGGCCGCAATCACCAGCGCCGACGCGGCGACCCGCGTCTTGGCAGCAAACTGTTTCATGACCAAACCTCCTTGTGGCAGCTTTCATGCCGATCAAATTATCCGCCGCACCCGGTTCGGGTCACCTTTCCTGACCGAAGGCCGGCCGCCAGGCACCTGGCCAGCATCCTTGGGCCAGCATCCTTGGGGGGCCCCCGTGTCCCGGGTCGGTGACAGGCACGGCGCAGTCTCGGACGGGCATTCGCTCTTTTGAGTGCTCTTTCGTTGGTTGCCGGTTTCGTGTCGCGTCATGCTCGCTGTGGCGCACGGCAGCGGCGTGCCATGGTGTTCCATGGCGTCGTTGTCGCTTGGTGGACGCCCGTCCGGTCACAGCCAATGGCCGAGGCCGGCCGCGCCGCGCGCGCGACGCAAAACCGGCACCGAGCCCGACGGCGGTGATCTTGTGAAAGGTCAAGGGCCGCCCTCAGGCCGCCTCGCCCGGTGACGGCGGCGACGCCTGGGTGCCGCCGGCCGTCGCAGTGTCGCCGTCGGACGGCCGCTTGCCGCCGAACAGCGTCTTTACCTTTTGCGCGACGCCGCTCAACTTGCGCCGCCCTGCGTCGGCGCCGCTCGCCTCACCAATCCCCTGGGTGATTCGGTCGAGCGTAATCGCCAGCAGCACCACGCCAAGCCCGCCAACCGACGCCAATCCGACGTCAAGCCGCCCAATCCCCTGGTACACGATCAACCCAAGCCCTTCGGCTCCGATCAGCGCCGCGATCACGACCATCGACAAGGACAACATCAAGGTCTGGTTCAAGCCCGCCATGATCGTGCGCAAGGCCAGCGGAATCTGAACCTCGATCAGCACCTGGCGCGGCGTCGAGCCGAAGGCGTACCCGGCTTCGACCAGCTCCTCAGGCACCTGGCGGATGCCGAGATTGGTCAGCCGGATGATCGGCGGCATCGCGAAGATGATCGTCGCGATCACGCCCGGCACAATCCCGACCCCGAACAGCATCACCACCGGCACCAGATAGACGAATGCCGGGGTGGTCTGCATGATGTCGAGGATCGGGCGCACTGCCGTGGCAAAGGTATCGCTGCGCCCGGCCATCAGTCCGACCGGAATGCCGACCACGGCGCAGAACAACACCGCGGTCAACACCATGGCAAGCGTCGCCATACTTTCCGGCCAGACGCCGACGATGTCGAGGACAACCAAAGACACCAGCGTGAACACCGCGATCGACCGGCCGGCGAATCGCCACGCCAGCCACACCAGGATCACGACGAACACCACGAACGGGATTGCGTTGAACAGATTTTCAAGCCCGGTCAACACCTGATCGACCGGCCATTGGATCGCCCGAAAAAACGGCCGAAGATTGGGCACCAGAATGCCCTTGACCAGGTAGTCGATCCACTCGTCGAGCGGCAGAACGAAGAAATCCGATGGCTTCGGCAGGAAATCGGTCATCGCTCACACCCTCGCGCCGTGATCGCCGCCGGTGGCGCCGGCGGGCGGCGCGACCTCGGCGGTACCGCCGCCCGTCGCCTCCTCGGCGGCGCCGTTGCCGACCTTGGCGCCGCTGGCTGCCCCCGGCGTCAACTGGGCGAACACGTCGAGCGGGTTGATCACCCCGACCAAGCGCTTGCGCTCGTTGACCACCGCGATCGGCACCCCGGCCTCACAGGCGCCGAAGAAGTCGGCGAGCGGCATAGATTCGTCGACCTGCGGGAAATCCTTGCGCACCAGATAGGTCACGTCGTGCAGGCCCTCGTCGAGCGCGCGGCCGACGTCGTCCTGCATGACCAGGCCTTCGGGCAGTCCCTTGGCGTCGGTGACATAGACCCCGGGGCCGTCGAAGCCGTCGAAGATCGTCGCGATCGACTTGACGTTGGTGCGACCGAGCGGAATGCCCTCGAACGGCTGCATTACGGTGCCGGCGGTCACCACCCGGCCGCGATCGACATCCTGGGTGAACGCCTCGACATACGGGTCGGCCGGGCTGCCGACGATCTCTTCCGGGGTGCCGATCTGCACGAAGCGCCCCTGCTTCATAATCGCGACGCGATCGCCAAGCTTGAGCGCTTCGTTCAGATCGTGGGTGATGAAGATGATCGACTTGTGAAACTTGCGCTGCAGATCGATCAACTCGTCCTGCATGTCGCGCCGGATCAGAGGGTCGAGCGCGCTGAACGGCTCGTCCATCAACAGAACCTCAGGCTCGACGGTCAACGCCCGGGCCAGACCAACCCGTTGCTTCATGCCGCCGGACAGGGCATCGGGGTAGCTGTCCGCCCAGTCGGCGAGCCCGACGACGTCCAGCCAGTTGAGCGCCGCCTTGCGCCGTTCGTCCGCCGCGACACCGCGGATTTTCAGGCCATACTCGGTGTTCTCAGCCACCGTGCGGTGCGGGAACAACGCAAAATGCTGAAAAACCATCCCAAGCTTGGTCAACCGGATCTCGCGCAGCCGGTCGTCGTCGGCGATGAGAATGTCTTCGTCGTCGATCCGAACCTGGCCCGAGGTCGGGTCGATCAGACGATTGATACAGCGGATCAAGGTGGACTTGCCGGAGCCCGACAGGCCCATGACCACGAAGCTCTCGCCGGCTCCGACCTGGAAGGTGACATTGTTGACGCCGACGACCTGGCCGGTATCGCGGAGGATTTCTTCGCGGGTGGCTCCGGTCTTGAGGCGCTCCAACGCCGCATCGGGATCGTCACCGAAAATTTTGGTTACTTCGACGACATCCACTTTTGTAACGTTTTGTGTCTCAGACATGTTCTCGCGTCTTGCTCGTTCCGGGAGAACGCCGCAGGCGCGACGCAGCGAGCGATCGCTCCCGCCATACGGCCACGGAGCGCCGACCCTTATCCAGATATCGGCTCGGTGCCGAGATTGCAATAGCCGGAGCACGGAGCCCGGTGAACCGAGGCCGGCGACCAAAGCCGGAGACGCGAGGTCGGCGATTGGACGCCCAGTCCGAATCATGCGATGGCGCACCTGCGCGCGTCCCCACCATCGCCGCCACCGGGCCGGCGGCCGGTGCGTTGTTGCGGCAACACATCACCGGCCGGCCTTGCCATCGCGGGTCCGATCATCACATTTGCTTTTTCGGCTTTCAGAAAACATAACTCATAGGGCTATGGCACGGGTGGGACATCGTCCCAATAATGTCTGACAATATAAAGTCAAACCGGGGCAACACCGGTCGAACTGCAAGACGGGCAAGCGGGACAGGGCAGATGACATCGATTGCTAATCAAAAACCGAGCGTCGCGCCGATGGCGCGTCTGCTCAAGGCACTATCCAATGAGGATCGATTGCGTATCCTCTATTGCCTGGCCGAGGGAGAGCAATGCGTCGGAGATCTTGAACGTTTGTTGCAGATCCGCCAGCCGACCCTGTCGCAGCAGCTGGCGCGCCTGCGCACCGACGGTCTGGTCCGAACCCGACGCGACGGCAAGGTGATTTACTACAGCCTGGCCAGCCCCGAGGCGGAGGGCCTGATCGACGTTCTGTACTATCTCTACTGTGGCCCCGACGATCAGGTGCCGCCGGGACGGCCGTCCAGGGCCCATCTGTGGGCACGGCCGGTCGGGGCCATGGGAATCGAGACGGCGGGCGACCGCGCCTGACCGCGGACTGACGCGCGCGGGACCGCCCGATCGGGCGGTCCCGCGCGCGCTCATCCGCCATCGCCGGCGCCATCGCCGGCACCGCCGGGCACAAGTTGATCGATCAGGCTGTCGTCAACCGCGCCCAGGAAGCGCGCGATCCGGTCGCGACACCCGGCGCGCAGCCGCCCCAGGATATCAGCGGCGGTCGCGACCCCCTCGGCCAGGCTCAGGCTTTGTTCGCTCAAGGGGCGGTCTGCCGGGCGACGCACGAACACGCCGCAGGCCGCGGTGGCGAGCAGCATCGCCTTGACCTGTTCCCGTGACGGGCTGAGGTGATCGTCAAGCACGCAGTAGATTTCCTCAATCCACCAGGCGAGCTCGCGGTCGTCGGTCGGACGGGCAGCGATCTCGCCGGCCGCCGCTGCGGTCACCACCAAGGTTTCGGGCAGACGGATCGGCGGTTGGCCGTGCGCCAGCACCGCGACGTAACGCTCGAGCGACGGCGTGCGCACCTCCTCGGCCGACAGATCGGGCAGGACCGGCCCCTCTTCGGCCGCGACACTGTCGCGCCGGTGAACGCTCGGCCCGTTGACCCCTTGGACCAGGCAGAACGGGCTGCCGGCAAGCGCATAGCGGCATAACTCCGCAAACTTCAAAAACTTGTGCTGGGTGAAATCGAACCCGGGCACCCGCGCGCTCAGCAGAGTACGCAGCTGCGACATCCCGATCCCGTCCCGCATGACCAAGGGCCGGGTGTGCCGGTCGTCCTGGCACGACTGGCACAACGCGCGCAGGAAGGTCGCGGCGCCGTCGAGGGTCTCGGCCTGCGCGGGCAGAGACGTCCGAGCCAGCGCGCCGCGGAACACCAACGGCACCTGGGGATCCGAACCGCCGCGCAACGGACCGCCCGCCGTCCCACCGCTTCGCTCGGTCGCCCAGTCCGACGCGGTCTCACCGTCCGCGATCGCATCGAGCCACAAGAAATCGTCACATACCGATTCGAGAACCCGGTTGATCGTCTTACGCCAAGCGCAGCCAAGAACTATCTTGCCGTGTTCTCGAAGTTTTTTCGCTACTGCAGCATAACCTCCGTCGCCAGATACGATCACAAAAGTATCAATCCATCCCTTGGTGAACACGGTCTCGGCAACATCGATCGTGAGTTGGATGTCCGCCGCATTCTTGTGCTGACCGAACGAAAAACCGAAGATCTGCACCGGGTCGATGCCGAGTTCGACGATCTCGCTGCGCATCATGCTGAGGCCCGGATGCGCCCAGTTGGCATAGGCGCGGCGGATCGCAATGGCGCCGGTCAGCGGCGAGGCATCGATCCGGCGATAGACCTCGCGCAACGACAGGGGTGGGAGTTGGCCCCGCCCGCTATAGCCGCCGATCAAGTTTTCGATGTCGAGAAACATCGCGGTGCGCGGACCGCTCTTTGCGATGCTCACAGGGCTGACCCTCGGCTTCACAACTCGTCAGGTTTTTGAGTGTCTGATCAGACGAAACTCAATCGCCCGAGCGTGTTCCCGACCGGAACAATCCCATGAACAATCCCACGAATCAAGTCACCAAAGCACCAGCGCGTGATGGAATAAAGTTCAGTACCGATATCGTTTCCCCCGGGTTTCCTGATCGACGCTCAAAAAAACAAGGGGCCTCCGGAGCACGGTTCGGGTCGGTCGCCAACGGACGACCTCGCAACCGGCGAGGGACGGAAACCTCCACCCTGGATCGGCACCACGGGGGCGTAACACGAAATCCGGTTGAACCGTTCCGTTTGGTCGGGGCTTAGGGCCGCACCCTGGTCGATCGGGAGCGCCCTGTCGCAGGCCCGCGCCCCGACATCGGCGGTGCCGCAAAGCTGAACTGCCGATGTTGGGGCGATCGGCCCCCACCGGCGATGCAAACAGGCAGACCGTGCCGGCCGATCGCCCCAACCTACAGGATCGGTG
>JANQHG010000277.1 GCA_028277115.1 Azospirillaceae bacterium
CGCCGAGCCAGGCCGGTCGGCCCGACCGCATGGAACGCCTTGCGGCGCTCCGCCAGTCGGCTGGCGAACAGCTTCAACGGAACATTGTGGGGCGCCGGCACGAGTTCGTTCAAGAGGATCAGGCGCACCGCCCCAGCCGGGCGCCACGACAGCCTTGCGGCGTAATTCCTGAGCATGTCAGGAATTACGCCGGGCTGTCCAAGGATCGGCGCCGCCCGCCGCCGACGGCTCAGAACGGGAACAGGATATCGTAGACCTGCTGGCCGTAGCGCGGCTGCTGGACATCGCTGATCTGGCCGCGCCCGCCGTAGGAAATCCGCGCCTCGGCAATCTTGTCGTAGCCGACCGAGTTGCGCGCGCTGATGTCCTCGGGCCGGATCACCCCGGTAACATACAGGTCGCGCACCTCGTAATTGACCCGGACCTCTTGCCGCCCCTCGATCACCATATTGCCGTTCGGCAACAGCTGGGTCACGATCGCCGCGACCCGGAGTTCGATTGCCTCTTGGCGGGAAATCCGCCCCTGACCCGTATGGTCGGACGAACTGGTGCCGGAGACCAGCGACGACGGGTTCGCATCGGCCGGCAGGATGAAGTTGTACGGCTCGAGGCCGAGCAGGTTGGGCAGCCCGGCGCTCTCGCCGGCCTCGCGGCTGCGCGCGGTGGTGTTGTCGATCCGCGCGCTGTCGTCGATGTTGATCAGGATGGTCAGGATGTCGCCGACCCGACTTGCCCGCTGGTCCTTGAAGAACGACCGCGCGCCGTGGCGCCACAGCGAGTTCGGGTTGCGTTCAGCCGGCAGCGGCGCCGGCATCGGCAGGCTGACCGGGGTGTAGTCGGGCCGGGCCTGCGGGTCTTGGATCTGGCTGAGCTCGGGCCCGGTGCCGACATCGGACAGCCGGGAGAACAGGTTGCAGCCGGGCAGCGCCAGGACCAAAAGGCCGGCGACGGCGACCCGAAACGGTCGATGGAACGGCAAGCAAGACGTGGTCATGGCGGGCATCCCCTGGTCGGACAGGCGTGACACGGCACGAGGGTCAGTTGAGGATCAAGGTCGGGGTCGGCACGACCACCTGGCTGGGCCCGGCGACCCGGGCTTCGATGATCCGGCTGCTCTGGGTGTTGGCAACCCGGATCAACTCGCCTTCGGCGCCGTGATCGAGCGCGCGGCCGCGCGCGGTCAGCTGCATGTACGGCGTCGCCAGCACGATCGTGACGAACTGACCCTTGGTGACCATCCGCGGCACCTCGAGATCGCGCAAGCGCACCGGCTTGTCGACCGCAAGGAAGCGCCGCGGCGTGCGGCCGACCAACTGGTCTTCGGTGGTCACGGTGTCGGACGCCTGACGGCGCCAGTTGACCGCGCGCCACGCGATGTCGTCACGGCCGATCGGCTCGCCAGGGCGGACCCAGCGCACCAGCACCGGCACCTCGATGGTCGCAACCACCGTGCCGGAGACCGGACGGCGCACCCGCTCGGCGCCGCTCTCGACCACGATCTCGGCGCTGAAGCGGTCGCGCCGCGGGTGCAGGCGTAGCGCCTCGGCCCGGATCTGGGTCTCGGCCTCGGCCGGGACATGGAGCGGCGCCCAACTGCCGTCGAGGGTGATTTCGAGCCGGTCGGCCGGCACCAAGCGTGCCAGCGCCGGTTCCAACACGGCGCGCACCCGCGCGCGATCGATCCGCGTGCCGGCGCGCCGGACCACCGCCTGGTCGCGCCAGCCGAGCGGTCGCCAGGCGATCCCGTAGGCGCGGGCGATCCGCTCCAGCGTCGGCGCGTCGAACACCACCGACTGGCCCGGCGCCGGCGCCCGGCCGACCACCAGGTCGCCGTGGCGTTCGAGCCCGGCGAACAGGTCGGCAAGCCTGATCTCGGACGCCGCGACCTCGACGTCGAACTTGAGCTGCTGGGCCCCGGCCGGCGCCGCCAGGGCGGTGAGGGTGGCCGCGACGAGCGCGGCGAGCGCGATCCGGCACATGACGTCGAACTCCCAAGTGGCACGCGGGGCGGCCGGCATCAGCGCAGCTGGCCGACGGTCTGCATCATCTCGTCGGTGGTACGGATCACCTTCGAGTTCATCTCGTAAGCGCGCTGGGCAGTGATCAGCGTTGTGATCTCTTGGACGATGTTGACGTTCGAGGTCTCGAGCGCGCCCTGCAACAGCTTGCCGAAGCCGTCGGCGCCCGGCTCGCCCGCGACCGGCGCGCCCGAGGCCGGGCTTTCGAGCAGGAGATTGTTGCCGATCGCCTCGAGCCCGGCGTCATTCGGGAACACCGCGAGCTCGATCACCCCGACATCGACCGGCACCGGTTCGCCGTCGAGCTTGGCCTGGACCTGGCCGGTGGCACTGACCGAGATGTCCACGGTGCCGTCGGGGATCACCAGACCCGGCTGCAGCTGATAGCCGTCCGAGGTCACGATCTCGCCCGCCGGGCTCAGCTGGAAGCCGCCGGCGCGGGTGTAGGCGGTGTCGCCGTCGGGCAAGGTGATCTGAAAGTAGCCGCGGCCGTTGATCGCGAGATCGAGCTTATTCTCGGTGACCGTGATGTTGCCCTGCTCGTTGATCCGATAGATCGCCGACGGCCGCACGCCGGCGCCGACCTGGACCCCCGACGGCACGATCGTACCGGCGTCCGACGAGGTCGAGCCGACCCGCCGGATGTTCTGGTAGAGCAGGTCCTGGAACTCAGCGCGTTGGCGTTTAAAGCCCGTTGTCGTGCTGTTGGCGATGTTGTGCGAGATCGTCTCAACGTTGATCTGTTGAGCCTGCATCCCGGTCGCGGCGATCGCGAGACTGCGCATCGATCAAGTCCTCCGAAGGTCGCTCGCCCCGCCGCTCAGACCGGCCGGCCCAAGCGTTGGATCATTTTCTGCAACCTCTGATGTTCATTTTGACCAAATCGTGTGACCCGCTGGTAGTCGCGCAGGGTCTCGATCATCTGGGTCATCTCGACCACCGGCACCACGTTCGAGCCCTCGATCACGCCTTGCTGCAGCTTGGTCTCGGCCGGGGCCGGCTGCGGTTCCTGGTCGGCGGCGTAGAGGCCGCCGCCGACCTCGAGCAGCTCTTGCTCGCGCTCGAACGAGACCAGATCGATCCGCCCGGCCGCCTGGACGTCGCCGTTCAGATAAAGACTGCCCTCCTGGTCGACCCGGACCGAGGAGGTGCCTTCCGGGATCGCGATCGGCTGGCCGTTCTCACCCAGCACCGGCAGACCGCTCAGCGTGGTCAGCTGGCCGGCGTCGTCGAGCTGGAACCGGCCGGCGCGGGTGTATCGCTGCCCCTGCAGGGTATCGACCACGAAGTAGCCGTCGCCCTGGATCGCAAGATCGAGCTCGTTGCCGGTCGCGTTCAGCGGTCCCTGCGAGGTGTCGCGCATGACGGCGCGATCGATCACCATCGACATGCGCTCGCGCGGCGCCGGCCGGTCGAGGAATTCGGAGAACTGGACCCGCTGCTGCTTGAACCCGGTCGTGTTGATGTTCGCGACATTGTTCGCGATCACGTCGAGCTGGGTGCGCAGAGCCATCGCGCGGGACAAGGCGATGATCGACGGCGTTTCCATGGGGTCAGGTCCGCTCGCTGTCGTGCCCGGGCGCCAGCCGATCGCCGGGACGCCGGGGGGTTCGCGGACCTTGCAGTGCATGCCCCGTGCCAAGGTTGACCGGTCTCGTGGTCGGGGGGACTCGGCCGGCGGCGGCATCGTCGCGGCGCCGTTGACCCGGGTCGCCGGGCAGAAACTGCCCGATCATCCGCGGCCCCCCGGGCCCGACCCGGCAGCGACTGCAGGCCGATCCGAACCGCGAAACGGCGAAGTTCTGCCGTCCGGCGGACTGGATTGCGCGGCGTGCTCGGTCTAACCTGAAGTTTGAACTTGGTCGGTCCGGCCGTCGCGCCCGGTGCAGCACCGGGCTTTCGGCCCGCAGCCACCGGTGCCGTCGCGAAGACGGGAGGGAGCGTGCTCGAGGCAACCCACCACTTCGGCCGAACCTATGACGAAGCGATGACGCTCTTGATCCAGGCGCGCGACTATAATGCCGGGTACGACGCGGCCGATCGTTGGCACATGCCGGCCCATGTCCGTCTCAAGGCAAGCTTCGAGTCCCTGCGCGTCACCAGCCGGCTGACCCAGGTGATGGCGTGGCTTTTGGCGCAAAAGGCGGTGCACGCCGGCGAACTCACCAACGACGATCTGGCCGGCGAGACCTTTCGGCTCGACGGCGGCGAGTTGTGCCGGGACCCGTCGGGCGCCGACGACTGCGACTTGCCCGCCGGCTTGCGCCGTCTGCTTGAGCGCAGCCACCACCTCTACATCCGGGTGTCGCGGCTCGACGAGCAGGTTCGACGCCACTGCGGCCGGTTCGACGGATGACCCACCCGGCCGGCGCGCGCGACTCCGGACGCGGTTACTTGCGCTTCAAGCCGAAGTTGCCGAAACGGCGGTTGAACTTGGCGATCTGGCCTCCGGTGTCGAGCAGCTTCTGCACCCCGGTCCAGGCCGGATGCGAGCTCGGATCGATCTCAAGCCGCATCGAATCCCCCGCCTTGCCCCAGGTGCTGCGGGTCTTGAAGGTCGAGCCGTCGGTCATGACGACCTCGATCTCATGATAATCGGGGTGAATGTCCTTTTTCATCGCCGTGCCGATCGCCTTTGGGTCCGTAAAATCGAAGCCAACACTTTTACAGGACGAGCCGGCGTCGATGCAACCGTGCGTGGCCGGTCGCCAGGTCGGCGCCAAGCCAGCGCGGTCGGCGGCACGTCGCCCCACCGAACCCGCCGGTTCTTTGTGCACCGGCGATTGGCTTGCTATACCGGTCCGGTCGACCAAGCTTGGTGTCGGTGCCGTCGAAGAGGACCCGCTGCCGTTGTTCCGCGAAACCTCGTATGTCGAGTCGTCCCGCGCCGGCCGCGCCGCGGTCGCGTCGGAAGATCCCACGCCGCGCAGACGCAGCCTGAAGCCGCTGCGCCAGCTTTGGCCGTTCCTCGCACCCTATCGCCTACAGCTGATCGGCGCGCTCGGCGCCCTGTGTCTGGCCGCCGGCACCGTGCTCGCGTTCGGCGAGGGCTTGCGGATCCTGGTCGATCAAGGGTTTTCCACCGGCGACGCCGGCCTGCTCGATCGGGCCCTTTTGGTGATGATCGGGATCATCGCCTTCCTCGCCGCGACCACTTATGGACGGTTCTTTTTGGTGTCGTGGCTCGGCGAGCGGGTGATCGCCGACATGCGCACCGCCGTCTACAGCCATGTCCTGCGGCTCAGCCCCGGCTTTTTCGAAACCACCAAGAGCGCCGAGATCCTGTCGCGCCTGACCACCGACACCACGCTGCTGCAAGTGGTGATCGGCTCGTCGGCCTCGATCGCGCTGCGCAATCTTCTCTTGTTCCTCGGCGGCACGGCCATGCTGGTGATCACCAGCCCCAAACTGACCGGCCTCGTGTTCCTGGTGGTGCCGCTGGTGGTGGTGCCGGTGATCCTCTACGGCCGGCGGGTCCGTCAGCTGTCGCGCACCGCCCAGGACCGGATCGCCGACGTCGGCGCCCATGTCGACGAGACCTTGGCGGCGATCCGCACCGTGCTCGCCCATACCCAGGAAGACGCCGAGCGCAGCCGGTTCTCCGGCCGGGTTGAACAGGCGTTCACCACCGCAATCGACCGGGTCCAGGCGCGCGCCCTGTTGACCGTGATGGTGATCGTGGTGGTGTTCGGCGCGATCGGCGTGATCTTGTGGATCGGTGGCCATGACGTCCTGGCCGGACGGATCAGCGCCGGCGAGTTGTCGGCGTTCGTCCTCTATGCCGCGGTGGTCGGCGGCGCGGTCGGCAACATCAGCGAGGTGATCGGCGATCTCCAGCGCGCCGCCGGCGCGACCGAGCGCTTGTTCGACCTGCTGGCGACCGAGCCCGAGATCGTCGCGCCCGCCAACCCGATCGCCCTGCCCGAGCCGCCATCGGGCGCGCTCGCGATCGAAGACTTGGTGTTCCACTACCCGTCACGCCCCGACGAGGCGGCGTTGGCCGGTTTTTCGCTCAGCATTTCGCCGGGCGAGACGGTCGCTCTGGTCGGCCCGAGCGGCGCCGGCAAGAGCACGGTGTTCCAACTCTTGCTGCGGTTCTACGACCCGCAGGAAGGGGTGATCCGGTTGGACGGGGTCGATGTCCGGGCGGCCGACCCGATCGCGGTGCGCCGCCGGCTCGGCCTGGTGCCGCAGGACCCCGTGATCTTTTCGACCTCGGCGCGTGAAAACATCCGCTACAGCCGCCCCGACGCCAGCGACGACGAGGTTCGCGCCGCCGCCCGCGCGGCCCACGCGCTTGAGTTCCTCGACGGGCTGCCGCACGGGCTCGACACTTTCGTCGGCGAACGCGGGGTGCGTCTGTCGGGCGGCGAGCGCCAGCGGATCGCGATCGCGCGCGCGATCCTGCGCAACCCGCCGATCCTTCTGTTGGACGAAGCGATGTCGGCGCTCGACGCCGAGAGCGAGCGGCTGGTCCAAGAGGCGCTCGAGACCCTGATGGCCGGGCGGACCACGCTGATCATCGCCCATCGCCTGGCCACGGTGCTCAACGCCGACCGGATCGTGGTGATCGACCGCGGCCGGGTGGTCGCGACCGGCACCCATCGCCAGCTGATGGCCGAAGACGGCCTCTACGCCCGGCTCGCCCGGCTGCAGTTCAACGCCCCGGCACTGACCGCCGGCACCGCCGGCGCCGCGCCGGTCGGGGTGGCCGCGGCGGCGGCAGCCGAGGGATGAGATCGGCGGGGCACGCCGGTCGGCCCACGGACGATCGACCATCCGACGGTCGGTGTATGGCAGTGAATCGATCGCCCTGACCCACCGACGGCGGACACGGACGTGACCAACATCGGCGACCACGGCACCGGTCTGGACACCGACCGGCGCGGTTGCCGGATCCGATGGCACCTTTTTGCAGCGGCGCTGCTGTCCGAACTGCTGGGTCCGTCGGGTGTCGAGGTGCGCACCGAGGTCGAGGTGTCGGCAGGGATCCCGCGGGCGGACATCATCCTGGTGCGGCGCCGGGGTCGGGTCTGGACCCGGGAGCAGCGGATGCTGTTGGCGGACGGCTTGCGGGACCTGTCGGCGCGGGAGATTTTGATCGAGTTCAAGTTTGCGCGCAGTCTCGCCGAAGACGACCTGTCGCGGTTGTCGATGTACGACTATCTGTATCTGAGGTCGGACCGGCGTCGGCTGCGATCTCAGCTGCACAGCGTCTTGATCAGCGCGCGTTCGCCGCGCCCGGCGTTTCTGCAGCGATTCGGCTTCCGGCGGCTGGCGTGGCGCGGGGTGTGGGAAAGTTCGCCGTTGTGGGGCGGGGCGGTGCGCCTGATCCTCTTGAACGAACTCGCGCCGGCGCCCCACAATGTTCCGTTGAAGCTGTTCGCCAGCCGACTGGCGGAGCGCCGCAAGGCGTTCCATGCGGTCGGGCCGACCGGCCTGGCTCGGCG
>JANQHG010000054.1 GCA_028277115.1 Azospirillaceae bacterium
CCGCTGCCCCCTCGACCCCCGCAAGGCCCCCCCCCTTTGCCCCCCACCAAATGGGGTCCAGGGGGCAACCCCTGGTCGGGGGGTGTCGGGGGGTGAAACCCCCTGACCTGGGGGCGAAGCCCCCAAAACCTCGCAAATCCAATGGGAGGGCATCGATGGCGGAACGTCTCGACACGATCACCGGGCCCGGCGGCGAGGCGCACACCCTGGACATCGTCGGCATGACCTGCGCCGGCTGCGCGCGGCGGGTCGAGCGCGCGCTCGGCGCGGTCCCCGGGGTGGCAGAGGCGCGGGTCAATTTCGCGCTGGCGCGCGCCGACGTCACCGCGGCCGCGCCGACCCTCGACGCGGCGGCGTTGACGCGGGTGGTCGCCGAGGCCGGGTTCAGCGCGACCCCGCGCGCCGCCGACCCCGAGGCCCGCCGGGCCCAGGAGGCCGCGGCCGCCGCGGCCGCCGACCGCCGGGCCCGGATCGACGGTGCGATCCTGATCGGCGCCGCCGTGCTCACCTTGCCGATGGTCGCCGAGATGGCTGCGATGGCGTTCGGCCTGCCGGTCCACCTGCCGCCGTTGGTCGCGCTCGCGCTTGCGACCCCGGTGCAGCTGGTGGCGGGCGCGCGCTTCTACGTCGCGGCATGGCGGGCGTTGCGCGCCGGCGCCGGCAACATGGACCTGTTGGTCGCGCTCGGCACCACCGCGGCCTATGGCTACAGCCTGGTCCGCGTGGTCACCGAGGGTGCCGCCGCCGCCGGGCACCTGTATTTCGAGGCCGCCGCGGTGGTGATCACTCTGGTCGGGCTCGGCCGCTGGCTCGAGGCGCGGGCCAAACGCGGCACCACCGCGGCGATCCGCGCGCTGATGGCGCTCCGCCCCGAAACCGCGCGGGTGGTGCGCGACGGCGCCCCGACCGTGGTGCCGATCGCCGAGGTCGCGGCCGGCGACCGGGTGCTGGTCCGCCCGGGCGAACGGCTGCCGGTCGACGGCGTGATCGTCGAAGGCACGAGCGAGCTCGACGAATCGCTGGTCACCGGCGAGAGCCTGCCGGTCGCCCGCGGGCCCGGCGACGCGGTCACCGGCGGCGCGATCAACGGCACCGGCGCGCTTGCGATCGACGCGACCCGGGTCGGCGAGGACGCGACGCTCGCCCGGATCATCCGCCTGGTCGAGGCGGCGCAGTCGGGCAAGGCGCCGGTCCAGCGCCTGGTCGACCGGGTCGCCGCGGTGTTCGTGCCGGTGGTGGTCGCGTTCGCCGTGCTGGTGTTCGGCGCCTGGCTGGTCGCGGGCGGCGGGGTCGAGGCGGCGTTGGTCGCGGCGGTCTCGGTGTTGGTGATCGCGTGCCCGTGCGCGCTCGGCCTGGCCACCCCGACCGCGGTGGTCGCCGGCACCGGGGCGGCCGCGCGCGCCGGCATCCTGTTCAAGGATGTCGAGGCGCTGGAACGCGCCCACCGCGCGACCGAGGTGTTGTTCGACAAGACCGGCACGTTGACCAAGGGCCGGCCCTCGGTCACCCGGCTGCTGCCCGCCGACCCCGCAGGCGACCCGGACGGCCGCCGCCTGCTCACCCTGGCCGCCGCGGTGCAACAGGCGAGCGAGCATCCGCTTGCCCACGCGATCACCGAGGCTGCGGCCGCGCACGGCCTTGCGGTCCCCGCCGCGACCGAGGTCCGAAGCGAGACCGGTCGCGGCGTCACCGGGCGGGTCGACGGCGCCCGGGTCGAACTCGGCAACCGCGCGCTGATGGCGGCCCACGACATCGACGACGCGGCGGCGGTGGCAGCGATCGACGCGGCAGAAACCGCGGGCGAAACCGCGATCCTGGTCGCGGTTGACGCCCGGGTGATCGGCGTGATTGCGGTCGCCGACCCGGTGCGGTCGGAAAGCGCGGCCGCGGTCGCGGACCTGACCGCGCGCGGGGTCGCGACCGGGCTGATCTCGGGCGATGCCGCGCGGGTCGCCGGCGCGGTCGGGCATGCGCTCGGGATCGGCGAGGTGATCGCGCCGGTCGCGCCGGAGGCCAAGGCTGCCCGGGTCACCGAGCGGCGCGGGCCCGGCCGCACCGTGGTGATGGTCGGCGACGGCATCAACGACGCCCCGGCGCTCGCCGCCGCCGACGTCGGGATTGCGATCGGCACCGGCACCGATGTCGCGATCGAGGCGGCCGGGGTCACCCTGATGCGCCCCGACCCGCGTCTGGTCGCCGCATCGCTCGAGATTTCGCGGGCGACATCGCGCAAAATCAGGCAGAATCTGTTCTGGGCGTTCATTTACAACGTCATCGGTTTGCCGATCGCCGCGCTCGGTCTGCTCAACCCTGCGGTCGCCGGGGCGGCGATGGCGGCGAGCTCGGTCAGCGTCGTCACCAACTCGCTCGTGCTGCGCCGTTGGCGCCCGCGATCGTCCGCCTCGCCCTAGGCAGAAACCGGCGGGTAGCGACCCTCCGTGTCGTCGTCGGGCCGCGCCGGGCGGTCGGCGGCCGCCGTCCGACCGCCCGGCCAAGCGGCAGCGATCCGATGGACCACGGCCACGGCCCTGACGGCGCGCTCGCGCCCTTTTTGGTCGTCTTGATCGCGGCGTGCATCGTGGTGCCGCTGTTCCACCGGCTGCGCTTGAGTCCGGTGCTCGGCTATCTGGTCGCCGGCATGCTGATCGGCCCCCATGTCGCCGGCGGCCTGGTCGATCCCGAGACCATGGCCGCGCTCGGCCACTACGGCGTCGTGTTCTTGATGTTCGCGATCGGGCTCGAGCTGTCGGTCAGCCGGCTGCGCCTGATGCGCCGCACCGTGCTCGGGCTCGGCTCCATGCAGGTCCTGATCAGCGCTGCCTTGATCGGGCTGATCGCGGCTGGGATCGGTCTCGACCTTGCGGGCGCCATTGTGATCGGGTTCAGCCTTGCGCTGTCCTCGACCGCGCTGGTGCTCCAGGACCTGATCGCGAGCAACGAGTTGACCGCGCGCCATGGCCGGGTGTCGTTCGCGATCCTCCTGCTCCAGGACCTGGCGGTGGTGCCGTTGCTCGCGTTGATCCCGCTTCTGACCCAGGCCGAGGCCGGGGTCGCGGCGGCACTGGGCGGCGCCCTTTTGCAATCGACCGCGGCGGTGATCTGGATCGTGCTGGCCGCCCGGCTGATCGTGCGGCCGGTGTTGCGGATGGTCGCGGCGCGCCGGCTGCCCGAGCTGTTCATGGGCGTGACCCTTTTGGTCGTGCTCGGGATCGGCTGGCTGACCGAACGGGCCGGGGTGTCGATGGCACTCGGCGCTTTCCTGGCCGGGATCATCGTTGCCGAGACCGAGTTCCGCCATCAGATCGAGGCCGACATCGAACCGTTCCGCGCGATCCTGCTGGCGCTGTTCTTCATGGCGGTCGGGATGGCGATCGACCTGCCGCTGGTGCTCGCCCACGCACCGCTGCTCGCCGCGCTGGTGGTCGCGCTGGTCGCGATCAAGGCGTCGGTCCTGGTCGCGCTGTGTCTGTTCAGCGGCCACCCGCCCGACGTCGCGGTCCGGGTCGGTTTTGCGCTCGCCCAGGGCGGCGAGTTCGGCTTGGTCGCGTTCGGGGTCGCGATGGCCGAGGGGGTGCTGACGCCCGAGACCGGCCAGCTGGCACTCGCGGTGGTCACGGTGTCGGTCGCGCTGACGCCCCTGGTCGGCGGGCTCGGGCGGGCGCTGGCGCGCCGGCTGGCACCGGCCCACGGCAAGGCCGCGGCCGTCCCGACCCACACGGCCGAGCGCTTTGCCGATCATGTGGTGATCGCCGGCTTCGGCCGGGTCGGCCAGTCGCTGGCGCGGCTGCTCGATGCCCGGGACATCCCCTATGTCGCGCTCGATCTCGAGCCGGCGCGGGTCACCGAGGGCCGGGTCCGCGGCATGCCGGTGCATTACGGCGACGCCAGCCGCGCCGACGTGTTGCGCGCGGTCGGGGTCGAGCGGGCGCGGGCGGCGGTGATCACGCTCGACCACCCGCTCGCCGCGGTGCGCGCGGTGCGGGCGCTCGCCCGGCATTGGCCGACCTTGCCGATCCTGGTGCGCGCGCGCGACAACCGCCACACCGACGAGCTGACCGAGGCCGGCGCCACTCTGGTTGTCCCGGAGATGATCGAGGGCAGCCTGCAGCTCGGCGGTGCCTTGCTGCAGGCGCTTGGCTTAAGCGAAACCGAGGTCGCGGCCGAGCTCGCGCGGGTGCGCAGCGCCGCCTATCGGCGGCTGACCGATCTGATCCCGGCGCACCCGGATCACCCGGCCGAGCTCGCCGACCGCGAGGCCTGACCGGCGGACCGGGGACGCGCGCCGCCGCTCTTTCGGCCCGCGCGGAAAACGGGCAGAATTGCGGTCGAAACGTAAGAACCCCTCCTGGCCGGCACACGTCGGACACCGGGTGCCATTACCGGCTTTCAACCGAGCGCACATGTTATTCGGCTGGTCAGCATGGCGAGAACGATGATATGCCCGCGCTTCGCCCGACGGCCGACCGGTTCGCGACGGCCACGGGCGGCGACCGTGCGTTCCGCCGGTCCACCTGTCTTTGCGTTCGCGTTTGGCGATCGTGCCTGTCTTGAGACCCGACCCGCGTGCCTCGATGCCTGATCACCCGGATGACGGCGGCGACGCCGTGACCTCCATGTCGCCCTCCGGCGCGCGCGGCCTGTCGGTCGCGGCGCTGGCACCGATCCTCGACGGAGTTCCGGCGATGGTCGCGCTGCTCGACCGCAGCGGCCGATATCTGTTCGTCAACCGCGCCTACGCCGCGTTTTCCGGCCGTCCGCCCGAGCGGATCATCGGGCGGCGGATCGACGAGGTGATCGGGGCGACCGCCTATGCCCAGGTGCGGACGTACGGCGCCCGCGCGCTCGCCGGCGAGGCGGTGCGCACCGAGGGCTGGGTCGATTACGGCGGCCGCGGCCGTCGGTATCTCCGGCGGGTCTACACCCCCCTGCTCACCACCGAGGGCGAGATCACCGCGTACATCGCCTTTCTGCTCGACGAGACCGAACGCCACTCGGCAGCGCAGGCGTTGACCACCAGCCAGGCCTTGAAGTCGGCGGTGATCGACGGTGCGCTCGACGGGATCATCGGCATCGACGCCGCGGGCACGATCGTCGAGTTCAACCCGGCGTGCGAGCGGATGATCGGCTGCCCGCGCGCTTGGGCGGTCGGCCACAAGATCGCCGAGTTGTTCGGCCTGGGCGGCGCGGCGCCCGGGATCGACACCGGGCTCGCCAGCTGTCTCAGCGGTGACCTGGCGCCGCTGGTCGGGGCGCGCCGCGAGGTCTCGGCGGCGCGCGCCGACGGCACCCGGTTTCCGGTCGAGTTGTCGGTCACCGTGGTCCGGATCAACGGCCGGCCGCTGTACACCGCCTACTTGCGCGATATCTCGGAGCGCTCGCGGTTTGAGCGCGAACTCGCGATGCTGGCCTACCGGGACGCCGCGACCGGTCTGCCCAACCGTCTCCAGCTGTTGCGCGACCTTGAGACCGCGATCGCGGACGAGCGGGCGTTTGCCTTGGTGATCTTCGACATCGACCGCTTTTCCAACATCCAAAACAGCTTCGGGCGCGAGTTCGCGACCGAGGTTTTGATCGGGATCGCCGAGGGCCTGTCGGCCGCGACCGAGCCCGGCGACCAGTTGGCCCGGGTCGGCGACCGGGCATTCGCGTTGGTGATCAACGGCCCGACCGACCGCGGGCGCCTGGGCGCGCGGCTCGAGGCGATTTCGGCGATGATGCGCACGGCCGCGACCCGGTCGGGCGCCTCGGTGTTCCTGACCGCCAGCGTCGGGGTGGTCGCGGCGGTCGCCGGGGTGCCGGTCACCTCGGACGCGGCGGCAGCCGAGTCGGGGCCGGTGTCGGATCCGCCTGCCCTGGCGTCGTTGCCGGCGCCGGCGGTGCTTGCCGAGGATGTCCTGCGCGACGCCGAGATCGCGACCAGCCGGGCCCGCGACGCCGGCGGCGACCGTCAGGTCTGGTTCGATCCGGCGATGCACGACCGGCTGATCAATCGTGTGCGCACCGAGCACGACCTGCGCCGCGCACTCGAGCGCGACGACCAGCTGTGGGTCGCCTATCAGCCGATTGTCGAGATGGTGACCGGCCGGCTCGCCGGCTTCGAGGCGCTGGTGCGCTGGCGGCACCCCGAGCGCGGTCAGATTTCGCCGGGCGCGTTCGTGCCGATCGCCGAGGAGACCGGGCTGATCGTCACCCTCGGCCGTTGGGTGTTGGGCGAGGCGTGCCGGCAGATCTGCCGCTGGCAGGTCGAGCGCGAGCCGGGCTCGGCGCCCTTGTTCATGAGCGTCAACCTGTCGCCGCTCGAGCTCGACGAGACCGACTGTTTCGACCGGGTGACCGCGGTGATCCGCGAGACCAACGCCGACCCGTCGTGGCTCAAGATGGAGATCACCGAGAGCGCGGTGATGCGCAAGCCCGAAGAGTCGCTGGTGGTGTTGCGCAAGCTCAAGGGTCTGGGGATTCGCCTTTCGATCGACGATTTCGGTACCGGCCATTCCTCGCTCAGCTATCTGACCAAGTTCCCGCTCGACAGCATCAAAGTGGACCGCTCGTTCGTCAGCGTGATGCACCAGTCGGAAGAAAACCGGTCGATGGTCCGGATGATCGTCGATCTCGCGCGCCTGCTCGGGTTCGACGTGATCGCCGAGGGCATCGAGACCGAGGCCGACGCCAATCTGTTGCGTGCGCTGGCCTGCGATTATGGCCAGGGCTATCATTACGCCCGTCCGATGCCGGCCGCGGCGGCGTGCGATCTGGTCCGCGGCGTCCTGCCGTGGCAGCCGCCGGCGACCACCCGGGACGACGACGAGGCATGACGACCCCGACGCGCGCCCCCATGTTGTTTGGTCGGCGGCCCCGCCCGCGCGACCCGACCGCGAAGCGAGAGTGATCGATGACCGAGTTCGACCTGAAGACGGCCCGCGTGCGCGCCGATGACGATGACGACGACGATCCGGAGCGCGCGCCGGCGGCGGACAAGGCGACCCCGCCGGTGTTCCAGACCGTTCAGCAGAACCTGTTCAAGAGCCGGACGATCCTGATCTTCGGCGAGATCAACATGAAGCTGGCGCAACAGATTTCGGCGCAGCTGCTGGCCCTGGAGGTCGAAAGTTCGGACCCGATCCGGATCGTCCTGAATTCGCCGGGCGGCCATGTCGAGGCCGGCGACACCATCCACGACATGATCCGGTTCGTCACCCCGCCGGTGCGGATTCTCGGGACCGGCTGGGTTGCCAGCGCCGGTGCGCACATCTTCCTGGCGGCCCAGCGCGCCAACCGCTACTGCCTGCCGAACACCCGGTTCATGATCCACCAGCCGGCCGGCGGCGCCGGCGGCCGGGCGGTCGATATCGCGATCGAGGCGCGCGAGATCATCAAGATGCGCGAGCGCTTGAACACGATCATCGCGCGCGAGACCGGCCAGCCGATTGAGCGGGTCGCCAAGGACACCGACCGCAATTTCTGGATGTCGGCCGAAGAGGCCAAGGACTACGGCCTGGTCACCCACATCGTCGAGCGCGCCGCGGCGTTCGGGTAGGGCGGCCGTCCGTCGCTTCCGGCGCCGCGCCGGAACGACGGGACGGGCGGATCGGAAGATCGGTGATGCGGCGGCCCTCAGGGTGTCTGATCGGGACGAGCATATGTGTGCGGACGGGGGTGACTTAACCGAGATCCTCAAGATCTATCATCGTGATCTATCATCGTGCTGGCCGACCCGGCGACTCGTAAGTGCGATAGTTGCGACGAACCGGTGCCGCGTCTGGTGGGCCGCCCGCACCGCCCCACCTGATCAAGGACCGACAAGGTCAGGGGCCCGGACCAGGGGTTGCCCCCGGGACCCCACTCGTGAAGGTAGGAGAGGGAAACCCTAACGTCGTCGCCATTTGCACACCACCGCCTTTTTCCCGGCCACCAACAACGGATGTTGCTCCTGCAGGTGGAGAAAGCGGTCAAACCGTCCACTGAGGATCGAGGGGAGATCGCGATCCCCGAGCAGCAGGATCAAGGACCCGCCGCTGCGCGTGACACGGCAGAGTTCCCGGATCACCTCTTCGTAGAAGGGCGCCGGCGTCTCCAGGGACCGATCGAACAGGCCCCAGGGTGGGTCGGTCACCACCTTGTGGATGAAGCCGTCTTCGATCCGCTCCATCGATCGAGCGTCGGCTTGGTGCACGATCAGGGACGAGCTCTTGCGGATTTTGACGAACTGGCGGTTTGTCCGCAGCGACTTCATCCGCCGGACCGACTCCTGGTCGCGGTCGAAGGCGAACACGATACTGCCGGGGTAATGGGTGCGTGCGAACGGGATCGCCCCGCTGCCGGCGAAGGGATCAAGGAAAACATCTTCCGGCGTCGGTTGGGACAGGCGGCACAGAAGATGGACCAGCTCCGGCCGCAGCTCCCCCTTCTGCAGGTCTTTCTCGGTGCGCCTCCGGCGGGTCAGCCGCTTTGAGAAAAAGACCTTGCCGCTGCGCCGACGCAGTATCCAAAACTCGACAGCACCCCCGCGGGCGGTGTGCGTCAGTCCGGTGAGTTTCTCGATCGTTGCGCAAAACTTGGCCACCACGCGCGGGTCCGCCGAGACCAGCCGGTTTTCATCGGAGAAGGTCAAGCGGAAGGACTGTTCGTCGCGCGACACGCTCCGACGCAAGGGGTGGTGCCAACCGGGGCTGTCGGCAAGCTGTCGCGCCGCAAGGTCGATCGTCGCCGCGCCTTGGGAGTGGGCGAGCACCAGGTGGGCGTTGTTCAGATAACGGGCGGCCGTGAGCTGTCGGGGTAAGAGTTCCCCGGAAAACGCCAGAAATCCATCTTCTTTGGACAGGGACTGCAAGGGTCCGAAGTCTTCTTGGAGTGCCTGCCAAGCGAGGTCTTGTAAGCCGGCAACACAGTTGGCGACGTATTTCACCGCACTGGCCTTGTTTGGTACGTCGTTTTGGAAAGCCGGCTCGCCCTACTCGATCACGATCGCCTCGGGGGCGCTGCCGGTCTGGCGCAGGTCGCTCTGGTGTTCGGGCGGGAAGCACACGGTCACCGCGGTGCCGGCGCCGAGCCGGCTGTCGATCCGGACCGTGCCGCCATGGTGGCGCACCAGGCCGTCGACGATCGCAAGGCCGAGCCCGGCGCCCTCGTGGAGCGCGCCATCGTCGCTCTCGATCCGCTCGAACGGGCGGCGGACGCGCTCCAGCTGGTCCTCCGGGATGCCGATGCCGGTGTCGATCACCGTGAGCGCGGTCGCGCCGCCCTCCAGCTGCATCGCCCGCACCGTCACCCCGCCGCCCGGCTTGGTGAACTTGACCGCGTTCGACAAGAGGTTGAACAGAATCTGCTTGGCGGCCCGGAGGTCGGCGAACACGGTCAAGGGGTCGGGCGGCAGCGACGCGGTCAAGGTGACGTGGCTGCGCCGCGCCTGCGGCTCCATCAGGCGCAGGCAGGTCTCGACCAGCCCGGCGACCGGCAGCGGCCGTGCGGTCAGCTCGACCCGGCCGATCTCGATCCGGGCAATGTCCAGGATGTCGGAGATCAGATCCAGCAGGTGGGTGCCGCTCTCGTGGATGTTCTCGGCGTGCTGGACATATTTGGGGTTGCCGAGCGGGCCGAGGATCTGGTCGCGGATGATCTCGGAAAAGCCGAGCACCGCGTTCAACGGGGTGCGCAGCTCGTGGCTCATGGTCGCAAGGAAGCGGGTCTTGGCCTGGTTGGCCGCGACCGCCTCTTCGCGCGACCGGCGCAGCGCGCGCTCGCGCGCCGCGGTCTCGGTCATGTCGCGCAGGATCACGGTCAGGAGTTTCCGGCCGCCGGCGCTCGCCTTGGCGATCGAGGCCATCACCGGGAACTCGTCGCCCGACTTGCGCACGCCGAAAACCCGTCGCCAGTTGCCCATCTGATGGGCTTGGCGGCTGCCGGCGGCAAACTTGGCAAGATGGCGGCGGTGGATGCCGTGAAACCGCGCCGGGATCAGGGCGTCGATCGGCCGGCCGATCAGGTCGGCGCCGGCATGGCCGAAAATGTCGACCGCGGCCGGGTTGACGCTGTCGATCACCCCGTCGCCGGTGGTGGTGATGATGCCGTCCGCGGCGTTGTCGAAGATGGTGCGCAGCTTTTCTTCGCTGTGCACGATCTCCTGTTCGGCGAGTTTGCGCTGGGTGATGTCCTGGGCGACCCCGAACACGTCGACGGCGCGGTTCGCGCGATCGTCCCGGTCGGCGGCGCGGGGACCGACCGTCTGCCAGATCAGCCGGACCCAGCGGTCGGGCCCGCCGGCGGCGACCAGGCGCAGCTCGGCCTCGTCCGCGTCGCCGGGACCGCGGATGCGCGCGATCACCCGCAGCAGGCGCCGGCGGTCGGCCGCCGGCACCCGGTCGAGCAACGCCGCCACCGAGAGGCCGTCCGGCGGCCGCGGCAGCTCGAACAGGTCGTGGAGATGGTCGGAAAGCACCAGACGGCCGGTGCTGCCGTCGAACTCCCAATGGCCCAGTTGGCCGAGCCGTTGCGCCTGGCGCAGCTTGGCCTCGCTGAGCCGAAGCCGGTGCTCGGCGTCCTTGCGCGCGCCGATGTCGCGGGTCGCGACGATCACACCCTCGAGCCGGCCGCTCGACGGGTCGAAGATCGGGTTTGCCACGCTCTCGGTCCACGCCGTCGCGCCGGTCGCCGTCGCGAGCTGCGCCTCGATCCGACGCCGACGATCGCCGACATCCTCGGTCCCTTGGAAAACCATCAGCTGGGTCAGCGCCGCGCGGTCGCCGTCGCCGAACAGGGTAAGGAACGGCCGGCCGATGACATCGGCGGGGGCAAAGCCGGTCAGGCGGATCACCGACGGGCTGACATAGGTGATCGCCAGCTGGGGGTCGAGGGTCCAGATCACGTCGGCGGCATTCTCGGCGAGCAGCCGGTACTTGGCCTCGCTCTCGCGCAGCGCCCGATGGGCCTGGCGGCGGGCCCGCCGCTCGTGGGCATCGCGCAGCTCGCGGGTGATCGCCGGGGCGAGCCGCGCCAGATTGTCCTTGGACACGAAGTCGTGGACGCCCTGGCGCATCAGGTCGGCGGCGGTTTCCTCGCCGATCGCGCCCGACACCACCAGGAACGGCCGGTCCGTCCCGTCGCCGCGCACCTGCCTGAGCGCTTCCTCGCAGCGCAAGGTCGGCAGCCGGTAGTCGGAGATCACGACGTCCCACGGCCCCGCGGCGAGCGCGCGGGTCAACCCGTCGAGATCGGCGACCCGGGTGTGCACCGGCGCAAAGCCGCCGCGCACGAGCGCACGGAGCACCAGCTGGCAATCCGTCTCGCTGTCCTCGACGATCAAGACGCTGAGCGCGCGCGTCACCCCAAGCGGTCCCCCTGATCCCGGTCTCCCAGACCCCGTCCCCGAACACCCGGCCGCAAGACCACCGGTCAGGGCCGACCCGGTCCGGTCCGCCGTCCCGACCCGCTGCAGACGCGCCCGCGGTCACGTGCGGTCGCGGCCGGTCGGCGGCAGCCGATTGATCATCGCCCAGTAAACGCCAACCCGGGCGATCGCTTCGGAAAACCCAGGAAAATCTATGGGTTTCTGGACGAAGCTGTTGGCCCCGAGATCATAACTCGCAACAACGTTCTTGTCCTCGTCGGATGACGTCAAAATCACCACCGGCAACCGTCGCGTGTGCGGGTCGGCGCGAATCCGGTCCAAGACCTCGAGTCCATTCAGTTTGGGCAGCTCAAGGTCGAGGATCACCACGGTCGGCAGGTGCGTGCGGTCGCGCCCGGCATGGGGACCCTCGGCAAACAGATAGTCCAAAGCGTCGGCGCCGTCGCGCACGACGTCGATCGGGTTGGCGAGCCGGGCCTTGCGCAGGGCGCGCAGGATCAGCGCTTCATCGTTCGGATTGTCTTCGACCAACAGCACCGGCGCCAGCGTCATCGTGATCTCGCTTCGGGGTCGTCCCTGTTCCGTGGTCGGTCGGTCCGACCGGCGGGTCACCGCCGTCAAGGGTCAGGCGGAAGACCGCCCCCGCCCCGACCGTGCTCTCGGCCCGGACCCTGCCGCCGTGTCTATGAACAATCCGTTGCACGGTCGCGAGCCCGAGGCCGGTGCCCTCGAACTCGCCGACCGTGTGTAGGCGTTGGAACGGCAAGAACAGTTTGTCGGCATACGCCATATCGAAGCCGGCGCCGTTATCCTTGACGAAGATCACCGGACCGTCGGCGGTGTCCTCGCAGCCGAACTCGATCACCGCATCGTCCGTCTTCGCGGTATACTTCCAGGCGTTACCGATCAGGTTCTCCAGGACGACCCGGATCAACCGCGGATCGGCCTTGGCGGTGACGCCGTCGGCGATCCGGCAGGTGATCTGGCGGTCTGGCTGTTCGCGCGTCAGTGCGGCAACGATCTCGTGCGCGATCGCCGACAGATCGACCGGCGTGCGGTGGAGTTCGGAGCGCGCGCTGCGCGACATCGTCAACAGCCCCTCGATCCGCGCGCGCAGGTCGTGGGCGCCGTCGCGGATCGCCGTGACGAACCGATGCGCCCCGGGGTCGAGGCGGTCGCCATAGTCCTCGACCAGCGCGGCGCTGAACCCGTCGACCGCGCGCAAGGGCGCGCGCAGATCGTGCGACACCGAGTAGATGAACGCTTCGAGCTCCCGGTTGAGATGAGCGAGCGCGTCGTTGGCCGCCCGCAACTCTTGGACGTGGCGGCGGTCGGTGATGTCGACGAAGGTGCCGACCAAGCCGGCGGTCCGGCCCCCGGCGTCGTCGAAGGTCGCTTTGCTGAAGATCACGTCGCGGTCTTCGCCGCGGTGGTTGCGCACCTTGGTTTCGTAGATCTGCGGCAGCGCCGCGAGGTCATCGAACAGCGCCCGGTCGGCGTCCTGGAACACCGCGGCGTGCGCCGGCGCCCACAGCTCCTCGACCCGGCGGCCGATGATCTCGGCGCGGGGGCGGCCGACGAACGCCTCGAACGCGCGGTTGCAGCCGAGATAGCGGCCGGCGACATCCTTGTAGAACAACGGCACCGCGATCGCTTCGAGCAAGGTGCTCTGAAAGCGGGTCTGCTGGGCGAGCGTGATCGCGGTCTGCCGGAACACCGCCAGCGCTTCGGCCATCTCGCCGATCTCGTCGTCGCGATCGGGCCCGTGCGCCTGCTCGACGGTGTCGCCGGCGGCGAGGCGGCGCATCGCCTCGGTCATCCGGATCAGCGGGGTGACGATCGTGTCGATCAGCCGCCACGCCGCGGCCGCGCCGAAGCCGAGCCCGACCGCGGCGACCGCGAGCACGATCCCGATCATCCGGCGCACCACCCGGTCGGTGTCGGCACGCACCGCGGAGAACGACGCCACCGCGTCGCTGCGCAGTGCCGCCGCCTCCGCAGCCAACCGGTCGGTGAGGTCGGA
>JANQHG010000163.1 GCA_028277115.1 Azospirillaceae bacterium
GTCGGAGACCAGGCCGCGCAACGGGAACCAGTCGAGATAGCGGCCGCCGGCGAACACCACGATCAAGAACACCGCGAACAAGAAGCTCGGGATCGCGTAGCCGACGATCACCGCGCCGCTGGTCCAGACGTCGAACGGCGTGCCGTCGCGCACTGCCTTGCGGATCCCCAGTGGGATCGAGACCAGATAGGTCAGCAAGGTCGTCCACAGCCCGAGCGAGATCGACACCGGCATCTTCGAGAGCACCAGGTCGACCACCCGCTGGTCGCGGAAATAGCTGGTGCCGAAGTCGAACACCAAGTAATTGCCGATCATGTGGAAAAAACGTTCGTGAAACGGCTTGTCGAAGCCGAACTCGCGTTCCAGCTGTTTGATGAACTCGGGGTCGAGGCCTTGGGCGCCGCGGTAGCGGCTGGTCACCGCCTCGGCCGCCGCGCCCACCGTGGTGCCGTCGGCGCCCGGCAGCGACTGGAGATCGCCGCCCGCGGTGCCGCCGATCCGTGCGGTCGCCGCCACCGCGGTGCCTTGGAGTTGGGCAATGATCTGCTCGATCGGGCCGCCCGGCGCGACCTGCACGATCAAGAAATTCAGCACCATCACCCCGAACAGGGTCGGGATGATCAACAACACCCGGCGAATGATATAGGCCAACATGGTCGATCAGCTCTTATCGGTTTCCTGCCGGCGTTCGGCCTTGCGGCCGTTGTCAGGGGCGCTGCCCCCGACACCCCCGCAAAGGGGTTGCCCCCTTTGATCCCCACGAATGGGGTCCAGGGGGCAACCCCTGGTCGGGGGGTGTCGGGGGGTGAAACCCCCTGACCTGGGGGCGAAGCCCCCAAAAACCCTCTGCCGCTAGCGTCGCGCCGCCGCAATCGCGGCGTCCTTCGCCGGATCGACCCACCAGGTCGACGGAAACCCTGTCGCGTAGTTCGGCATCCGCTCGGGCCAGCCGAACCGGTCCCAATGGGCGACTCTGGCGATATTATCGTACCAAAACGGAATCGCATAATCATGCCACAGCAGCACCCGATCGAGCGCGCGCGTGGTCGCCTTGAGCTGCGGCAGGGTCTCGGCCGACAGGATCCGGTCAAGCAGGGCATCGACCACCGGGTGCTTGATGCCCGGGAAATTCGCCTGCCCGCGGACGTCGACCGTGGACGAGTGGAAGCGGGTCGCCAACAACGGACCGGGGGGCGGATAGAAGGTCAAAAACAACCGAACGACATCGAAATCATACTCATCGGTCCGCACGAGATACTGCGCGGTGTCGACCACCCGAATATCGGCGTCGATGCCGTCGCGCGCGAGCGCTTGGACATACGGCTCGACCACCCGCACCAGGGTCGGGCTGAACAGCAAAACCTCGAACGCAAGCGGCGCCCCGGTCGCCCGGTTGACCAAGCGGCCGTCCCGGCTCTCCCATCCCGCCGCGCGCAACAGGCGCAACGCCGCACGCCGGTTCGCCCGGTTGGCGCCGCGGCCGTCCGAGCGCGGTGCAGCGAACGCCCGGGTCAACACCTCAGGCGCCAACTGGTCGCGGAACGGCTCGAGGATCGCGACCTCCTCAGGCGTCGGCGGTCCGCCGGCGCCATAGTCCGAGTTCGGAAACCAACTCTCGATCCGTCGATACAGACCGAACAGAACCGTGCGCTGGATCGACTCGAAATCGAACAACAGGTTGAGTGCCCGGCGGACCCGAATGTCCTGGAACAACGGCCGACGCAGGTTGAACACCAGACCGTAGAAGCCGCTCGGCGCGTTGTTCGGCAGTTGGCGCTTGATGATCAGGCCGTCCTCGACCTCGGGCACCTCGTACCCGGTGACCCAGCGCTGGGCCCGGTTCTCGCCGCGCCAATCGATCCGACCCGACAAGAACGCCTCGAACAACACCGTGTCGTCGCGGTAGTAGTCGTAGCGAATTTCGTCGAAGTTCCACAAGCCGCGGTTGACCGGCAGGTCGCGCGCCCAATAATCCGGGACGCGCTCGTAGGTAATCGAACGACCGTGCTCGACCTCTTTGATCCGGTACGGGCCGCTCGACAGGATCGGTTCCAGCGTCGTCTTGGTGATGTCCCGGCCGTCCGCCTGCCACCAATGGCGCGGCAGTGGCGACAGGCCGGCAGCGCGGACCAGCGGCTTCATCCGGTTGCGGGTCTTGACCGAGATTCTGAACCGATGAGGGCCCAAGACCTCGAACGCCTCGACATCCTGATAGGCCGATTGCAGGAACGGCCGGCCATGGTCGCGGATCGTCTCGTAGGCGAACAGAAAGTCGTCGGCGGTGATCGGGTGGCCGTCGTGCCACCGCGCCGCGGGCCGCAGATTGAAGATGATCCAGCTGCGGTCGGCCGGATACTCGACCGTCTCGGCGATCAGGCCGTAGGCGGCGAGCAGGTCGTCGGCCGATCCGGTCATCAGCGCGTCGCCGATCAGGCCGATCCCGGCCGGCCAGTTGCCGCGCAGAATATAGGTGTTGAGGCTGTCGAACGAGCCGATCGTGCCCAGCGTCACCGATCCGCCCTTGGGTGCCGCCGGGTCGGCATAGGGCCAGTGGGCGAACCCCTCGGGCAAGTCCGGGGTGCCGAACTCGGCGATCGCGCGCGCGACGGTGACCCCGTCGTCCGCCGCCGCCGGGGCGCCCAGGCCAAGGGCAAGAAGGGCGGCACCCAGGACGGTGCAACCCACACGACACAGGATCGGCATGCCAACCTCGGGCTGTTGTCGCCAACGACCGGGCGGGGAGAGGGCAGGGGGCTTGACGGTCACGTCGCGACGCTGCCGCCGTCGCCGACCGCGGCGATCGCGGCACGGCGTACCGGCTCGATCAGCAGGACCGCCCGGCGGGCGGCCAGGTCGTATTGTGCCGTGGTCGCCTCGCAGGTCGCGCACACCACCCCGGTCGAGGCGTTGATCAGTCGATGGTCGGTGGTGAGCGATTTGGTGCCGACCCGGGTCACCGTGCTGGTGCACACCACGAAGTCGCCGGCGATCAACTCGGTCTTGTACTCGATCACATGGCGCACGGTTGCCCAGCCGATCCGCTGTGTATGCAAATACTCGGCCGAATAGCCGAGATGGAGAAAGCAATGCACCTCGGCCTGGTCGAAAAACCCGACATAGGCCTGGATGTTCAAATGCCCCATGGCATCGCATTGCGCCGGATAGACCAATCCGCGAAAGGTTTCCATCGTCTTGGGTGTCCTCCGGCGGGTAAGGGGGCGCGACCATGCGCGGGGCAGGGCGCGGGCGCACTCTACCCCCGGGCGTGGTCGGGGGTCCAGGGTCCGAGGGGGGCAGGATCCCCGATCACCCCACTGGGGGTCCGGTGGGATAGGGGTGCGCTCGGCCGTTTTGGGGTCGCGTGGGCGGTTTATGACGAACGCAGATGAGGGT